>CAUYXJ010000103.1:0-9366 GCA_963577065.1 Dehalococcoidia bacterium | reverse complement strand
TCGGGATCAGCGCCATCCAGGTCATTGTAAAGAGACCCACGGCTAAGGGCGCCGCAGCGCGGGCCGGCGAGGGTCGCTGAGACTTCGTGTACCAGGTACACTAAGTCGCCGTGAGCGAGCCCTCGAATGCGGCCGGCGAGTATCGGGTCATCGTTCTGGGAAGCGGGATGGCAGGCCTGTTCACGGCGCTCGAAGCGAGCGCGCTCGGTCCGGTGCTGGTACTGACCAAGGCCACCTTGGACGAAGCCAGCACGAACTGGGCGCAAGGCGGAATCTCCGCGGCGATGGGCCCCGGTGACTCTCCCGACGCGCACCTGGCCGACACCGTCGCGGCCGGGGCAGGGCTCGTAGACGAGCCGATGGCACGGCTACTCGTCGAGAGCGCGCCGGACCGTATCCGCGACCTCGAGGCGTATGGCGTGGCGTTCGACAGCGCGGGGCCGGGCCGTTCGCTCGGGCGCGAGGGCGCACACCGTTTCTCGCGCGTCCTCCACGCGCGCGGGGACCGAACCGGCGCGACCGTCCAGGCGGCCCTGGCAGCGCAGATCGAAGCCGGCGCCGTGGTCGTTCAGGACCACACCCTCGCGACTGAGATCCTCTTCACGGAGGGACGGGCGACGGGCGTGCTCGCGCTCGACCTCATCGGCGGAACCCCACGGGTTTTCGAAGCCCCGGCGGTCGTGCTCGCGACGGGTGGGGCAGGCGCGGCGTTCTCCCACACCACAAACCCGTCAGTCTCGACCGGCGACGGGATCGCGCTCGCCTTCGAGGCCGGAGCGGAGGTGGCCGATCTCGAGTTCTGTCAGTTCCACCCCACCGCCTTCCGCGGACCCAACGCCCCCCCGTTCCTCATCTCGGAGGCGCTCCGCGGCGAGGGCGCGGTGCTGCGCACGGCTGGAGGCGAGGCCTTCATGTCGCGCTACCACGAGCTCACCGACCTCGCGCCCCGGGATATCGTCGCGCGGGCGATCCTGGCCGAGATGCGGGCGGCGAACGCCGATCACGTCTGGCTCGACTGCAGCGGGATTGAGACAGTCGATCCGGTGGAGCGCTTCCCCGCGATCGCTGCCTTCTGTCGCGACCAGGGGATCGATCTGCGGAGGGAGCCGATCCCCGTCGCACCCGCGGCCCACTACCTCATGGGCGGCGTTTCCACAGACGAGTGGGCACGCACGACCGTGGCCGGGTTGTACGCCTGCGGGGAGGTGGCCGCGACGGGGGTGCACGGGGCAAATCGCCTCGCAAGCAACTCCCTGCTCGAAACGGTCGTCTTCGGCAAGCGTGCTGTCACCCACATTGCCAGCGAGGCCGGCGGCGCGATGCCTCGCAGCGCCCGCTCGACGCCCTTCGCGCCGCGCAGTGGGCCGGCTCCGAGCCACGAGATCGTGCAGCGCCTGCTCTGGGAACACGCTGGTATCGAGCGCTCGGGCGCGGGGCTGGCAGCCGCGCTCGGCACCGCCCGCGACTGGCCCGATGTGCCATCAGAACGGACGCGAGCGGGGCACGAACAGCGCTGGCTGGCGACCTTCGCGGAGCTCCTGCTGACCGCCGCGCTCACCCGCGAGGAGAGCCGCGGCGCGCACTACCGCATCGACTTCCCCGAGCGCGATGACGCGCATTGGGGTCGACACCAGGCGTTCCACCGTGGGCATTGAGCCGCCCCCCACCGAGGCGGTGGCGGCGATTGTGCGAACGGCGCTAGCGGAAGATCGCGCCTGGGAGGACGTGACGACGGCTGCGGTCGTCGAAGGCGGCTTGCGCGCTGTTGGGCGATTGCTGCCACGTGAGGACGGCGTGGTCTGCGGGCTGGGCATCGTCGAGCGGGTCTTCGCCGCACTCGATGCCAGCGTGGTGCTCACGCCCTTCGTTCACGACGGCGATAGCATCGCTGCCGGAAGCGCTCTCGGGACCGTGGAGGGACCCGCCGCCGCTCTCCTCCGGGGCGAACGGACGGCCCTGAATCTCCTTCAGCGACTCTCCGGCGTCGCGACCCTCACGAGGCGATTCGTCGACGCGGTCGCCGCCCGCGACTGTCTCATCCTCGACACGCGCAAGACGACACCGGGGCTACGCGACTTGGACAAATACGCAGTCCGTTGCGGCGGCGGTACGAACCACCGCCGCGACCTGGCCGTGATGGCGATGATCAAGGACAACCACCGAGAGGCGATCGTTCGCCAGGGGGGCACACTCTCCGAGGCAGCGGCAGCGATCCGGCAGCGCGCTCCGGGGGTGCCCGTCGAAGTCGAGATCGACACGCTGGGGGAGCTTCCGGCCGCGCTCGAAGCGCGACCGGAGTGGATCCTGCTCGACAACATGGAGCCCGCGCTGATGAGCGAAGCCGTCGCGATCGTGGGGGGGCGGGCGAAGCTCGAGGCGAGCGGGGGCGTCACGCTCGCTACGGTGGACGAGATCGCAGCGACCGGCGTCGATGCAATTTCGGTCGGCGCCCTCACGCACAGCGCGCCGGCGCTCGACATCTCGCTGGACATCGCCTTCGGTGCCTAGGGCCGTTGCAACTTAGCTTCCGCCTCTCCCCGCGGGGACACCAACTGGCGGTCGGACTTGCGGCTAGCGGAGGCCGGCAGACCCTCGCAGCCGCGAGTGAAGTTGGAGGGGCACTAGGGTCAGCCGAGCCCAGCGGCTTCGAGGAAAGCGCGCGCGCCCCGAACCGCTTCATCTGGCTCGTGCTGGTTGATCTCGAGCGTGTAGCCGTCGAGCGCGCCCAGGCCGCCGGCGACCATCGCCCAATCGAGCTCGGCCGTGCCCGGCGCGCGGTGGTCAAGCACCCCGCGAACATCGTGGACATGCGCGCCCAGGAGGCTCTCGCCGAGCGAGTCGAACCACGTCCGGTGGGGCATGAAGCCGAGCCGCTCCAGAACCTCCGCATGCCCCGTGTCGTGCCAGTGGCCAACTTCGTCCAGGGCGAAGCCGTCGACGAGCGCGAGCGTCTCAGCGGGATGGGGGATCTCGTGGAAGTGCAAGCGGTTCTCGAGGCCGATGGCGATGCCGCGCTCGCGCGCGGCGGCGACGAGCGTTTCGAGCGAACTTCGGGCCGCCGCGAGGGCAGCGGGCGCGGCGGCGGTGCGGCGCGACTCCATCTCTGCCCGCACCTCGCCCGCGCGGGGGCCGCCGACCGCCCCTGCTTCGTAAAGGCGGTAGAGCTCCGCTTCGCCCTCGGCCCAGTACGGCTCGACCGAGCCCAGATGAACCACGAGCGAGTGCGCGCCGACTTTGGCCGCCCACTCGACGCTCGTGAGCGCATGTTCGAGCGCGACCAGGCGTTCCCCGGCCTGGGTTGCCGCGAGGTTCAGCTCGGCGTTGCTTCCGCCATCCTCGACGATGACGTGGGGGGCGGGTTGGTGGATGGCGGTGATCGGGAGGGCGCCCGATCGTTGGATGGCCGAGAGTTTCTCCGCGGGCGTGGAGTGCGAGACCTCGATGGCGTCGTAGCCCGCTTCCGCCGCGTAGCGGGCGAAGGCGGCGCCGTCAGCGAACCGCTCTTGCTGTGCGTACATCGTCGAGAGGGCGAGCGCTCTCACTCGGGCTCCGGGTGCACCGGAGCGCGTGAGGCGTCGCCCTCGGGGGGGCGCGCAGGGACAGGCGCCCCGGCCAGCCGCTGAACCCCCAAGAGGAGGCCCGGCAGGACGAAGGCCGCGACGAAGCTGAGGACGAGTCCCAGGCCGTCGTCCCGGATGAGGATGGGCACGGCCAACCCGCCAACGACGGCGGCGAAAAGGGCCAGCGGCAAGTAGCGCAGCCCGGCGTGACCGCGCGTGGCCACCGAGACCGCGAGCCAGGGCACGAATCCGAGCATCAGCCAGCCAGCCACAAACAGGCTGATGAAGATCAGGTTGAAGAGCACGGCCGCACGCTAGGTGATCAGGCGAGCGATGTCGAAGTAGGTGATCACCACCATCCCCGCCATGAGCACGGCGAAGCCGACGAAGTGCACGAAGGCCTCCTTCTCCGGGGATATCCGTCGACCGCCGCGCAGGATCTCGATCACCACGAAGAGCATGCGCCCGCCATCGAGAGCGGGAATGGGCAGAGCGTTGAAGACGCCCAACGAAAGACTCAGCAGCGCGGCCAACTCGATCAGCGAGCGCCAGCCCGCGGCCTCGATGATGTCACCCGTCGCATCGGCGATGCCGACAGGACCGGTGAACAGGGGCTGGTCTTCGCGAACGCCACCACCGCCGCCGCCACCGACACGCACCTGGATCTCGTTCTTCGTGATGACGACGGCGTCGACCATCGCTTCCCAACCCTTAGGCAGGGCTTGCCAGGGCGGGTACCAGCGGCTCTCGGTGTAGGGAAAACGCAACTGACAGCCGACCGCATTGCCCTCCGCGTCGACGTCGCTGCAAGTCGTCGGGGCGCCGACGCGGATCCCCGTCGGGCCCTCTCCATCGGGGGGGTGCCAACGCGCGTAGACATCGGCTTCGAGCGTCGAGTTATCGCGCGAGATGACCCAATCCTGAGTCTCACCGAGGTAGCGGCGGGTCGTGAAGATCAGCTCGTTCACGTTGCGGACTTCGCGGCCGTTGACTTCCATGACGACGTCGCCGGGCTGGAGGCCCTGCGCCGGCGCCGAACCGTCGCGCAGGGTGCCACTGATCTCGGCCCCGGCGGCGGGCGAGCCGGCCGCGACCTCGACGACTTGGGCGAGATTGAGGGCGCGTTCGCGCGGGATCATGAAACCGACCGTGAAAAGCAGCAGGGCAAGGACGAGATTCATGACGACGCCAGCGACCATCACCACCAGCCGCTTCCAGCGTGGCGCGGCGGCGAGGGAGCGGGGATCGCCGGGGTCTTCCTCGCCGAGCAAGCGAACAAACCCGCCGATCGGGAGCCAGTTGATCGTGTACTCGGTTTCGCCGCGGCGCCAGACAAGTCCTTTGATGCGCGGGGGGAAGCCGACGCCGAACTCGAGCACCTTGATCCCGAAGGCCTTTGCCGCGACGAAGTGGCCAAGCTCGTGAATGACGATCAGGGCGATCAGGATCGCGATGAACGGCACCACCGAGCGGAGGAGGCCAAAGAGGTCGAAGGTGGCGAGGAAGGTCACACAGAGGCCTTTGCGGGCACGGCTTCAGCCTGTGCTCGCGCCCAGCTATCGGCCGCGAGCACGGCCTCAAGATCAGGATCGACCGTTGAGTCGTGTTTCGCCATGACCGTCTCGACGATCGCCGGGATCTCGAGGAAGCCGACCTCGCGGGCCATGAAGCGCCCCACCGCAACTTCATCAGCGGCCGCCATGACGGCCGGGTAGGTACCGCCGAGCCGCCCGGACTCCATCGCCAGCCCCAGGCAGGGGAAGCGATCGACGTCCGGCGTCCCGAAGTTGAGCTGGCCGGCCGCCGCCAGATCGAGCGCCGGGGCGGGGGGTTCGGGTATGCGATCGGGGTACGCGAGAGCGCACTGGATGGGCAGGCGCATGTCGGGCACGCCCAGCTGCGCCTTGACGCTGCCATCGCTCAGTTCGACGAGGGAGTGGACGATCGACTCGCGGTGAAGCAACACCTGCACGCGCTCGATGGGCACGTCGAAGAGCCACATCGCTTCGATCGTCTCCATGCCCTTGTTCATCAGCGTCGCGCAATCGACCGTGATCTTGTCGCCCATTGTCCAAGTGGGGTGGTTTAGCGCCTGTTCAGGGGTGACGGCGGCGAGCTGGGCGCGATCGAGTTCGCGCAAGGCCCCGCCGCTGGCCGTCAGCATGATGCGACGAATGCCGTGCCCAGCTTCGCCCCAGAGGCACTGCCAGATGGCGGAGTGCTCGCTGTCGACGGGACGCAGCTCAGCGCCCCCGGCCACCATCGCCCGGCGGATCAGGTGCCCGGCCATGACCAACGCCTCTTTGTTCGCGATGGCGACGGGCTTGCCCGCCTCCAAGGCCGCGATCGTCGGCAGCAGGCCGGCGCTGCTGCCGGTGCCGGCGAGAACGACGTCAACCTCGGGCGCGACCGCCATCTCCGTCATCGGCACCCAGGCGGCGCCGGTCGCTTCGACCGCTTGGTCGAGCGCAGCGTCGCGCGCGTCGGCAAAGGCGTAGCGCGGCTTCAGCGCGGCGACCTGCTCGGCCAGCAGCTTGGTGTTGCGGCCGGCCGCCAGCGCGACGATCTCGAAGTGGTCGGGCAGCTGGCTGACGACGTCGATCGTCTGGCGGCCGATGGAGCCAGTCGAGCCGAGGATCGCGATCCGCTTGCGTGCCATCGTTCGATGGTAGCCGCCGAACGGCGCAGCGTCTGCGGTCTACACTGGCCGTCCGGGCGATTAGCTCAGCTGGTTAGAGCGCTTCGCTTACACCGAAGAGGCCGGGGGTTCGAGCCCCTCATCGCCCACGCGCCAGCCCGCGCGCAATAGGACATCCTCGATTGAGAGAACGCAGCCGACGAGTAGGAAGGCTCGAAGCGAGTTGTCCTCCGTGGCGTAGTCGGTGTCTTTACCATGCAGCACCCCGTGCCGATTCAGCGGACCGTAGTCAGGATCGAGCCGAAGCTTCTCCAGCCGATCCCTAGTATCCAGCGCCACGCTGGAGCCTGTCCTGACAAAGTCCAGAAGTACTTCCAAGCCGCCGGCTGCTTCTCGCAACGTTCTGGCACCCCCGCTCTTCTCCAGCTCATCCCACCCCAAAGAGGTCTGATCCTCCTTCTTCGTCCTCGTCTTGCGGAAAAGATCATCTCTGGTGATATCTCTTGTCAGGCCATCGGCCTGCGCGAGCAGGACGGGAACGCTCAACCCGAATTCTCCCTGCTCGTGCGCCCGCTCCGCCGCTCGTAGCAGAGTCCCCCGTTCGGGGGAACGCTCCTCGACCTGCTGCACAATCCACTTCGCTCGAGCTCTGGCGTAGTCGCGCATCACGGTATCGACCGCATCGCCATCAGCTTCGACAACGAGCTGATGAAGCTGCTGGACGATCCCCGTCTCGAAGTCCAAGCTCAGAAACCAGCCGCGCTTGTTCAAATAGACCGCGACTCGCGCAACCTCCTCGTCAGCCGGGAGAGACTCGGCGATCTTCGCCCAGATCTCGCCGAGTCGAAGCCCGTATTGCGTGACGAAATCATCAATCGATTCACGGATGGGCAGGGTCGGATCTAGCCCCGCTAGCGCGTCGTACAGCGGGGCCAGGGCCTCTCTCGCGGACCGGCTCGCTTGGTCCTGAAGACTGCGGACAAGTGGTTGAGATGCGCGAGCGAACGCCTCTGCAAGCGCATCCGTTAGCCCAGTCACAGACCCAGCGGCGGCAGGCCGCTGTGACCTAGGGGCCAGAGCCTCAGGAGGCTCCAATCCGGGAGGCTCGGGGAAGCGTGCCTGCACATTCAGGGGCAGCGGTGCGTTATCGCGCTCCCAGCGGCTAATCCTGGAGCGGCTGACACCCAGCGCGTCGGCGACGCGAGCCTGGCTGAACTTGCGATTCAGGCGCCAGGCTTTGAGTTCGCTGCCGGACTTCGGAACCGGAGAGATCAGCGGCATCCTCCTAGGCTGCCACGCGGGGTGGCCTTAGGAGGTCAGCCGTTCGTGAAGGTTCCTGTGACCCCAGAGGCCAACGGCCAAGAGCGGCCGTTAGGCCGCGAGCGAACGGCGAACGGCCAACGGCCAACGGCCAACGGCCAAGAGCGGCCGCAGGCCGCGAGCGAACGGCGAACGGCCAACGGCCAACGGCCAACGGCCAACGGCCAAGAGCGGCCGCAGGCCGCGAGCCAAGAGCCAAGAGCCAAGAGCCAAGAGCCAATGGCCCTAAACAGCCACCGGCGGGTTGATCTTCGAGAAGTCGCCGCTGAGGTCGGCGGGGCCGCGGTAGAGGCCTTGGAACTCGCGCGTCTGGATGTACCACTGCCCGTCGATGCGGGTGTAGGTGTCCACGTAGCAGATCGAGTTCATCGAGCGGCTGCCGTCGGCCATGTTGAGGAACTCGCCCATGTACCAGCGGCCACTCGCCTTGTCGCCCGTCACGTCGTCGACGACGCCCGAGTAGACGTGCATGTAGACGTTGGGGATGCTGCCCATGATCGTCGTCCACAGGGGCACCATCACGTCGCGGCCCTTGTGGACCTCGCCGACGTTCCACTCGCCGTCCGGGGCCCAGGTCTGGCCCCACGCCTCCGCGTCGAAGCGGTTGACCGCGTCGATGTAGCGCTCAGCGACCATACGGATCGCGGTGTACTCCTCGGTGGTTGGCTTGGCCATCGTGCTCCTCCAGGTTCGCGGATGGGCCGTCTTCGGCCCTCCGGTGGTGGGCGGCACTCTACCATGGGGAGTTCAGAGTTCAGGGTTCAAAGTTCAGAGAGGGCCGCTGGCCGCCGCTCCCTTGCGCAGGGCTCGTCCGAGACCAGCTCGTCTGTTGTACCGAGCGACCAGTTGTGGCCACGGCGAGTTCAGCGTTCAGAGAGGGACGCGGCGAGTTCGCCCCCCGTCCCTCTCTGAACTTTGAACTTTGAACGCTGAACTCTGAGACCGGCCAGCGGCCAGCTACTCGGCGTGGTCTGGCATCGCCTTCGCCGCTCCCTCGCGCAGGGCTCGTCCGAGACCAGCTCGTCTGGTGTACCGAGCGACCAGTTGTGGCCACGGCGAGTTCGCCCCGGTCCCTCTCTGGACTTTGAACCCTGAGAGCGGCCAACGCAGCTACTCGTCGAAGTCTGGCATCGCCTTCGCCGCTCGCTCGCGCAGGGCTTCGTCCGAGACCGGCTCGTCAGGAGGTGGATGGTGACGGGGCTGCCGCCCAGCGCCTCAGGCGTGGAGGCTTCGGCGGGGTCTTCCGCGAAATCGTCCGAGAGCATGAGCGTGCCGCCGTTGATGGCGAGCTGGGCGTGGAGGAGCTTGCGCCCATCGGGCGTCGGCATGCGCGAGCGCTCCTCCGCACCAAAGGCCTGCGTGTAGAAGGCGATCGCGGCGACGGCGTCGCTCACGACGAGGTAGGGCGTGAGGGGGGAGTAGGCGAGCGGTCCTTGGTCACTAGTCACGGCATGTCTCCAGAGGCGCGGCGCCAACGCCCGCGCGAATGGCCGGAGCCTACCGAACCGCACGGAAGGATGCGCTGATCGCGGCGAGTTCGGGCATACCACTATGCCGAACCGGGCCGAGTGTCCGTTTCTTCTAGTGAGGAGTCTTCTGATGGACCGCCGCCCGGACACGCGTTACACGACCGCCCTACCGGTACGCGTCTTCATCGGCGAGGAGCGCACCACGCTCGACGCCGTCATCGCCGACGTCTCCCGGGGCGGTATCGCGCTTCGCGTTGCCGCGTGGGGCGACGCGGAGCGACTGCGCATCGAGCTGCCGCTCCATGGTGATCGCTGCTTCCTCAGCTGCGTCGTGGTGGCGCAGACGGAAGTGGAGGGCGCGGCCGTGTTGCATTGCGCG
>CAUYXJ010000102.1:0-9377 GCA_963577065.1 Dehalococcoidia bacterium | reverse complement strand
CGTGGTCGTTCGGAGCTCGCCGCCGGCGCCCGTGCCGCTCACCACGATCACATCGCCGGGGCCGGGCACGACGAGTGTGTCGTCCGCGGAGAACGCGTCGATCAGCTCGCCCAGCCAGACGGGGACCGGGAGGCTGCGTAGCAGTTCGGCGCTCTCGAGTGCCGCTTCGTCGAGCGCGAGGCGGCGCAGCATGCCTTCCGGCTCAGCGGTTCCCGCCACCTGGGCGAAATCGGCCCAGGCGGCGGCACCGGGCAGTGGCCGGCGGAGGCTATCGGCGACGGCGAGCCGGCGGTCGTCGAGTGCGTCGAAAACGGAGGTCAGGCGCCGGCTCGCTTCGGCCAGCTGCGCCGCCAACAGACCAACCAGCGCGGGGCGGTCGCTGGGCGGTGCGAAGGCAAGCGCGCGCAGCACGGTGTCTGCGACCACCTGGGGCGTGCGCAGAACGCTCCGCTCATACGCGTCCAGGAACGCGAATTCGCTCAGGCCCGCTGGGGGCTGCTCGGGCACGGCCGCATTCTACGTCGGGGTCGTTCGCCGCTTCCGTGGTCTGCGCTGACAGCGAGGGCAGTAGTGGGTGCCCCGCCCGCCCACGATCGTGCGCGCGATCATGGTCCCGCAGGCGTAGCAGGGCTGGCCGTCACGGCGGAAGACCTGGACGTACATGTGCTGGCTGCCGGGGTTGCCCTGCGCGTCGACGTAATCGCTGAAGCTGGCGCCGCGGTTCTCGATGCCGCGTTCGAGCACCTCGCGGCAGGCCAGGTGGAGGCGCCCCACCGCGGGCCGCGAGACCTCCCCCGCCGGCGTGTCGGGCCGGACGTGCGCCTGAAACAGCGCCTCGTCCACGTAGATGTTCCCGAGCCCCGCCACCCGCCGTTGGTCCAGCAGCACGGCCTTCACCGGCGCGCTGCGGCCGGCCAGGAGCTTTCGGAGGAAAGCTGCGGTGAACGTCTCGTCGAGCGGCTCGGGCCCCAACTTCCCCACCACTTCCGCCGCGTCGTCCACGATCGTCCAGGTGCCGAACTTGCGCAGGTCGCTCCAGCGCAGCTCGTGGCCGTCGTCGAACGTGATCCGGGCGCGCTGGTAGTCCAGCTCGGGGTCCTGCGCGGTCCGCCAGACGAGGCGGCCGGTCATGCGCAGGTGGGCGATGAAGGTGCGGCCGTCGTCCAGGCCGAAGAGCAGGTACTTCCCGCGCCGTCCCAGCGATTCGACGCGGCGACCGACGAGGGCCGCTCGCAGCCCGTCGATTGGAAGATCCGTGAGCAGATCGATAGTGCCGGGATCGACGTGCACCGCAGTGATCGTCAGACCAACGACGAGCCGTTCGAGATCGCGCCGGATCGTCTCGACCTCGGGGAGTTCAGGCATCGCCTCAGCCTACTCGCGCGTCCGCCGAGCCGCCGCGGCGTCGTAAGATCGCCTGGTGATCACCCATCTCGCGGGGCGTCTCGCCCACAGCGATGTCGGCGACCTGAGTGTCGAAATCGATGTCGCTGGGGTTCGCTACGAGGTGCTGGTGCCCGCCTTCCTCTGGCCCGAGATTCAGGCGCTCCTCGACGCAGCACCGAACGACGATGGCCTCGGGCCCGAAATCGGCGTGCACGTCCTCTACCACGCCACCGCGAACGTGCCGGTGCCGCTGCTAGTCGGCTTCCTGCGCCGGCCAGAGCGGGACTTCTTCCGCAAGTTCACGAGCGTGGAGGGCATCGGGCCGACGCGTGCGGTGAAGGCGCTGAACCTCTCCGTGAGCACGATCGCCCGCGCAATCGAGCAGGAAGACCGCGCCACCCTCACCCGTCTTCCCGGCATCGGACCCCGCGCCGCCGACAAGATGATCGCGTCGCTGCGCGGCAAGGTGGTGGCGGAGGCGGCCATGCAGGATGGCGCCTTCGAGAGTCCCGTCGACCTTGCCGACCTCGGACGTGGCCGCGCCTCGGTCGACGCGGCGGACGCGATCGCGGCCCTCGGCTACGCCAGCGGCGACGCGCGTCGTTGGGTCGACCAGGCGCTCGCGGACGCCCCGGAGCTCGAAACGGTCGAAGAGTTGACTCTGGCCGTGCTGCGCGCGCGCGGCTCTGGGTAAAGCCGGCAACCTGACCGTTCGCGCACGGGAACGCCCCACCGCTAGGATTGGCGCATGGCGCGCGACAGAGCGGAAGACGCGGACAGCGAGTCCCCGGGGGAGACCCCCGCTACGGACGAGGCCGTCGCGGTCGCCCCCGAGGTGGCCAGGGACGATCCCGGCGGAGCCCCCTTCGAGGACGGAGGCCTGCTGTTCGATGAAAGGCCGCGCGGCGGGCCTCCGACCTGGTCCCATTTCCTCACCCCACTCGCGATCCTGATCGGCGCTGCCGCCGTCGTCGCGGCCATCTTCGTGACCGACGACAACCCGGAGCTCGTCCCCGCTGATGCCGCCGCGCTCGCCCCCGGGCCGGCCGCTCCCTCCGGGCAGGCGGTTACCGATGGTGGCGTGACCGAGCCCTCTGCGCCGGTGGCCGCGGCGCAGGGGACGCTCGCAGAGGCGTTCGTCGGCTACGCTGCTTCCATCGACCTCGACACCGATCAGTTCAGCCAGTGCCTCGGCACTTCCGCGACGGCCGATGTGGTGAACGCCCAGCTCGCGCGCGGAGGGGCGCTCGGCGTCAGTGGGACGCCCACGTTCTTCATCAACAACAAACGCATCGTCGGTGCCCAGCCGACGGAAGTCTTCGTCGAGCTGATCGCTGCGGAGCTAAACGGAAGTCCCACCACCATCGATGGCTACTCGGCGACGATCCAGCAGCTCGCCGCCACCGATCCGCCCCGCTTTGAGATCCTCGCAGCGCGCCCGGACCTCAGCGGAGCCGCGATCGAGGGGAGCCCCGATGCGATCGTGATGGTGCAGGAGTACAGCGATTTCCAATGCCCCTTCTGCCGGCGTTGGTACGACACCACGCTTCCCGTGCTGCGCCAGCAGATCGGCGAGGACGTGGCCCTCGCCTTCCTCCACTTCCCACTCGTTCGGATCCATCCGAACGCCGGCAACGCCCACCTCGCCGCCGAGTGCGCCAATGAGCAGGGCAAGTTCTGGGAGATGCACGATCTGCTCTTCGCGCGCCAGGCCGAGTGGTCGCCGCTGAGCAACTGACCGGCGGCGAGCGGCGCTACGCCCGTCAGAGTTCAGAGTTCTTGGTTCGACGTTCATCGTCCTTTGCCTTCGGCTTCGAGCTTGCTCAGGAGGTGGCGGACCACCCGGCCGGTACGATCGTGGCCGGCGCTGCAGTGCACGAGCACCGGCCGCGCGAGTCGTTGGAATGCGAGCCAGGCGGTCTGGAGCTGCTCGCTGCTGTAGGGCTCGGTTAGGCCATCGCGCGCGGCGACGTGGGCGACCTCGAACCCCACTTGCTGATAGTGATCGAGAAGGCCTTCGGGCAGCGCATCTACGTACAGAGGGAGCTGATCCTCGCCTAAGAGGCAGATGATCGAACGGACGCCGGCTGCCTGCGCAGCCTCGACCCAGGCGTCGATCGTCGAGCGGGGAACCACGGTCTCGGCGCCGGGCCGGTAGCCCGGCCTGGCGCTCGTCGTGAGGACGCCCTCGATCACCCAGCTCACCACTTCGCCGTTCCGCTACTCGCCGGCGAGGAGCGCGAGCGCCGCCGCGATCGCGGCCGCGGCGTGGCGCTCGTGCGAGGCCGCGCGGCGCAGCGCGTTCGCCGCTGCCTCGCGCAGGCCCGGGTTCGCGATGTTCCCGTGACCCCCCGCCGGAAAAGGGAACAGCGTGAGGAGCGGCGAGAGGGCCTGGGTCAGATCGCGGACGGCGCGCTCGGCTTCGCCGAGGGGCTGGGCGAGGGCGGGGATTCCTTCGGCGAGGTCATGAAGGAAGTCGGCGCCGTCGCTCCGCGCGGCCTGCAGGACCGCGAGCGTGTAGGCATTGCCGGCGCGATCGACTTCGCCGTCCCCCTCCAACACCTCCGCCCAGGCCTCGAACGCGGCCGTCCCTCGCCGCTTCGGGCCGTCATCGCCGGCCATGAGCTCCAGCGCCGTCGTGAGCGCGCCACCGACGGCCTCGTCGGGGTCGGGCTCGCTCGCTTCGAGCGGCGCAAAGAGCTCGACGATGCCGAGCGCGGGCCATTCGTCCCAAGGGGCGAACTCGCCCAGGTCATCTGAGAGAACCGACTCGACCAGGAACCCGCCCCGGTCGCGGTCGTAGCCCCGCACGATCGCGAACTCGTGCACTTGGAAATCGAAGCCGATGAGCAGTTGGCCCGCGTCCAGCCGCTCCGCGGCCCAGGCGATTGCCTCCGCGCGCGCGGCCGCCACCGCCGGGCCCTCGGCCCTCCGCCCGAAACGCTCCCAGCGCAGCCCGGTGCGTGCGTAACGCTCGACCATCGCTCCCCAGTCGAGGTCGTGGGGGCCGCTCGGGAGGGCGTAGACGCCCGCTTGCTCGGCAAGGCAGAGGTGCCAGGCGTGACCGGTCAGGCCCATGACGGCGTGGCGGGGGAGGGGCATCCCCGCGGCCGCGAGCACGCCCTCGAGGGCGCCTGCGGCCGTCGTCCAGTTGGGCGCGAGTTTGGCCGCCATTCGCTCCACCGGGCGAGTGTAACGTGGCCGGCGCGGGACCAGCGCGTGCCCGGACAGGCTCGTAGAATTGCCCGCGGGAGCAAGCGATTGGCCGTCACCTGGCAGACCAGTACCCTCGCGCAAGGGCTTCGCGTCGTCACCACGCCCGTGCCCACCACCCAGGCTGTCGCCGTCAGCCTGTTCGTCGGCGTGGGCTCGCGCTCGGAGCCGCAGCGCCTGAACGGCATCACGCACTTCCTCGAGCACATGATCTTCAAAGGCACCGAGCGCCGCCCCCAGGCGAACATGATCGCCGAGGAGATCGAGGGTGCCGGCGGCACCCTCAACGCCTACACGAACAAGGAGTTCACCTGCTACTGGAACGTGGTGCCCTTCGACCACCTCGAGACGTCGATCGACGTAACCGCGGACATGCTCCTCCACTCCAAGCTCAAGCAGGAGGAGATCGACCGTGAACGCACGGTCGTCCAGCAGGAGCTGAAGCGGAATCACGACAACCCCGGGAGTTGGGTCGGCCGCCTCCTCGGCGTCTCCGTCTACGGTGAGCAACCCTGCGGCTGGGACGTCGGTGGCAGCGTCGAGCTCGTCGACGACATGCAGCGCCCGGACTTCCTCAGCCACATGGACGAATGGTATGTCGGGCCGAACATGGTCCTCTCCGTGGCCGGCAACTGCACCCACGAACAGGTTCTCGAGATCGTTGAGCCGCGTTTCGCCGAGGTCGCTCACGGGACCACGCCCTCGGTCACGCCGTACGACCCAGCCACGACCGGCAGCCGCGTGAGCATCGACTCCCGCGACATCGATCAATGCAGCGTGATGGTGGGCATGCCCATGTTCGGTCGTAGCGACCCCCGCCGCTTCGCGTTGCGGCTCATGAACGACGTTCTCGGCTCGGGCATGTCCTCACGGCTCTTCAACGAGGTGCGCGAACGCCGCGGCCTCGCCTACTCCGTCAACTCCGGCTACGGCTATCTCGCGGACACGGGCGTCTTTACGATCTCGGCGGGCGTCGATCGCGACAAGCTCGGCGAGACGCTCGATGTCTGTTTGGGCGAAGCCCGGAAGCTTGTCGACGAAGCCGTGCCCGCGGACGAGCTACGCCGCGCCAAGGACCACACGATCGGACGCTTCCGCCTCTCGCTCGAGACCGCCTTCGCGCTGGGCCAGCGCCACGGTGAGCAGCTCCTGACGAAGGGCGAGATCGAGACCATCGACGACTTCGTGGTTCAGGTCGAGGCCGTAACGGCGACCGATATTCAGGCCGTCGCGGGCGAGATCTTCGACGCCGCGCGGATGCACGCCTCCGCGGTCGGACCCGACCTCAACGAAGACGAGATCGCGAACGCCCTCGGCGGCTGAGGGCGTTCGCTACTGGAGCTCGCCGTGCTTGGACCCCACCCCCCCGTCCCTCCCGCGCGCGACTGCCGCGTCTTCTCGGCCCGATGGCCGCTCCGCCCTCTCGCTCGCGTAGTTCGTGCCGGACGACTTCTACTGTGACGAGGTCCTCAGCGGCCGCACGCCGGTCGAGATCGTGTGCGAGACCGAGCAGGTCCTGGCGTTCCGGCACACCCGCCCCCACTGGGCGGTCCACGTCGTCGTGATCCCGAAGCGCCACATCCCCTCGATTCTGGAGGTCACGCCCGAGGACAGCTCGGTCGTCGATGAACTGCTGGCCGTGGTCTGGAAGGTGGCTGCGGATCTGACGAAGAGCGAAGGCGGCTGTCATCTAGTGACGAACACCGGCAGCTATCAGGAATCGAAGCACCTGCACGTTCACGTAGGCGCCGGTGAGGTGCGTGGCTGATCCCGGCGCTCCGCTACCACTGCGGGGAAGGGTTGGCGCGGGGCTGATCGCCCCGGCTCGCTTCGTGGCCTGGCTCCTGGGGCCGTTTCGCGCGACCCGGTCCGGCCGTCAGGATTAGCCAGCCGTCGAACCTCACGCTCGCTGCTATCCTCGAACCATGGGCTCTGAGTGGGAGACCGGTGAGGTGCGGGTCTTCGGGCTGCGCCGTCGTTACGCCTTGCCGCTGGTCGCGGTACTGCTTGCGGGAGCGGTCGCGGGCGTCGTCGCCCTGGTCCTGAGTGGGACCTACCTGATCGCATTGGCACTCCGGGGCCTGGTGATCCTGCTCGTTCCTTTCCAACGCTTCTGGATGCGGCACTCGGGCCTCATCTATCTCGGGCCGGGCTACTGGCACGAGCTGCAGTACAAGAAGAAGCTGCAGTCCCTCGAGCGTCCTGGCTTCGGCCGCGATAGAGCGAAGGTCCCGCCCGAGCCCCCCTCCCCCGACCAACTCCCCTGAACCCAGCTGCGGGCGCGGACTTTCTGCGACCTTCGTTGTCGGTGCCGCTTGCGCTCGCTGCTATCCTCCACGCATGGCCTCTGAATGGCGGACCGGTGAGGTGCGGGTCTTCGGGCTGCGCCCTCGTTACGGGGTGCCCCTCGCCCTGGCCCTGCTCGCGGGGGCGGTCGTGGGCGTCGTGGTGCTCTTGCTGAGCGGCGTCTATGTCGTCGCGCTGGTGATCGCCGGGGCACTGATGCTCTTCGGGCTCGTGTTCGGGGCCTCGCGGGAGCACCTGGGCATGGCCTATGTGTCGCCCCTCACCCGACCAGCTCCCATGAGGCGCTCTCATGCGCCTTCGCCAGATTCCTCCGGCTCGGGAGGTGGTGGCGGTGGCGGCGGCTCCCAGCTCTTCTCCTCCGTGAACGGTTTCTCGCTCGGTTCCGGTGTCTGCTCCGGGGGTGGCTGATCTGGCTCGGGGGGCGGCTGGTCTTGCTCAGGCCGTTCCTCAGAACTCACTTCCCTGCTCCTTATTCGAGATTTATCCAGGCAAATACTGCGAGCGTAGAGACACCGATCATGAAGAGGATGATTGACGCTGAGTTGATGATAAAAATCAACTTCCGCTGCCAACCATCGCTTCGAGGCGTCGCCTTCTTTAGCAGGTCGTCGACATCTCTTATTGCCTCTCGGATTCGCCAGTCACTCACCAGGAAGGAAGCGAGGGTTAGGAGAGCGGTCGCCCCAAATGATGCCCATGCGGCGAATAGCCACTCATCGCCACTTGGGTCCTTCGCGAACTGGGCAACGAAGGCGATAGAGAATCCGAATGCACCGGTCGCTAGTGTTAGGAGCCGAGCATCGAAAGCCTTCGCCGCCTCATGGCTCGCCTTAACCAGCACCATCCGATACTCAAGGAGCTCTGTGCGGTGGGTCGAGTCGGTGGCGGTCACGGCTGTCACGGCTGTCACGAGGATAGAACACCCGTTCTGCGAAGACAATGTACCGGTGGATTTCGATTGAGATCCAAGGGTCCGCCCCTGTCGCGCTCTTTGCTCTTACAGGCCCAGGCCCGACTCCCAGGCCGCGCGCACGTCCGCGAGGTTGGCCTCGATGGGGCCGTAGCGCAGCGTCGCCTCTTCGCTGGTCGCGCCGAGCCGCGTGAGGGGCACGCCCTCTTCCTCCGCGAGCGCCGTTAGCCGCTCCCCCGCTTCCGCGCGGGCGCTGACGACGATCCGGCCTTGGCCCTCGCCGAAGAGGGCGGCATCGAGCCGCCCTTCGATCACAACATCGCCGGCGAAGCCGTAGTCGCCGAGCAGGCAGCACTCGGCGAGTGCGATCGCGAGTCCGCCGTCGCTGCAGTCGTGCGCGCTGAGCAGCAGGCCCGCGTCGTTCGCGCGCAGCACGGCCTCGTGCAGGCGCACCTCCGCCGCGAGGTCGACCGTCGGCGTCCCGGCGATGGCGCCGTGCACCGCCTCCAGATACTCGCTCCCGCCGAGCGTCCGCGCCGGCTGCGCGACCGCCCCGCCCAACAGCCACACGTCCGCCCCGGCCCGTTCGAACGCCGTCCGGAGGTGGGCGTGTACGTCCTCGAGCACGCCGAGCATGCCAATCACAGGCGTGGGGGCGATCGGTTCGCCGCCGCTTTCGTTGTAGAGGCTGACGTTCCCACTAACGACCGGCGTACCGAAAGCCTCGCAGGCGCGGGCGATACCCCGGATAGCCTCCGAGAGGGTCTGGTAGACATCGAGGTTCTCCGGCGCGCCGAAGTTGAGGCAGTCGGTCACGGCCACCGGCCGGGCGCCGGTGCAGACCACGTTGCGCGCGGCCTCGGCGACGGCGATGGCGCCGCCGTTGTGTGGATCGAGCTGGCAGTAGCGTCCGTTGCCGTCGGTGGCCAGGGCGATGCCCCGGGTGGTACCCGGGACGCGCAGAACGGCGGCATCACCGCCGGGCGCCACGACCGTGTTCGCGAGCACCTGGTGGTCGTACTGGCGGAACACCTCGTGCCTGCTCGCGAGGTTCGGTCGCGCGATCAGCTTGGTCAGTGCTGCCGTCGCGGCCTCGGGCAGGAGGTCGGGGAAGGCACCGGGGTTGGCTTGGCTGCGCGCCAGCGCTTCGAGGTTGCGCACGCCCTGGCGGCGGTAGGTGGGCGCGTCTGTGGCGATGGCCACCGGGATGTGCCCTACCTCGACGCCCTCATCGCGCAGCACCACCTTGTCCCCGCCGGTGACCTGCCCGATCTCGACGCAAGCCACCTCCCAGCGCTCGAAGAGGGCGGCCACGTCGCCGGCGTGTTCGCGCTTGGCGATGACGAGCATGCGTTCCTGGCTCTCGGAGAGCATGACCTCGTATGGGGTCATGCCCGCCTCGCGGCGGGGCACGCGTTCGAGGTCGAGCACAGCCCCGGATCGGCCGCGCGCACAGCATTCGAGCACGGAACTCGAGAGCCCGGCCGCCCCGAGGTCCTGGAGGCCGACGATCCAATCGCGGTGCTCCGAGGCGAGGTCGAAGCAGGCCTCCATCAGCATC
>CAUYXJ010000101.1:0-9434 GCA_963577065.1 Dehalococcoidia bacterium | reverse complement strand
GAAATTACCGCCCGCCCAAGCGCCCTCGCTTCGGGTTGCTACGCCGCATCATGCGTGCGATCAGGGGCGGCGGCGATTAGTGCCGCCTCGACGGACCGCCCTCGTGTGTACCATGAGCGCATGAGCACCGAGTCAGAGCCCAGCGCAGACCCGCCCGGCGATCGTCCCGCGGCAGGCGAAGAAGCCGCCGTCCGTATCGGCCGCTCGCTGGGGCGTTTTGTGCGCGCCGCGCGCAAAGTCGCGCGGGCGCAGCAGCCTGAGGCGGAGCGGCTCGCCCAGCAGGCGGTAGAGGCGGCCCGCCCCGCGGCCGCGCGCGCCAGTCAGTTCGTGCGCGAGCACGAAGCGGAGATCAAGCAGCTAAGCGGATCGGCCGCCCGTGCCGCGGCCTATCGTGCCGCCCCGGCGCCCCTCCGCCCGGTCGTCTCGGCCGTCACGAACGAACTGCTCCGGGACTCCCCGGAGTCGACGGATGAGCCCCAGGCTCCCGCCGCGGACGACGCCGAAGCGCCGGACGGCAAGCGCGACTAGCGCTTCGCTCAGCTGCGCGGAGTGCTCCCGGAGCCTTCTGGAGTCTCGCCGAGGAAGCCCTGCCCCAGTGTGCGGTAGTGCCGGTACGAAATGGCGGCATGCGAGGCCGCCTGATGGGCGTCGCGCAGCCGCCGCTCGAGCGGGTGGTCCATGCGGCTCGCCGTCGTGCCCGCGGTGTTGTGCACCACGTCCACGATGTGTCGCGTCGCCTGGGCGGCGTGCACGCAGGAGAGGAAGGAGTTGCGCAGGACCGGCCCTTCCGGCCGCGCGCGACCACCGTCGGCCGGCAGCGGGCCGAGGTACTCCTCGGTCTCGGCCTGCGCCTCCAGCAGGAACGCGCGTGCGGCCCGCACCGTCGCCTCGGCTTCGCCGATGCGGTACTGAGCTTCGGGCTGGTCCTTCAGCATCGAGCCGGACATCCAGGGCGTCTTCGTGGCGGCCAGCTCGATGAGGTCGTCGATCGCGCCCCGGCAGATGCCGAGAGCGACGGCCGCTTTGTTGTAGTGGGCCTGCATCGGGTTCCGGAACGTGGGATTGGAGAAGCTCTCGCAGGGGCCGAAGAGGTCCATGGGGAGGGTCCGCATCTCCGGGATGAACGGCCCGTCGACCTTGACGTCGTGGCTCCCCGAGCCGCGTAGTCCCGCCGTGTCCCAGGTATCGACGATCTCGAAGTCCTCGCGCGGAATCAGGAACGCTTTCTCCGTCGAGTTGCCGTCTTCGCCGGGGACGCCGCTGGAGCCGCTATGGACGAGCGTCCAGGTGGCGTTGTGGCAGCCACTGCCGAACGCGCCCTGGCACCAGAGGCGCCAGCCGTCGCCGTCACGGCGCCCCTTGGCGTGCTGAAGACCGGGCCCAACCCCGGCGCAGGTGAGGACGCGCCAGTCGTCGTACATCTCGTGGGCGAAGTCCAGGCGCATGCGGCGGATGATCAGGCTGTTGATCTCGGAGTTGATGTGGACGCACCAGCCGACGGAGCCGTCGATCGCGGAGGCCGCCTCCACGATCTCGATCTGACCCTTAGCGAGCAGATCCTCGCCCGCGAGTTCCGGCGGGAGGGCGAAGCGATAAAGCCCCTGGTCCGCGATTTCGTTCGAAGCCCACTCGGGCAGGTGGCGAAGCTGCTGCGCCTCGTCGCCCGCCTTGAGGAGCATCTCCTTCATCCCCGCGAGGCGCTCGAGTGGGGGCGTCTCCTGCAGCTTCTTGCTGCGCTCGATCAGTTCAGCTCTCACCATCTGCGCCGTCTCCTAGGGCCACTACTGGGGAGGTCGATTCTAGGGCTTTCGGCCCACGAAGGCGTCAACAAGCGAGCGCGCAGGCGAAGCAGACGAGCGCCGGGGCGGGGCCGGGGGTGGGGACCGAGCGCAGCGAGCTGGAAACAACAGTGAGCGCGGAGGCGAAGCGGCCGTTAGGCCGCGCAGCAGGAGCAGACGAGCGCCGGCGTGGGGCCGGGGGTGGGGACCGAGCGCAGCGAGCCAGAAACACCAAGCGAGCGCGAAGGCGGAGCGGCCGTCAGGCCGCGCAGGCGCAGCAGACGAGCGCGGGAGGTGGGGTCGGGGAGGGGCCCGAGCGCAGCGAGCTAGATAGAAACCGCCGAGCGAAGCGAGCTTTAACCGCGGTTGAGCCGCCGCACCGCCTCCGTCGCGTAGGGATGCGTGGGGTTCAGGTTGAGTGCCATTTCGTAGTCCAGCTTGGCGTTGTAGGCGCGCCCCTGCGCCTCGTGCGCACGCCCGCGGAGGACGAACGCCGCGGCACCCATCTCCAGCGTCTGGGGGCCCTCGGGCTCCGCCAGCTCCGACTCCAGCGTATTCATCGCCAGCCCGGGTTCACCTTCTTCGAGCTGCTGATGCGCGAGGCAGAGGGCGCCGACGATCGGGTCATCGACGGACACGCCACGGGTATCCCCGATCCCTAAATCCGCGAGCACGGCGAGCAGCTGATCGCCACTGATCGCTGGCTGCTCAGATTCGCTCACGCCGCTCCCTCTGGCCGCGAGCGTACGGGGCTACGGCCCGGCGCCGCAACGGTGCTACGAGCCGGCAAAATGCTCCCGCGCCGCTTCGATAATCAGATCGGGGGCGTCATGGTGCACCCAGTGGCCCGCTTCCTCGACGACCAGGGCCCGGCCGTAGGAGAACTCGCTCGCGAGCTGCTCCATCCCCCGCTTCGCGCCCGACTCGGCGCCCACCACGAAGAGAACGGGGCACGTGATCGCGGCCATGAACGTCCGCATCTCCGCGAGCGTGAATTCGTCGCGGCGCACGCCCGGACGCGACCAGTTGTCGAACTTCCAAGCGAGGCCGGCGTCCTGCGACCGCACCGCGTAGGCCGCGATATGTTTGGCCATGGCCGGCTCGAGCCGTGGGTTCATCTCGCCTACGCGCTGCGCCGCAGCGTCCAAGTCGGCGTAGACGCGCGGGACCCGTGTCTCGAGGCTCCGCCGCGCCTCGACGTACGCACGAAAGCGCTCGGGATCCATCGGACCGAGTGTCTCCGTCAGTCCCGGTACACGCCCCTCGATTGCGACGATCGAGGCGAAGCGGTCGGGGTAGGTCCCGGCCGCGAGGAACGCGACCTGACCACCGAAAGAGTGGCAGATGACCCGCACCGGCGCACGCACGCGCTCGGTGAGGGTCAACAGGTCGACGACGTTCTGAGAGACGGGGTACTCGCTGCCGATCGCCCATTCGGAGTCCCCATGACCGCGGAGATCGGGCGCGATCACGTAATGATCGGCGGCGAACCCCGCGGCGATGCGATCCCAGCTGCGGGCGTGGTCCCGGCCCCCGTGCAGCAGGATCAGGGGAGGGTCCGACGCGCTGCCCCAGGCCCAATAGGCGAGCCGCAGCCGCTGCGAGCGATAGAAGTGCTGGACTGGTTCTGTCATCGCTTCGCCTGCGACCCTACCAGCCAGCGGTCGAGACCACTGCCTGCGCCGCGACTCGCGGGGAAGAACCGGCAGTCAGCTGAGCCCGGCCTGGATCGCGACACGGACGGCCCCAACCCGCGCGTGCACGCCGAGCGAGGCGTAGAGACTCTCCAGGTGACGTTCGGCGGTGCGAACGCCGATGAAGATCTCAGCAGCGATCTCAGCGTTCGTGAACCCCCTCGCGACGAGCTGCAGGATCTCGTGCTGGCGCGGTGTGAGACCCGAAATCGCGGCGACGGCTTCTCCGGTTACCTGTGAGTCTTGCGGGATCACGTAGGGCAGGACCTCGGCCGCGCGCACGGCAGCGTCTTCGATCTCACGAATCATCGCGCGCAGGGGTGCGTCCTCGGGCACCTCCATCTGCGCGAGGGCGGCGTTCCCGAGCGAGGGCGCAGACGCAGCGGCCGCAGGCCGCGTAGGCGCAGCAGACGAGCGGCGGGTGGGGTGCGAGGAGGGGCCAGAGCGCAGCGAGCCATCAAGCGAGCGCGGAGGCGCAGCGGCCGCAGGCCGCGTAGGCGCAGCAGACGAGCGCGGGCGGGGCCGGGGCAGTGGGGCCCGAGCGCAGCGAGCGATAAAGGATGCTCGCGAGCATCTGGACCAGGCTCGCGGCGGTGCCCTCTCCCAAGACCGTCGATGTTGGCTGGGGCACTACCGGGGGGGAGGGAGCGGAGGGCGCAGGCGCCTGCGTCGCGACGGCCACGAGGCCGGAAACTTCCTGGTCCGGGCCGCTGAGAGCCTCAATCACCACCTCCATTTCGCGGCCCGGGGTGCGGGGGTTCTCGAAGCTGACGCGAACTCTCTCCCCGGTCAGCGCCTGCCGGAGCGCCGCGGTGAACTGCGGCACGTTCCCGCGCAGGTCGAACATCGAGCGGCCGACGGCACCCGCGACTCCGGCGTGCTCGGGCTCGAGGTTCGCGGACTCCGCATACGTAAGCACGCCCTCAGCGTCGAGGAAGCCCATCGCGACCGGCAACCCGTTGGTGATAGCGCTCAGATACGTGCCCGCGAGCGTCGCCGCCGCGGGTTGGAGGCGCTCCCGCTGCGCGGTGAGCTCGGCGGCGTGGCGGCGGATCGCGTGCAGACTCGCCAGCAGCTCCTCCTGGAGCGCATCGATCTTGGCAAGAAGCGGGCCCTCGCCTGTCGTCATCCAGGTAGCTCCTTCCCCGAATCGCCCCAGCCCCTCGCCGCGGGCTGCCGTTTCCGGCGATGGCGACCCCCACGTGGTTTCGCCGCGCTCCTAGGGAGATCGCGGGGCGGTTCCCGTAAGCGATCGCCCTGCATTGGAACGTAGCAGCTACGGCGGCCGACGGATCTGGGTGTTTTCCGCCAGAGTCCGTCACCGATTGGCGTGATACCGGGATGGAGGGGTTCGCGCGGTTCGGAAATACTAGCGGATATATACACCGTTCTGGGGCAGTGAATGGAGCGAAGCATGCGCAGCAACGCCGACGCGCGGGAGCTGGCCGCGCAGGTCATCGAGCTGAACGAGGCGGTCGTGGACACCCTTGTGGACCTCACGGGCTTCGTCCCTGCGCGGGGCCGCCCGAGCCTCGACACCTATCTCGACACCGTTGAGCGCCGCGCGAGGGCGATCGGGGCCCTCTTCGATGTGCTCTGTGACGAGGGGGTCGCAGCGACCAAGGTGCGCGGCCTGATCGAGTCGGAAGCGGGGCTCGACCAGATCGCATGCGGTCCAACCCCTGCGCTCGGGCCGAGGGGGGAACGGTCGACCTGACGGGGCGGCCCCGACCTGGTTCGTGGTACCTCCAGACAAGACGAAGGTACTCCTAACTCTCTGATTGAGCTTCGCCTATCTCGCCTGCTATGCTGCCGCTCCTTGGCGCTGGGCTGGCCGCCGGCTACGCAAGAGCACCTGCCCTTGGTGGTGTCTACCGATGAGCCGACGTAGCCACCCCTTACAGCTGAGCGCAGGTCCGGGCCTCTTCCTTTCATTCCTGTGTTTGGCGGTGCTTGCTGGGCTCGTCGCGCTGGCCTGCGGCGGGGGTGGCGCGAGCGAGGTCGTGATCTACTCCGGCCGCAGCCAGAACCTCATCCAGCCCCTTCTCAACCGCTTCGAGGAGGAGACCGGTGTCAGCGTCCGCGTTCGCTACGGCAACTCCTCCGACCTGGCTCTCCTCCTGGAGGAGGAGGGCGACAAGACCCCCGCCGATGTCTTCCTCTCACAGAGTCCCGGCGCGATCGGCTTCCTCGCCGAACGCGGCCGGCTGGCGCCCCTCGCTGCCGATGTTCTCGCCCTCGCGCCGGCGAGTCCGAACGGGCTCTGGGTGGCGGTCACGGGCCGCCAGCGGGTGCTCGTCTACGACTCCAGCGAGATCGCCCCCGCCGACCTCCCATCATCTGTCTTCGATCTGGCTAGAGAGCCTTGGCTGGGCCGGGTCGCGATCGCTCCGGGCAACGGCTCGTTTCAGGACTTCTTCACGCTCTTCCGCCTCGAGGTCGGCGACGAAGCGGCGCTGGCCTGGCTGCAAGCGCTGGTCGACGGCGACGCGCCCGTCTACGGCAATAACACGGCCATCGTCCAGGCCGTCGCTCGCGGCGAGATCGAGATGGGGCTGGTCAACCACTACTACAACTTCCGCCTCAAGGCAGAGGACCCCTCGCTCAGCAGCGAGAACCACCTCTTCGCCGACGGCGACCCCGGCGCGGTGACCATCGCCACGGCTGCGGGTGTCCTGCGGAGCGGGGATCAGACGATGGGCGCCCAGCTGATCGAGTTCCTCCTTTCCGCGAGCGCCCAGACGTACTTCGCCGAAGAGACGTTCGAGTACCCCTTGGCGGCGGGCGTCGAGGTCCCGGGCGCGCTGATCCCGCCCGGTGCGATCGAACTCGGCCGCTTCGATGAGCTCGGCAGTAGCCTGCAACGCACCATTGAACTCATCCGCGAGACTGGGGTCGACTTCTAGACCCCACCAGCACGGCCCTCGCGGCCTGCTCCGGTCGCCTACCATACGAAGACCTCCTTAACGTCTTCCGACGGAAACGAGTGCAGGGTGAGCGGCAAGGTCTGGCTCGTAGGCGCAGGACCGGGCGACCCCGGGCTCATCACCAGGGCCGGCCTTGAGGCGCTCCGCGAAGCGGATCTCGTGCTTCACGACGCCCTCGCGCCACGAGCACTCCTGCGCGAGGTGAAGCCCGGTGCCGAGGTGCGCGATGTCGGGAAGCGGGCGGGCGCCCACGCCGCCAGCCAGGCCGAAATCGAAGCGTTGATGATCGCCCGCGCGCACCAGGGATGCGCGGTCGTCCGCCTCAAGGGCGGCGACCCCTTCGTCTTCGGCCGCGGGTCCGAGGAGCTGCTCGCCTGCCGGCGGGCGGGCGTCGCCTGCACGGTCGTGCCGGGAGTCACCGCCGCCGTCGGCGCGCTCGCCTACGCCGGCATTCCCGTTACCCATCGTGGCCTCGGCGACGCGTTCATGGTCCTCAACGGGAAGAGCGTTGCCGAAGGGGGGGCGAGCTGGCGCGCGGCCGCATCCGTGGATACGGTCGTGCTGCTGATGGGAGCAGCGACGCTCGCCGAGTGCGTCGAGCGGCTTATCGCCGAGGGGCGCGACCCGTCGACCCCGGCCGCCTCGGTGCGCTGGGGCACGCGTTCCGATCAGTGCACCGTTACCGGGACGCTCGGTGATATCGCCGGCGCCGTCGCCCGCGTGGGTCTGACCGCCCCGCTCGTCACCGTCGTCGGGCGCGTCGCGACGCTGGCCGGGGAGCTGGCCTGGTTCGAGCCCGGCCCGCTGGCCGGTCGCCGGATCGTCGTCACTCGCGCCCGCTCCCAGGCCTCTGGCCTCGTCGAGCGACTCGAGCGTGCCGGGGCGCTCGTCACCGAAGCGCCGACCATCGAGGTGATCTCGCGCGCGGGCAGCGAGGAGCTGCGAGCGGCAGTCGCGGCGGAGGCGGAGTGGTGGCTCTTCACCAGCGCGAACGGCGTCGACGCTGCGATGGAGACGCTCGCCCTCCTCGGGCGGGACGCGCGCGCCTTGGCCGGCCGCCGCCTGGCGGCCGTCGGCGAAGCGACCGCTGCGGCGCTCGTGGCCCACGGCCTGCGTGCCGACTTCGTGCCCAGCGAGGCCACGGCCGCGGCCTTGGCCGCGGAAGTGGCAGTGACGGCCGGCGAACGCATCACGCTCTTCCAATCCGCGCTCGCCAGCCCAGAAGTCGAGGCCGCGCTCGTGCGGCGCAGGACGGTGGTGCGAGCGGTGACGGCCTACGAGAACCGCCTCGCACCGCTGCGGCCGGACCAGTCCGAAGCCGCGCTCGCCGCCGACGCCATCACGTTTACGAGCGCGTCGACCGCAAGGAACCTCGGCGCTGCTCTGGGCGAATCTGCGCCCGACCTGCAAGCGGCCCTGATCAGTATCGGGCCGCAGACATCGTCGGCCGTGCGCGAGTGCTTCGGTCGCGTCGACCGCGAAGCCGCGAGCGCATCGCTCGATGATCTCTTGGTAGCCGTAATCGAGGCGCTCGCGTGAGCGTTTCGACGGCGCGGCCCACGTTCGCCGTCCGATGAGCGCCACGCTTCTACTTGTGGGCCATGGCTCCCACCTCAACGCTCACTCCAGCGAGGCCGTCCACGCCCACGCTCTCCGTTTGGCCGAGCAAGGGGCCTACGCCGAGGTGCGCGTGGCCTTTTGGAAGGAAGAGCCCGCGCTCTCGCGAGCGCTCGACGGCTGCGGCACGAGCGATGTCGTTGTCGTGCCCGTCTTCATGTCCGAGGGCTACTTCACGAACGAGGTCATCCCCGCGGAGCTGGGCCTCGACGGTCCAGGCGCTCGTCGAGATGCAGGAACGGTGCGGGTTACGCGGCCGGTCGGCGTACACCCGTCGCTCGCGGACATCGTGGTCCGAAGAGCACTCGACGCGGGCGCGTGCGAGAGACATGCGGTCTTCGTCCTCGGCCACGGCACCCCGCGCAACCCAGCCTCGTCCCGCAACGTGTACGCGCAGGTGGAGCGCGTGCGCGCCACGGACCGCTTCGCCGAGGTGATCGCCGTCTTCACCGATCAGGACCCGAACGTGGCTGAGATCGGCACGCTCACCGAGCGCGATCGCATCACCGTGGTGCCCTTCTTCGCCGCCGAGGGCTGGCACGTCGGCGAAACGATCCGGAGCCAGACCGCGCGAGGGGACCGGACGAGCGGACCCGCGGATGGCCGCGTGCGGTACACCGCGCCCGTTGGCACCCACCCCGCAATCGCCGAGGTCATCGAGGAGTTGGCGCGTGAGGCAGCGAACTGAGCCCCGCCCACCCAAAGGGGGAGATTAGGAGCGAGCGCGGAGGCGAAGCGGCCGCTAGGCCGCGCAGCCGCAGCAGTCGAGCGCGGGAGGGGCCGCGGTGAGGGGCTCGAGCGCAGCGAGCTCTCAAGCGAGCGCGGAGGCGAAGCGGCCGCTAGGCCGCGCAGCCGCAGCAGTCGAGCGCGGGAGGGGCCGCGGTGAGGGGCCCGAGCGCAGCGAGCCATAACCCAGCGAGCGCGGAGGCGAAGCGGCCGCTAGGCCGCAGAGGCGCAGCAGACGAGCGCGGGAGGCGGGGGTGTGGGGGGCCCGAGCGCAGCGAGCGGTAAAGCTACAAAGCGAGCGCGAAGGCGGAGCGGCCGCAGGCCGGGGAGCCGCAGCAGACGAGCGCGGGAGGCGGGGGTGTGGGGGGCTCGAGCGCTAGCGAGCTATCGAACGCGGGAGGTGGGGCTTGGGAGGGGCCCGAGCGCAGCGAGCAACAAGCGAGCGCGGAGGCGAAGCGGCCGCTAGGCCGCGGAGACGCAGCAGACGAGCGTGGGAGGGGCCGGGTTGGGGGGCCCGAGCGAAGCGAGCTATGTGTTTATATTCATACCGCGCAGCCGGCGCAGGGGAGAGGCCACCATGGACTTCGGGATCGCAGGAAAGAACGCACTCATCACGGGCGGCAGTCGCGGCCTCGGGCGCCAGTCCGCCCTATCGCTTGCGGGCGAAGGCGTCAACGTCTTCATCTGCGCCC
>CAUYXJ010000100.1:0-9534 GCA_963577065.1 Dehalococcoidia bacterium | reverse complement strand
GCGAAGCTGCCGCCCCCGCCCCGCCTCGACGACGGCTCTTGGTACCGCAGCGCGGGAGTCTTCGCGCCGGTGCCCGCACCGGACAACCCGGCGCTGTTCTCGTACGGGCGGACGGCCCTGCTCGACCTCGAGCGCGGTCTCTGGCGGCACACCGATCTCGGTGACGCGAGCGGCCCTGCCCACGTGGACCCTTGGGGAGACACGAGCGAAGAGATGGTGCTGGCACTCCCCCACCCCGATCACCACCTGCGTGACCCCCTGCAACTCGAACCGGTGGAGGTGCAGTACCCGCCCTTCGCTGGGGACGCCTAGCGAGCGCCGCTCCCGCCCAGGGGAGATACGGCCACAGCACATGACCAGCGGGCGATGCATACCAGCCAAGGGTTGCAGCTCGCTTCGCTCGGACCCCTCCCCGGTATTCTCTTGCTCCCTCGACTACTTCGCAGGGCGCTGTCGCGCCCAGCTTCGCGCTCACTCGCGCTGCGGCCGCTCCCCCGCGCTCGACTGCTGCAGCTACGCGTCCTGCCGTCCGCTAAGCCTCCGCCCTCGCTTGCTGTTTTCAGCGCGCTGCGCTCGGCTGTTCCCCCTCTGAACTCTGAACGTTGAACTCCCCGTAGGCAGGATCGGGATCAAGCGGCGGCGCTAGGAAACGGCTTTCCAGTACTGCTCGATCGCGTCGATGTGCGCGCGCGGCCCCTCGAGGCCGGCGTTCATGGTCCGCACCGAGACGTAGGCGACCCCGGCCGCGCGCCAGCGCTCGACCTCAGCCGCCCACTTCTCGGGACCATCACCGTAGTTCAGCATCGCCTCGATGCCGAAGGTCGCGGGATCGCGGCCCTCGGCTTGGAGGAAGCCGCGGATCTTCTCGAGGCTGGTCTCGGCGTCAGGCGAGCTGCCACCGAAGATGAACCCGTCGCCAACCCGCGCGGCCCGCTCGAAGGCGGGGTCGCTGAACCCACCAAACCAGATAGGAATGCGGCGCCCAGGCAGGGGATTGAGGCCGGCGCGATCGATCCGGTGCCATTCGCCGTCGAAGTCGACGACGGGGTCCGCCCAGAGCTGGCGCAGCACGTCTACCTGCTCCTCCTGCCGCTTCCCCCGATTCGAGAACTGCTCATTGAGCACGTCGTACTCGACGTAGTTCCAACCTGTTCCGATGCCCAGCCGCAAGCGGCCGCCGGAGAGGATGTCGATCTCCGCCGCCTGCTTCGCAACCAGGGCCGTTTGCC
Source organism: Dehalococcoidia bacterium (assembly GCA_963577065.1). GTDB lineage: Bacteria > Chloroflexota > Dehalococcoidia > Tepidiformales > Tepidiformaceae > CAUYXJ01. The sequence goes on along the minus strand of CAUYXJ010000100.1, from coordinate 8,305 downwards.
GCTGGGGAAGGATGATCACCCCGGTGACGAGCTCGACCCGCTCCGTGATCCCAGCCAGGTACCCGAACAGCACGAAGGGCTCGTGGAACGAGGACTCGTGCGTATACGGGCCCCAGAGCTTCGGTTCCCGCTCCGGAACGGCGCCCAGGACGTGGTCGTAGGCGAGGATGTGTGAGTAGCCGAGGCCCTCGGCCGTTTGCGCGAAGTCGCGAACGACCGCAGGGTCCGCGCCGATCTCGGTCTGAGGGAAGATGACGCCGATCTGCATGGCCGCGCCTCCGAATTGCGTACCGGCGAGTTTACGTGAGGGCAGCGGTTTGGGTGTCCCTGGCCGCGGTTTGCGCCGGCGCAGGCAGTTGGCCCAAGCCCAAGGCCTTGGGCAGCGGACTCTCAGGCGAACGCCGCTCGCTGGCTACCCCCGCCGCCGCTCCACCGGCCGCCACTCGTTCCCGCGGTCATCGGCGGCATCGAGGCGGCGGCCGAGCTGCTCTTCGTGCCTCGCCCACTGAAAGGCCACCAGGAGCATCGCGATCAGCCCGATGGCCTCGCCACCGACGAACATGAAGGCACCGGCGATCTGCTGATCGAGCAGGGCGGATGGGCCCCAGGTCCGCGGGATCTCCGCGAGCTGCTCGTAGATGACATTGTCCGGCTCGTGGAAGAGCAGCCCCAGAAAGGCGTGGATAGGAACGAGCGCCAAGAGGTAGACCATCCGCACGGGGTAGGCGAGGTTCCATCGCGTCGGGTTCGCACCCACAATCGGCCACCAGTAGTGGATACCGGCGATCAAGAAGATCGCATAGCCGACAAAGTGCAACGGAGCGTTCCCGAGGCTCTCCTCGAACGCGGGAGTGACATACCAGAGGGTCGGCACCGTCGCGAAGAGGGCGAGACCGACCAGGGGATGGGTGATCGCGCGGAACGTGGCCGCGTGCAGCACCGGGTAGATGGTGCGACGCCGCCGTTCCTTCCCCGAAGCGATCAGCCAGAGCGTCATCGGCGAGCCCGCGAGGATGAGCGGCGGCGCGATCGTAATCAGGATGAAGTGCTGGACCATGTGCAACGTCAGGAACGTCCCGTCGTAAGCCGCGATCGGCCCGAAAACCGTGAACAGCACGAGCGCGAGGCCGCCCAGGTACGAGGCGCCTCGCCGTCGCGGGACCACCGCTCGAGAGCGGGCGGCTTGGGCACGCCCTCGCACCCGCAGGTACCAAACAGCAGCGATCAGCACGAGATAGATCGGGATCGGCTCGATCGCAAAGGTCGTGAGCACGTCGGGGAACTCGGGCGGGGGAACGCTCGACCAGGAGCAGACGAAGACGAAGCCGGCGGAGCCGCCGTCGCCCGCGCGAATGAGGTAGGTCGCGGCCACGCTCGCGACCAGGCCGGCGAGGATGGCCAACCTGATCAGACGGTCGGGTGACCTGCGAAGGGGGAGCGCGGTCATGTCCGACTACTCACGCAGGCGAGCGCCCCCTTTTGTTCGCGGCACCTGTGCAGGCACGCTTGGAAACCGCGGTCCCTCACCACCGGCTCCGCGGTCGCACCACACTGTTCTCCCGCTGCCATCAGCCGAAAGCGTCCCCCTCTGGAGTGTCTGCGACAACCCCTGCCGCAAGCAGCGCGCCGTACTCCTCGGCGTTGTAGCCGAGCAACTCGCGCAGGATCGCCTCGTTGTCGCCGCCGAGTGTGGGCGCGCCCGCGAATCGCGTGACCGGCGTCTCCGAGAGGTGGATCGGAAAGCCGGGGAACTCGCGCGCGCCGGCGTCCGGGTGCTCGATCGTCACCAGCATCGCCCGCGCCCGCAGGTGTTCGTCGGCGACCAGCTCCAGGTTCGACAGCACCGGGCCCGCAGCGATGCCCGCCTCCTGGAGCAGCACCGCCGCTGCGTGGGCGCTGCGAGCGCTCGTCCAGGCTGAGATCTGCTCGTCGATCGCATCGTGCCTGCGGCGGCGTTCGGGAAGCAGGCGCAAGGCCGGATCTGCGAGCGCCGGGCGTGCGAGGAGCTCGACGAAGCGGCCCCAGGCCGCATCCGACTCGACCGTCAGCGCGACCCACGCGTCCTCGCCCTCGCTCGGGTAGACGCCTTGGGGGGCGAAGGCGGGCGAGCGGTTGGCGCGGGGTGCCGGGGGCTCACCGGCCGCGGAGGCGGCGACCAGCAGCTCGCCCCCGATGGAGAGGTACGACTCGAACTGCGAGAGGTTCACGTAGACGGCTTGGCCGGTGCGCTCGCGCTCGCGCAGCGCATCGAGCACGGCGAACGCCCCGGTAAGGCCGCCGATCCCGTCGGGGAAGGCCGCGCCCAGCTTCATCGGTCCGCCGTCTTCGTAGCCCGTCGCGGCCGCAAACCCCGAGTGCGCCTCGAGGATCGGGCCCCACGAGCCGCGTTCGCGGTAGGGGCCGGTGGCGCCGTATCCCGACATCGAGACGCGCACGATGCGCGGGTTGATCGCGACTACGGCGTCGAAGTCGAAGCCGAGCCGGTCGAGGGCGCGGGGGCGGTAGTTGTCGAGGAGGATGTCCGCTTTCGCGATCAGGCGGCGGAAGACCGCCTGGCCAGCCTCGCTCTTCAGGTCGAGACCGAGGGAACGCTTGTTGCGCTGCATCTTGTTGAACGGGCCGCTCCGGTTCCAGGGGCGCGCGCCCGGGTCGGCATCGGGGAAGATCCCCGCGCGGAAGGCAGGCGGAGGCAGCTCGCCCCAGCGCCAGCCGGGCGCGGGGCGCATGCGCGATCCGTCGGGCCTACGCCCGTTCCCGCGAGCGCTGCGGTGCTCGATGCGGATGACGTCCGCACCGAGGTCGGCGAGGAAGCGAGCCGCGAGCGGGCCCGCCCAGGCAATCGAGAGCTCGACGACGCGAACGCCCGCAAGAGGGAGCGAACCCGCCCCCCCGGCGGGCGGCGGTGGGGACACTGCCCCCGGAGTGGAGTCGAGCGAAGCGAGCAGCGCCTCCGTGTCCTCGCCAAGCTGGGGAGCACGGGGCCGGCCCGCCGGCCCCGCTGGACCCACAACCGGCAGAGAAGGTGCACGGACGCTTTCGCCGAGGTGCGGGAGGGGTTGCCAGAAACCGCGCGCGGCGAGCTGCTCATCGCGCTGGACGTCGAGCAGGTTCAGCACCGGGCTCGCGGGGACATTGTGAGCCTGCAACAGCTCGACGAGCTCGCCCTGCGAGCGCTCCAGCAGCCAGGGAACGATCAGCGCATTCAGCGCATCGGCGTTGTCGAAGCGATCGCCGCCGGTCGCAAAGCGCGCGTCCGCGAGCAGCTCCGGCATGCCCAGGGCGATACAGAACCCCTCCCACTGGGCGGGACTGGAGACAGCGATCCCGACCGCGCCATCCTTGCAGGGCAGGATGCCGAGCGGGTGGAATGATTCCGCGTGACGGTTCCCGGAGCGCCGCTTCCGCACCCCCTGGTGCGTCGCGAGAATTACCGTCCATTGGTGCAGGGCGACCATCGCGTCCATCGTCGCCACATCCACCAGCTGGCCCCGCCCCACGGTGTCAGCGGTGCGGAGCGCCGCCATCGTTCCGACGGCGGCGGTGAGGCCGCTGACGTAGTCGCACCAGGGACCGCCGCCCTGGAGAGGTTCGCGATCGGGTTCGCCAGTGATGGCGGCGTAGCCGCTCATCGCCCAGTCGACGAGGGCCGAGGAGCGGCGTTGGGCGTAGGGCCCGGTCAGGCCGAAAGGGCTACAGACGGTCGTGATCACGCGAGGATTCAGCGCCCGGAAGCGCTGCGCCCGCGCGGCAATTTCGGCCACACCGATCCCGGAATCGAGATCCGGCTCGTCGATCACGACATCGGCACTGGTGACCAGCCGCTCCAGCAGCTCGTCGCCCAGCGAAACAGAAGGCAGCACGAGCGAGCGCTTGTACATCGCAAGGTACTCGAACAGCGCCGACTCACCGCCATCGAGCAGGGGCGGCACGCCACGGAGACGGCTCCCGGCCGCTGGTTCGACCTTCACGACATCCGCGCCGGCGCCGGCAAGGAGCCGTCCGCAGTAGGCAGCGGCGATGCCCTCGCCCAGTTCGACTACGGAGATGTCTTGTGCCACGCGCTGCGGCCAGACCGCTACGGTCGCACCGGGCCTTTGGGCCCGAGGTTGCGCCGAAGGACGCTCTGCGCGTCCGCGATGAAGCGACACACCAGCGGCCGCGTCTCGCGGGGATCGATGATGTCGAGGATCTCGAACGCTTCCGCCACTTTGAAGGGCGAGCGCCCGGCCTGCAGGCGCTGTTCGATCTCGGTGCGCTTCGCTTCGGGGTCGGCGTCGGACTCGATTTCGCGGCGGTAGGCCGCGGCCACGCCCCCCTCGATGGGAATGGAGCCCCACTCACCCGAAGGCCAGCCGAAGCGCATCTTGTAGGCGTTCGGGCCGCCAAGGCAGGCAGCTGCGTCTCCGGCCATGCCGTAGGACTTGCGCACCTGGATCGCGATCGAGGGAACGGTCGCCGTCGAGCCCGCAACCACGGCACGCATGCCCGCCCGCATCACGCCTTCGCGTTCCGAGTGTGAGCCGATCATGAAGCCGGGCACGTCCACGAAGAGCACGACGGGGATATTGAACGTGTTGCAGAGATCGACGAAATGGGTCTGCTTATCGGCGGAGGCGGCCGTCATTGCGCCCGCGTACACCTTCGGGTCGTTAGCGATCACTCCGACGGGATAGCCATCGACCCGCGCGAAGGCCGTGATCAGGCTGCGCCCGAACGACCGCCGCATCTCGAACAGCTCGCCGCCATCGACGACGAGGCGAACGAGCTCGCGCATGTCGTACCAACGGGTGCGGTCGGCCGGCACGATCGAGAGCAGCCGCTCCTCGCGGCGGTCCGCAGGATCGCCGCGCGCCACCCGCGGTGGCGCCTCCCAGACGTTTTGGGGGAGGTACCCGAGGAAGGCCCGGATCTGGCCAAAGGCGTCCTCCTCGTCCTCCGCTTCGTTGTCGACGACACCGCTGCCGCGCACGTGCACGTCGACACCGCCGAGCTCCTCCTTCGTGAGGTCCTCGCCAATCGCGCGTTTCACCACAGGTGGGCCCGCGGCGAAGATCTGGCCCTGCCCCCGGACCATCACGCTGAAGTGCGAGAGCACGGCCCTCCCGGCGACATGACCAGCGGCCGGCCCAACGATCGCAGAGGCGACGGGGACGGTTGCCAGCAGCTCCGCGTCGCGCGCCCACTGGTTCCCATCGGGGAGGTGCATGCGGCCCGCATCGTCATAGCTGCGAGCGGAGGCACCGGCACCATCGGCGAACTGCACGAGGGGGATGCGACGCTGCAGGGCGGTGGGCTGCAGCCACCGCCCCGGCCCCTTCCCGCCACCGCCCGAGCCACCGCGTACGGTGAAGTCTTCGCCCCCAACGCAGACCTCACGCCCAGCGAGCGTGCCGAGGCCGAGGACGTAGCCCGCCGGAATGAAGCCGGTCAAGCGCCCCTCGTCGTCGTACTCACCCGAACCGGCCATGCCGCCCACCTCGAAGAAGGACCCGGGGTCGAGAAAGCGCTCGATTCGCTCGCGGATCGTGAGCTTGCCTTGCGCGCGTTGGCGCTTGACGCGCTCCTCGCCACCCATCCGGGCGGCGAGTTCGCGGCGCTGGGCGATCTCGTCGACCGCGCCCGCCCAAGGCGCGCTTGGGTCGTCGCGAGACTCAGCGTGAGTGGCCATCATCATCCCCACAGGGCTCGTCTTGGGATCGGGCCCGCGCCAGTGTACGGTCGCAGGCACGGGCCGAGCATTCGTGCCCGAGCCACGCACGTGGTAGAACCGTCCAGCGGACGAAGCAGCGGGAGTTCTCAATGGACATCAACGGATTGAGCGCAATCGTGACGGGCGGCGGCTCCGGCCTGGGCGAGGCCACCGCGCGCGAGCTCGCGTCGCGCGGCGCGAAGGTCGCCATCCTCGACCTCGGGCGCTCGAACGGCGCCGAGGTGGCGTCGAGCCTGAGCGGCGTCTTCGTCGAGGCGGATGTCACGAGCGACGAGCAGGTGACAGCCGCAGTGGCGAGTGCGGCGGCAGCGCACGGCGGCGTCCATCTCCTCGTCAACTGCGCCGGCATCGCGTCGGCGGAGCGGACGGTGGGCCGGGAAGGCCCGGCCAGTCTCGACGGCTTCGTGCGCACGGTCACCATCAACCTCATCGGCACCTTCAACGCGATTCGGGTAGCAGCGACGGAGATGGTGAAGAACGAACCAAACGACGAGGGCGAGCGCGGCGCGATCATCAACACCGCCTCCGTCGCAGCATTCGAAGGGCAGATCGGCCAGGCCGCGTACTCCGCCTCGAAGGGCGGGGTCGTGGGGATGACCCTCCCGATCGCGCGTGACCTCGCCCGCAACGGCGTGCGCAACAACACGATCGCGCCCGGCCTCTTCCTCACGCCGATGCTGATGGGCCTCCCCGAGGCCGCGCGCGACGCCCTGGGCGACGTCACGCCGTTCCCGGCCCGCCTCGGCAAGCCCGAGGAGTACGCGCAGCTTGCCTGCTCGATCATCGAGAACCCAATGATCAACGGCGAGACGATCCGGCTGGACGGCGCGCTGCGCCTCCAACCGCGATAGCACGGTGTAAGCTGCACACATGGTTGATAGGCCGCAGCAGGCACCACCGCCGCCTCCGCCACCACCACCGCCGAGTTCCGATCCGGGCTGGGAAATCAAGGAAGGCGGGCGGCCGCCGCGCTAGGATTGCCGCGCAATCCAAATCAGGAACAGGAGCGCCTCGCCCGCAAAAGCTGCGGTTATGAGGTTTGCTGCTTGCGCCTTTCGGTATAACACCTTCCGAGCCGCATCACCGTGCTCACCCGCCCAGTAAATCAGGTCCGTCTTGAAGTCGAACTCGTCGAGATAAAGCCAATTGTCGTGGAGTTCTTTCGGGGAGATCTGTATCAGCGAGCCCCGAGAGCGTGCCACGAGCGCGAGCAATACACTGGCGAGATATACCGCTCCAGCGGCTACTAGAAATGGAGAGTCGGGGTCGGCAAGCACCGCTTCGACCGCGACCGGCACTGCGATCGTAACGGTAGTGAGAAACGAGAGTAGGGCGTCCAGCCGGTGGTTTGCGCCATCCCAGGCCTGCTGGGAGTAACTGTAGGACCGCGAGGCGATATCGTAAGCGGCGACCCACGCTCGGGTAGCGATCCTCATCCCCGGGCCCCTCTTCGCTACTCATCGAGGGCACCCTAAGCGCGACGGCGTTGCCGGTTGCGGCCGTCAGCTCAATGCGTCACGAATTGTCGCGAACGGCGCTCAGCGTACGGGCGCCCCCCCCGCGGCTGCGGCTGACGGCGAGCCGCGGCGATATCACGGCTTCTGCCCGGCCCAGGCAAGTGCGATCAAGTTCGACGGCCTGGAGTCAGATAATCGCAGTCACCCACGCCCGCAACAGTGAAGCTCCGATCGCCGAACGGCCAGCACCACGCTCACGGGCCCCCCGCGGCCGCGGGGGGTTAGCGAGCGGCGATCGCCCTCCGAGACAGGCGTCCTGCTGAGCGCGGCGCTGGCGCGCGGGATTCGCTCGGTGATCACGCAGGCCTCGTTCTGGACGCCCGTGGAGCTGCAGCGCTCCCTCGCCGAACGCGGCGGGTACATCGAGCAGTGCGCCATCGCGATCGCGGGTGCGGAACGGGGGGCGGCCTGGCCCGATCTGTTGAATCAGGTCCAGGCGGTGGCTCCGGAGCGGGTCATCCTCTCTCCGATCATGGGCAGCGGGAAAATCCGCGGAGCCTGTGGCAGCGCTGGCGCTCTTCGCCGATCGCTTGCTCGGGCTTCAGCGAGGCCGAGGTGGGACAAATGCTGCCGGACAACCCGCGGTCGCTGCTCGGCTGAGCGAGCCCCTCTGTGCCTACGGGATCGGGATCGGCACTGTCACCGGTCGTGTCATCCCACCGAAGGTGGGCATCCATGAGGAGTGCTTCCCCGGCCCGCCGGCGACGATCACGTGGATCGCCTCGGGGCCGTCGGCGATAAAGGCGAGCGCGTCTCGGGCGAGTGGCGGCACGGGCACGCCCTGCGAGGTGTGGTCCTGGACGGCCTCGAAAAACTCGTCGGAGAGCGCGGCAAGCGGGTAGCGGGCGTGCTCGTAGACGTAGGCCTGGACATCCTCGCGGGACCAGCCCTCGGCCGCCACGGTGGCGGCGTGTTCGGGCCCGAAGGCGAGCACGGGCGAGCCGCGCGCGAGGATGTTGTTGCTCCCCGCCTGGCCCATCGCCCCGGCGATGGTCTGCATCGTGCCCAGCGCGGTATTGCTGCCGTGATCCTGGATGTTGTGTGGCCCCTCGCAGCCGAAGACCGTCACGGTGTTCTG
>CAUYXJ010000099.1:0-9639 GCA_963577065.1 Dehalococcoidia bacterium | reverse complement strand
GGGTTGGGGGGGGCGTTGGCGTTGGCGTTGGCGTTGGCGTCGGCGTCGGGGTAGGGGTGGGCGTCGGGGTCGGCGTGGGCGTGGGCGGCTCAGTGGCCGCGTCCGTGGAGGGCGACCTGGTGGGCTCGTGGGTCGGAACAGGCTTCGTCGCTACGACGGGCGGCTCCGTGCTCTCCGCTCCATCGACGGGCTCGCTCGTCCCCGCCCCGGGGGGGCGGTGGTCGTTCGGGTCGTGGCCGCCGGCCTCCTGCGGGTCTGTCGGCGGGGGCTCCGTGCTGCCCGCGGCCGAGTCTGGTTCCGAGCCGTCGTTCGTGGCCCCCGACTGGGGTGGGTCGTTCTGGTTCGAGTGAGGCTCGTCCGCTGGGTTCTCGGACCTCGGATTGGCGACGAAGCTAGGGCTATTGGTCGTGGCGTCGCTGCCTCCCGGATCTTGGCCCGGCTCGCCGCCTGCGCTGTCGGCGGGGGGCTTGTCGGCGGCGGGCTTGTCGGCAGCAGCCGTGTCTGGCCGGTGGCCAGGTTTGAGGACGGTGAGGCTCGGCCGGATCGTCGTCTCGCCGTCGCGGGTCTCGGCCTCGATCGCGATGCGCTGGCCCGGCTCGACCGCGTCCACCGCAAGGGGCGTGCCGTCTTCGAGCCTGAGAACCGTGTCCGCACGCAGTCGCACCGTCAGCAGATCGCCATCGCCGAGGTCGAGCTGTACGCGATCGTCGGTCACCTGCGTGACCGTGCCGGTGAGATCCGTGAGGACCAGCGTCTCCTGGGGCGACTGACCGGTCACGCCCGGAAGCGCCGCGACCGTGTCGCGGAGGAGCGTGACCGGACTCGTGGTGGTAGCTGCGCTGGCCACGAGAATGCCGGCGCCCGCGACCCCAGCGATACCCATCGTCGCCGCGCGCAGACGACCGGCCCTGGAGGGCCGCGCGGACGCGCGCTCGGCGCGGAGTTCAGCGTGGAGCATGCGGCGGCCTCGTTCGAAGCCGCTGGGGGGGGCGGCCGGGGCCGCGGCGAGGTTGGGCAGCGAAGCCGCGAGCTGGGCCAGCTGCGCCGCTTCGTCGACGGGCGGATTGCCGCTGAGGGCAGTCTCGAACGCTTCGGCTTGCCGGGAAGGACGCCGTCCAAACATCAGCGCTCCTCCCCATCGAGGAGCTTGCGGAGACGGACTACCGCACGATGCTGCATCGCTTTGATCGCGCCCTGCGACTTGCCCGTCGCCTCCGCCACCTCGGCCAAGGAGAGACCCTCGACGAAGCGCAGGAGCACGACCTGCTGCTGCTCCTCGGTCAGTTCCCGCACCGCCGTGCGAAGGTCGCTCCAGGCCGCCACCTGGCCGGCGATGTCGCGTACTGCGCCGATGACGGGCTCCTCCCGCAGCGGCTCAGGGCCAGGGCGCGCGCGCCCGCCGGCAATGGTCGGCGGTGAGGTTATGGGCGATCCGATAGAGCCAGGCACGGAAGGCGATGCCGCGGTAGCGGTAGCGCCCGATGCTGCGCACAGCCTGGAGGAAGACGTCCGCGGCGAGGTCCTCGGCGGTGTGGACGTTGCTCACGCGGAGGTAGGCGTAGCGGTAGATCGCGCGGTAGTGCGTCGAGTAGAGGATATCCCAGGCCTCGGGATCCTTGTCGCGCGCACGGGCGATCAGGTCGGCCTCACCGTCGTCGGCGACCGCCTCGATCTGGTGTGCGCTTGCTGTCACGAGCGCCATCGCACCATCCAGTACTCTCCCACTGCCCTCAATATCGCCGGGAGGGGGGAAAAGGTTACGGCCTACGGGCGAACGTCGGGGATCTCGGCGGCGCGCCGCACGGAGCTATCACCGAAGCGCTCGCGCAACGCGCTCACGGTTTCGGCGAGGCGATCGGCCTCCAGGGTCTCCCCGAGCTGGAGCTGGCGAGCACGCGGCCCCAGGTTCATGACGCCGAGGCCGATCAAGCGCACGGGCCGCTGGCCCTGCTTCCGCCAGGCGCGCTCAAAGAGCGCGGCGCCGGCCTCGAAGATCTGGTCCGCGAGCGACACCTGGGTGGGGGCCGTCCACGAACGCGTGAGCGTCTCGAACGGCGGGAAGCGCAGCTTGAGCACCACCGTGCGAGCAGCGCGCTCCCCCCGCTCGAGGTCCTTGGCGACGTGCTCAGCCTGGGTGCGCAGGATCGCGCGGAGGCGGCGCCTGCTCGCCTGATCGTGGCCGAAGGTCATCTCGCGACTGACCGACTTCGCTGCCCCGCGGTCGGCGAGCACCGGCGCCTCGAAGCGGCCACAGGCGCGCTCGTGCAGCGTCGCGCCCATTCCGCCGAGGCGCTCCGTCAGCACTGCTTCGGGGTAGCTCGCAACCTGGCCGAGCGTGCGCAGGCCGAGCCGCGCGAGCTGCTCCTCGAGCTTCGCCCCCACCATCGGGAGCTCACGCACGGGGCGCGGCGCGAGAAACGCGGCCTCGTCCCCGGCTGGCACGAGCACGAGTCCGTCCGGCTTGCCCGCGTCGCTCGCGACCTTCGCCACGAGCTTGTTCGTGGCCACGCCGACGGACGCCGTGATGCCGATCTCGTCGCGAACGCGCGTGCGCAGGGCTTCGGCGATGGCGAGGCCATCCCCGAAGAGGCGCTCGGTGCCGGCGACATCGAGGTAGGCCTCGTCCGCGCCGGCTGGTTCGCAGAGGGGCGTGAAGTCCCGAAGGATGGCGTGGAACTGCTTCGAGGCGGGGCCGTAGTAGCTGAAGTCCGCCGGCAGGAAGATCGCCTGGGGGCAGAGCCGGCGCGCCTGCGCGGACGGCAGCGCGGAATGCACGCCGAAGACGCGCGCTTCGTAGCTGGCGGTCGCGACGACCCCCCGTGAGCCGTCACCGCCCACGACCACCGGCTTGCCGACGAGCTCTGGGTGCCGCAGCAACTCCATCGCCACAAAGAAGGCATCGAGATCGACGTGCAGGATCGTCGGCCGCGGCATCAGAACAGGCGTTCGATGATACGCGTTTGGAGCTCGCTACGCTCGGGCCCCCTGCTAGTAGGCTCGCTTCGCTCGGGCCCCTCCCCGGCCTCCCCACCCGCGCTCGTCTGCTTCGCCTCCGCGGCCTCGCGGCCGCTCCGACTCCGCGCTCGCTTCATGCCTTACCGCTCGCTGCGCTCGGACCCACCCTAGGCGCCCCACCCGCGCTCGACTGCTGCGCTCGGCGGTCCCTGCGGGCCGCTCCGACTACGCGCTCGCTTCATGCTTTACCGCTCGCTGCGCTCGGACCCACCCTAGGCGCCCCACCCGCGCTCGACTGCTGCGCTCGGCGGTCCCCCTCTGAACTCTGAACGTTGAACTCCCGATCGCGCGCGCTCAGGAGTCCTGATCACGCTCCCGCAGGAACTGCTCAATGTCGCCCACGAGTTCACCGGCCTCCGGCAGCGGGTCCTCGCTGCTCTCGTCTTGCTCGTCGAGGGCCTGTTCGAGCCGGCCGAGGTAGTCCCGCATCTGGGGGTCGGCAGAGACGGTCGCCTCGAGCTGTTCGCGGAAGCGCAGCGTGGCGGCCTCAAGCTCGTCGAACTTGAACGCGGTGCCGAGGATGCGCTGCAGTCGTTCGAGGACGGCGAGTGTGGCAGGCGGGCATTGGTCGCCAGTTATGTAGTGGGGAACCGTCGCCCAAAGGCTGGCCGAGGGCGTACTCGCCTCCTGGAGGGCGTAGTGCAGCACCCCCACGATGCCCGTTGGCCCCTCGTAGCGTGAGCGCTCGAGGTTGAGGACAGCCGCGAGCTCCGCGTCTGCGGCACTGCCCGTGACGGCGATCGGCCGGCGATGGCTGACCTCGCCGATGAGCGCTCCGAGGGAGACCACCATCGAGACATCGAGCGCCTCGAAGAGCCCCATGCACTCCTCGGTGAACGTGCGCCAGCGGAGGCTTGGCTCCGCGCCGATGCCGATTACGTAGTCGTGCTTCCCGGTTGGTTCGCGGGCGTAGTAAAACTCGTTCCCCGGCCAGGAAAGCTTGCGCTGGCCACTGGAGTCGAGGCGCACGGTTGGCTGCGTGGTCTGGAAGTCGAAAAACGGCTCGGATTCAAGCGAAGCGAACCGCCGCGCTCCCAGGCGGCGAACGACGAAACGGGCGGCGTTGCTGGCGGCGTTGGCGGCATCATTCCAGCCGGTGAAGGCCATCACGACCACGGGCGAGCGCAGCTCTGGCTGCCGGTCCATCGTCAGGTAGCGCACGAGCGTAGCCTAGCAGAGCAGGGTGTTTGGCTCGCTGCGCTCGGGCCCCGCCGCCACGCACCGCCCGCGCTCAACTGCTGCGCCTCTGCGGCCTCACGGCCGCGCCGCCTCCGCGCTCGCTTGCTGCCAGCTCGCTGCGCTCGGGCCCCTCCCCCCTCCCCCCTCCCCGCCCGCGCTCGACTGCTGCCGCTCCGCGGCCTACGGCCGCTCCGCCCGCGCTTAGAGCTCGCTGCGCTCGGCGGTCCCTCTCTGAACTCTGAACGTTGAACTCCCGATTGCTCTCGCTTAGCCGGCGTACTCCCAGCCCAGCTCCTTCTCTGTGAGGATCTCGCCGCTGCGCTGGACATCGCCCTCGACGACGCGACCGATGACGATCGTGTGGTCGCCCGTCTGAACGAACTGCTCGACTTCGCAGAGGTACCAACCCAGCGCCTCCTCGAGGATGGGCGCGCCGCTGGGGGTGAGCCTATGGGCGATGCCCTCGAGCTTGTCGTGAACCGCGGCGGCGGCCTCCTCCGAGCGGCCGCGGATCTTGCCGCCCTCGGACGGCATCACCACTTTACGCGCGATCTCGTGACCATCACGCTCGTGCAAAAGGTTGACGGTGAACGCTTCGGTTTCCCGCACGAAGCGGAGCGTGCGCGCGTCGTTTTCGATCGACGCAGCCACGAGCCGGGGCGTGAACGAGACCTGCATCACCCAGTCCGCGATCATCAGGTTGCGCTCGCCGGCGGCCGTGCTCGAGCCGATCACGTGCACTCCGTACGACATCGCCAACAACACCTTCTCGATCGGCTCGAGCTCCAGCGGCTCGCCGGGGATGTTGGGGAACTCAGATCCGGGGAACGCCTGCGTCACCGCTGCCGTCCGATCGGGGCGCCCGCCACGCCCGGCCCACCCGCGGGCCGGGCCTCCGCGACGGGGGGCCGCTCACGGACACTGTAGCCGTATCCGATCGCAATGAGAACGATGCCGACCAGCTCGGTCACGTACAGCACCTCGACGACGCCGAAGCGGGTGAAGATCCCACCGATGCCCGGCAGGATCGCGCCGATTGCGATGAGGACGTTCCCCCACATTCGGTCTGAGGAGGCCGCCTGCTTGCGGTAGCGCGACGCGGAGACGATCGCCCCGCCCACCAGGAAGATGAAGGCGTAGGTGTTCACGATCGGGCTCAGTCCCCGCACCCAGCTCCATTCGATCACCTCCCCGGAGAGGCGGTGCTCCTCCGCCAGCGAGCGATCGACGGGGGTCGCGAGTACCGCCGCGGCCGCGAGGGTGACGAACACGACGAGCGCGATCGCGAGGCGGTGGGCGGCAGCCCGGGGCAGGAGCAAATACACGGTGCCCTGAGCGAGCGGCGCACCCCCGAGGAGTGCCCCCGAGATGTACCAGCCTCGAAACACGCCCTCCTCCCAGCCCGCGAGGGTGGTGATGCTCTCGAAGAGGGTGCCGACGCCAAAGAGGGCGATGCCGACGCCCCACCACAGCAGGTGGAGCTTGCCGCGCGCGGCCCAATAGCGACGCAGGACGACCACCGCGAAGGCCGTGGAGAACACGGTCGTCGCGATCGGGAAGTAGAGCGCAGGGTTCTCCACGGGGGTGCTCCTCGGCGTGGCAGCGGTTGCCGGGCGGGTGCGCGAACCCTAGTATAGGCCAGCAAATCTCTCAACTCCGGGAGAGAAACAGGGTAATTGACCGATTTGAAAGCTTTCATCAGAAACCAACCCCGAACCTGCCTCTTGCTCGCCCTCCTCGCCCTTGCGGCCGTGGCTCTTGTGGCGGCCTGCGGCGACGATGATGACGGCGGCGGCGATGCCGCGACCGCCACGACGGCGCCAACGGAGGCCGCCGAGCCCACCGCCACGAACGAGCCCGAGCCGACAGCGACCACGGAGCCCGAGCCAACGGCGACCACCGCTCCCACGGAGAAACCGCCGGCTCCGGGGTACCCCCGCGTCGTCGTCGATCTCCTCGGTCGCACGGTCACGATCCCCGACAAGCCGCTCGCGATTGTGGCGCTCAGCCCCACGGCGACGGAGTTGGTCTATGCCGTCGGCGGGGTCGTGATCGGGCGCAGCGAGTCGGTCGACTTCCCGCCCGAGGCTGTTGGCCTACCTTCGATCGGGACGGCCTACCAGCCGAGCTTCGAGGCGATCCTCGCGCTCGAACCGGACCTCATCGTCGCGGATTCCGTGATTCACGTGCAGCCCAACCTCTTCGGGCCGCTCGAGGAACTCGGCGTTCCCGTCGTCTTCGCCGGGGCGGAGAGCCTCGACGACGTGCTCGCAGCGCTCACGGTGCTGGGCGAGGTCCTCGACGGCGAGGACACGGCCGCCGACGTGATCGCCGAGATCGAGGCGGCGCGCACGGCCGCGCAGGAAGCGCTCGCTGGGCTCGAGATCTCCGCGGTCGTGCTCATCGGCGACCGTGAGCGCAACCTCTACGGGGCGAAGGCCAGCAGCTACGCCGGGGATATCCTCAGCGCCCTTGGCCTGACCAACCCTGCCGATGCCCAGCCCGATTCCGGGCCGTTCCCGGGCTACACCCGAATCGCGCCGGAGAAGATGCTGCAATACGATCCGACGTATATCTTCACCGTCACGCCCGCGCCGCCCCCGGCCCCGAGACTGAGCGGCGTGCTCGGCTTTTTCCCCGGCTTCGGCGGCCTCCAGGCGCTCGAGAACGACCGCGTCGTGGAGCTCCCTGTGCAGCTGTTCCTGCAGGCACCGGGCCCGCGCGCCCCCGAGGCCTTCGCTGCGATCGTCGCCGCGATCGTCGTCGAGCCGTAGCGCGGCGCATTCGCGGTGGCGGGACTCACGGCTGAGGCGAAGGCGAGCGGCTCGCTCGCGGTCGGGCGGCGCTTCCCGCGCCGCCCGCTCGTGCTCACCGGTCTGGGCCTGTTCGCGCTCGCCGCAATCGGCATGCTCACGATGATGTATGGCGCGATCACGCTCTCGCCCGCGGAAGCGCTCTCCGGACTCACCTCGGACTCGGACGGACTCGCCCGCCCGGTCGTCTGGCAGATCCGCTTTCCCCGCTTCCTCGACGCGATGCTCGTGGGCGCGACGCTCGCGGTCGCGGGCGCGATGCTCCAAGGCGTCACCCGTAACCCGCTGGCCGACCCCACGATCTTCGGGCTCACCGCCGCCGCCGGCCTCGCCAGCTCGGCCGCCATCGTCATCAACCCCCAGATTCCGCAGTGGGCGATCGCGATGGCCTGCATGGTGGGCGGCCTCAGCGGCGCAGGGATCCTCTTCGTCATCGCGTACCGCGGCGCCGTCTCGCCGGTGCGTCTGGCGCTCGCGGGGGTGGCGCTGTCCGCGTTCTTCGGCGCGATCATCGTGGCGCTGCTCTCGAGCTCGCGCACGTTCCTGCAGACGAGTCTCGGCTTCCTGGCGGGCGGCCTCTACGCCTCCGAATGGAACGACTTCCGCTCGGTCCTGCCCTATGCTTTGCCGGCCTTCGCGGGCGCCTTCATCCTCTCCGGCCGCCTCAACATTCTCTCACTGGGCGATGACATCGCCACCGGTCTGGGCGTGCTCGCCGACCGCACGCGGCTGGCGATCCTCGCGATCGCAGGCATCCTCACGGCTTCGGCGGTGGCGATCGCCGGCCTCGTGAGCTTCGTTGGCCTGCTCAGCCCGCACGTCGCCCGCTACGCGGTCGGTTCCGACAACCGCTACCTTATCCCCGCCTCAGCGCTCGTGGGCGCGATCCTCGTGAGCTCGGCAGATCTGGTGGCGAAACTCGTGATCCGGCCCTCCGAGATCCCGATGGGCATCATCACGGCCGCGATCGGGGCACCGTTCCTGCTCTACCTCGTGAAGTTCAAGGCTTAGGTCGAATGCGACTCGCTGCGGAATCATTGACGCACCGGTACAACGGCCGGCCGGTGGTCGATGGCGTATCCCTCGATCTCGAGAGCGGCGAACTGGTCGCAGTGGTCGGGCCGAACGGGAGCGGCAAGACCACCCTCCTGCGGGCAATGTCGAGATTGCTGAAGCCGGCGGCGGGCCAGGTCTTCCTCGACGGGCAGGAGATCCGCAGCCTCGGCGCCCGCGGTGTCGCCCGGCGCCTCGCCGTCCTGCCGCAGGTGCACGACGGCGCCCAAGACCTGACCGTGCGCGAACTCGTCTGGCGGGGGCGCTACCCGCACCAGGGACTCCTGCAGCGGGCAACGGCCCCCGACCACGAGGCGGTCGCCTGGGCGCTCGACGCGGCCGACCTCCAGCCGCTCACCGAGCGGCCGCTCGCAAGCCTCTCTGGCGGAGAGCGGCAGCGCGCCTGGATCGCGCTTGCCCTCGCCCAACAGCCCCGCGTTCTGCTCTTGGACGAGCCGACGAGCTTCCTCGACGTGCAGCATCAGATCGAGGTGATGGCGCTCCTCCACCGGCTCAACGCCGAGGGGATGACGATCGTCGCCGTGGTTCACGATCTCTCCCTCGCGGGACGCTTCATGGAGCGCGTGATCGGCGTCCGCGACGGCCGTGTCGTCTTCGACGGCCCGCCCCGCGAGGTGCTGCAGCCGGAACCGCTCGAGGCGGTCTTCGATATCCCGATGCTCGTGCTCGAGGATCCGGAGAGCGGGCTGCCGATCCCCCTGCCGCGCTACCCCGCAGGGATGGGATCGTCCTCGACGGCCGCGCCCTCAGCGGCCCGCGGCCGCCCGTAGGCGCGTCGCGAGCGCGCGGTAGTCGGCCACGTCCTCGCGGCCGAAGCGCAGGAGCGCAAGCGGGGCCGTCCCCGAGTGGCGCGCGAACACGGCCACCGCCAGGACCATCGCCAACGCATAGGAGAGGCTCGTCGCGACCGCTGCCCCCTCGACCCCCATCACGGGCACGAGCAGAACCGCAAGCGCCAGGTCGATGGCGAGCGCAAGACCGGCGATCACGGCCGCGAACCAGGGCTGGCCGCGGTGATAGGTGTAGTAGCCCGAGAGCGCAGCCGCCATCCCGTAGATGAGCGTTCCCGGTAGAAGGATCCGCAGGGAATCGGTCATGCCCGCAAACTCTTCGCTGAAGAGCACGTCCACGAGCACGTCCGCGAGCACGAAGATCCCCACGCAGACAACCCCGAGGGCGACCATGGTGTGGCGCACGATCCGCGCGGTCAGGAGGGCCGCCTCCTGCGCCCCGAGCGTGCCCAGTCGCGCGTAGGCGGCGAGCGCGAGCGAGCTGCTCAGGAGCCAGACCGACTCGGCGATGTAGACCGCGTTCCCGTAGACGCCGACGCCATCGCGGCCCTCGAAGTGGTCGACGACGAAGAGGTCGGCGCGGTAGTTCAGGTACGAGATGGTGCTCGCGAGGGCCGCGAGCAGTCCGAACCCCGCGAGGGCGCGAACGAGCGCCGGCTCGAAGCCGCCGAATGCGCGGGAAGCCGAGAGCACGAGCGCGAGCACCAGCGGCACGGCCGCCCATTGCCCGACCGCGAAGGCGACGAGGGTGGCCTCCGGGCCGGTTT
>CAUYXJ010000098.1:0-9753 GCA_963577065.1 Dehalococcoidia bacterium | reverse complement strand
GGCTTTCCGCAACCTGGCGCGGACTTTCCGAAATCGAAAGATGAGGATTGGCCGCTTTCCGGTGATCGCGTTGAGGCGGAAACCGCTTGCTGACGCGCGCGGCTCCGGTTCTGGTTGTCGAAACCTTTCCGCACGGTTTGGCTCGAATCCGGTGACTGAGGTGCTAACCCAACATCAGGTGCTAACCCAACATAGTGTTCCACCAGAGACTGGCCGCGCCGCTGGATCGAGTGGACGGGCAGGGCATCAAAAAACTCATTGCAGATGACGACGCCGGAAAACTTCTGGGGCAGCTCGCCGAAGGAGAGGTCCACCGCGATACATCGCGCGGCCGGTAAACATCTTTGGATTTCGGCGGTGGTTTCGGCGCGGCCCGCTCCCATTTCAACGACGGTGAAATTCGGGGGGGCTCCCATTTCCTCGTACCACTGCTTGATCTGTCGCGCCAGCAGCCGTCCCCAAACGGGCTGCAACTGGGCATTGGTGTAGAAGTCGCCCGCGGCTCCGAACGGATCGCGCGGACGCTGGTAGTAGCCGTGCTCGGGGTGGTAGAGCGCCAGCTCCATGAATCGCTCGAAGGGGATGGTGCCGCCGTCCATCTCGGCGATGATCACCTTCACGAGGGCGGGGTTGCCCACGGCCGCCAGGCCCGGATCGAGGTCGAGCGCCACCCTTCCGATTCTCCTCTGCTGGTGCCTGCTTGTCGCCTTGGCACGTCGAACGCGAGAGTCGCGAGCGATGCCGGATCCCGCGAAGCGGTGGCGTGTCCGCATCGTCGACCCCGAGAATCCGTTCGTCGAATCGCTCGAAGGCATGGTCGAGCTGCTGCTCGTCCGGCACGGCGAACAGCAGCTTCAGCCGAATATGCCCGTGGGCGAGATCGTCTATGCGCCCCTTTCGCCGCAGGGCCGCGAGCAGGCGCGCGTCCTCGGCGAGCGGCTCGCGAGCGTCGCCATCGACGCCGTCTACTGCAGCCCCCTCAGCCGCGCCCGCGATACCGGCCGTGCGGTGGCGGCGCACCACGGCCTCGAACTCGTGGTGCACGAAGCCCTGACCGAGATCGATCTGTTCCGCGGCGTCCCCGACGACCAGGGCGTGCTCGACCACTATGGCGCCGAGCGCTTCGTCCAGCTGCTGGGCGAGACGAGCGCTTCGCGCAGCGACGCGAGCTGGCCCGATGTCGAAGACGTGCCCGCGTTTCCCGACGGGTAACGGGCGCGATCAGGGAGATCGCCGCCGCGAACCTCGGCCGGCGGGTGGTGGTCGCGTGTCACGCGGGCGTGATCAACCACTTCCTCGCGGAGGTTTTCGCGTCAGCGGTCGACCAAGTCCTGCCCCTGCACCACACCTCGATCACGCCCGTGCGCCTGGCCGACACCCGCCACGCCGTCCTGACCGTGAACGACTACGCCCCACGCCGTGCAGACCGCGCGCAGCGATCTGCACGGCTGAGGGACAGAGATAGCCACGGGCGCGCTCTGTCCTGAGCCGCCGAACGAGAGTACCCCGGGCGCAAGTGAGACCTGCGTCCGAACGTCGGCGTGCGTGCTACTTGCTTCGAACGATGCCCGTGAACGCGAAGACCGCCAGTGTGGAGAGACCCCACCCGAGCACGATGTGCAGCCAGAGGTAACCCTGGAAGAACCAGCCCCACCCCGCCGCGTCCGGCTGCCACTCCGACTCGAGTCCCAGGTCGACGACGGGAAGGAACGCGTCCGCGGAGAAGACTCCGGCCGTGAGCCACGTTAGTGGCGTTGGAGCCGGGTCGGTTGCGGCAACGGTCGTCTCCATCAGGTCAAGAACCTCCGCGCCGGCGAAGAGCCCCCACCCCAGGAGCATGACTGCGACGCCGATGTAGATCGCGCGCTCCGGCTTGAGCCCGTAGAGGACCGTCCAATCGAGGAGTCGACTCCACAGCTTCCCCCGCCAGCTCCGCTTCGAGCGAACGGCCCGTTCCTTCGCCGCCCGGATCGTCTTCGCGTCATCGGTGCGGCCCATCGAATCGTAGACGGCAGCCAGGTGCTCATAGGGCTGGGTGTGCGGTGTCCCCGCCGGATTCGCCGGCATGAGCGAGAGCCAATCCACCCGCTCCTCCGCCGAGGCCGTCGCTTCGTCATGGATGCGGTCGTAACGGAACCCGTCGAGCATCAGCCGCCCTGAGCCTGGCCACGTACGGGGGTCATCCCGCAGGACGCTCGCATGAGCGTGTCGCAGGTCCACGATCCCGCTCGGCTTAGCCGTTGGCGTGATCCGCAGTTCTCCCGCAACGCTGGCGCCCTGAAGGTCGAGCGCGCGGCTCTGTCCCGATAGGGTTCCGGTGATCTCAAACTGACCGAGCACCTCCGCAGCTGGGAATCGAACCAACCCGTCCGCCTCGAAATCGCCTCGAAGGAAGACGCCGCCGCCCACCGTCATCTCGCCAGCGGTGAGCGCAGCGCCCCCAGGGTTGCGGAGCTTCGCTCCGACGCAGGCAAGCTGCCCGCCGATCTCTGCGCCTAGCAACCGCACCTCGCCGTCCGCCTCGAACCCATCCTGAAAGAAGACACCGCCGTTCACCGTCATCCTGTCGGCTGCTAGCGCACGCCGGCCCGGATTTCGGAGCTTCGCCCCGCGGCAGGAAAGATCGCCGCCAATCTCCGCGCCCCGCAACCCCACCTCGCCGTCTGCTTCGAAGTCACCCTGGAGGAACACATCACCTTTCACATGCATCCCGTCAGCGGTCAGCGCATCGCCCCCCGCGTTGCGGAGCTTTGCCCCGTTGCTGTCAAGGTCCCTGCCTATCTCCACGCCGAGCAGACGTACCTCGCCGTCCGCCTCGAACCCGTCGGCAAGAAACACACTCCCTTCGACCTTCATCCTGTCGGCGCTGAGTGCACGTCCGCCTGGGCTTCGGAGCTTCGCCGCTTGCGCGCTGAGCTCGCCGCGCACGTCTGCCTCCAGCAAGGTGATCTCGCCGTCTGCACTCAAGCCGTTGAGAACCAGTCGATCCATCCCCGAAGCGTAGAGGTCCATCGGGCCCTCAACGGAACTGCCAGCGTAGCTGAGCTCGCCGTCGACACGGAGGTACGGCGCGCTCATTCCTGGGAGGAAACAGTCGCTCAGGTCGATGCGACGCGTGCGGGCGTCCCTGAGGATGATCAGCTCCTCGAAGTGACAGGCTTGTAGGACCATCGGTGCAGCGAGTGTCATCGATTCGAGGTCGAGCGCGCCGGTGACGCGGGCGCCGCGGAGGTAGAGACCGCGGGCGTGGCCGGTGGTGCCGTCGCCGGTGACGATGGCGCGAACGACCTCCGCGCGGACCGTGGGCGCGGCGGCGTCGTCGGCCTCCGGCCGCTCTCTGGCGAGGTCGCAGTCCTCCCCGGCTTCCGCCGCCGCGACGAGGCGCTGCTCGTCGTCCGTGAGGTCGTCGGGGAGGGCCATGCCGCAGGATAGCGCCGCGGGCGGCGTCGTAGGGGTGCCGTAGCTCGCTTCGCCGCGCTCCGTGCGTGAGGCCGCGTGCAAGCGTGCTAGGCTCGCGCGCCTATGATCCCGCCTGCCTCGCCCCGCCAGAAGCTGTGGCTCGAAGCGGACGGCCAGCTCGTGATGTCGGACTACCGTGTGCGCCTGCTCGAACTCGTCGGCGAGTCGGGGTCGCTCGCGGACGCGGCCGCGGAGCTGGGGCTGAGCTACCGCCGCGCCTGGGGCAAAATCAAGGAGCTCGAGGCGAACCTCGACCGCGATCTCGTGCGTTCCGAGGTCGGGGGCGCGGGTGGGGGCCGGACGACGCTGACCGCGGATGCGGAAGCGCTCGTCGCCGCCTACCGCCGCTTCCAGGAGCGCGTCGCCGGCGAGGTCGAGAGCGCGTACGCGGCCGAGCTGCGCGATCTCCTGGGTTCGCGCTAGCGGGATTCTCGCTCCGCCGCGTTGGTCCGCATTGGTCATTCACGGCCCTCGCGGTAGGCTGCCTCATGCTCAAAGACGCTTACGCGGGCGACCTCACCGCCGCAGACGAAGGGCGCGTCGTCCGCCTTGCTGGCTGGGTCCATCGTCGCCGCGACCACGGTGGTCTCATCTTCATCGACCTGCGCGATTCACACGGCATCGTCCAGCTCGTCGTCGACCCCGATACCGTGGACGCTCACGAAGCCGCCCACCGCGCCCGCCCGGAATGGGTGCTGGCGGTCGAGGGCACCGTGCGCAAGCGTTCGCCCGAAACCGTGAATGCGGCCATGACCACCGGCGAGATCGAGGTCGTGCCGTCCCGCGTGGAGGTCCTCAACGAGGCCCTCACGCCACCGTTCTCCGTGAACGACCCGGGAGACGTGGACGAGCTGGTGCGCCTTCGCTACCGCTACGTCGAGCTGCGGCGTGCTGACGTGGCCGCAGTCATCCACCTCCGGCACGAAGTCGTGCGCTTCATGCGCAACTTCCTCTCCGAGCGGGGCTTCGCCGAGATCGAAACGCCCACGCTGATCAAGTCCACGCCCGAGGGTGCGCGGGACTTCCTCGTCCCGTCGCGCCAACAGCAGGGCCATTTCTTCGCGCTCCCGCAGTCGCCCCAGATCCTGAAGGAGCTGTTGATGGTCGGCGGCTTCGAGCGCTACTTCCAGATCGCGCGTTGCTACCGGGATGAGGACACCCGCGCCGATCGCGTCGCCGAATTCACGCAGCTCGACCTGGAGATGAGCTTCGTCGAGGAAGAGGACGTGATCGCCCTCTTGGAGGAGCTGTTCATCGAGATCGCGAACCGCTTCGGCGGCGCGAAGCGCCTGGCCCAGACGCCCTTCCCCCGCCTCGACTTCGCCGACGCGATGGCTCGCTACGGCAGCGACCGGCCCGACCTCCGCTACGGGCTCGAATTCGTCGACGTGAGCGAGGCGGTGCGCGAGTCCGAGTTCCAGGTCTTCGCCGGCGTACTGGCGAACGGCGGCGAAGTCAAGGCGGTGCGCGTTCCGGCCCAGGCGGAGATGCCCCGCCGCACGATCGATGCGCTCGTCGACGTGGCCCGCGAAGGCGGTGCGAAGGGTCTGGCCAACATCGGCTTCCTTGCCGGCGACGAGCTCCGTTCGCCAATCGCCAAGTTCCTCTCGGAGGGGGAGATCGCCGGCCTGCGGACGCTGACCGCCTCAGAGGACGGCGACATGCTCTTCCTCGTGGCAGATCGCGCCGAGGTCGTGTCCGCCTCTCTGGCGCGCGTACGCGAAGACCTGGGGTCGCGCTTCGACCTTATCGATCACGAGGTGCTCTCGTACGCCTGGGTCACGGGCTTCCCGTTGCTGGAATGGCGTCCCGAAGAGGAACGCTGGGACGCGACCCACAACCCCTTCTGTGGCTTCGTGGCGGAAGACGAAGCGCTGCTCGAGACGGAACCGACCGCCGTCCGTTCGAAGCAGTACGACCTCACGCTCAACGGCGCCGAGATCGGCGGTGGCTCGGTTCGCATCCATCGCCGTGCCGACCAAGAGAAGGTTCTGCGGCTGATGAACTACAGCGACGCGGAGATGCAGGACCGCTTCGGCGTCCTCCTCGACGCGCTCGAATACGGCGCGCCCCCGATGGGGGGCATCGCCATGGGTATCGAGCGGGTGCTGATGGAACTCGTCGGTACGGACAACATCCGCGATGTCATCGCCTTCCCGAAGGCCTCTTCCGGGAGTGACCCACTGATGGGTTCGCCGCAGCCTGTCGCGGCGGAGCAGCTGGACGAGCTGGGGCTGCGCCTCGCTCCGGAATAGCCACGGCCCCCCCAACCAACCCCTCCCCCGCGCTCGACTGCTGCGTCTGCGCGGCCCGGTGGGCCGCTCCGTCTCCGCGCTCGCAGGCCTGGCCTGAAGCCCCGGTAAAGCCCCGAGCGCGAGCTCGCTCCCTCGCCGCCTGCCCAGCGGCTACGCTGTGCCCTTAGTCACGAGCACCGGCACATCGACTGCGGCAGGCTCGTCATATCCTTAGCGGAGCCCAGAGCCGGGAGGGGCAATGTCCAATCGCACGCTTGGGCTGATGATGGGCTTCGTCGCCCTGCTCATCGTCGCCGTCGGCGTCATCTTCGTCGTTGCGGTCGCCGGTGGCGGTGGAGACGACGACGATGATGGCGGCAACGCTCCTGCCTCCAACGGCGACGGCGGTACCGACACCCGCGACGATGGGAACCAGCCAACAGTCAGCGGGATCTGCGGCGAGAACCGCCTCATCACCTTCGGCAGCGATCCGAATACCGTCCTCGACCCCATCCAGGCCCGGGACGATGTGACGAGCCAGTACATCGTCGAGATCTTCGGGGGCCTCGTCACGCTCGACCTCGACCTGAACGTCGTGCCCGACATCGCCGAGCGATGGGAGATCTCTGAGGACCGCCTCACCTACACGTTCTTCCTCCGCGAGGAGGTCGTCTTCCACAACGGTCGCCGGGTAACCGCCGACGACTTCAAGTACAGCTTCGAGCGAGCCGCGGACCCGGCCGAGTTCTCGCCCACGGTCCTGCTCTACCTCGACGAGATCGACGGCGTGCGCGCCAAGTTCAATGGCGACACCAACGAAGTGAGCGGCGTCCAGGTTATCGACGAGTACACGCTCCAGATCCGCCTGAACCGGCCGATCGGTTACTTCCTCCAGGAACTGACCTACCCGGTCGCGTTCGTGGTCGATCGTGAGCAGATCGAGTCGAACCCGCGCGATTGGACACGCCGGCCCGTTGGCACTGGGCCTTTCCGCCTGAAGACCCTCAACCCGCTCGAGGAGATCGTCCTGATCCGAAACGACCGCTATCACCTCGGTGTGGCGAGCCTTGAAGAGGTGGTCTTCGAGCTGGGAGGCGGCTCGCTCGTCACGCGCTTCGAGAACGACGAGATCCATATCGGTGGCGTCCCCTCGATCGAGCTCGCGGCGGTCCGCAGCGGCGATAGCCCACTCAGTGACGAATACCGCCCGGCGCTGCAGCTCGCGCTCGGCTACATCGCCATGAACTTGAACAAGGCGCCCTTCGACGACCCGCTGGTGCGCCAGGCGCTCGCCCTCTCAATCGACCGCGAGGCGGTGAACGAGGTGCTGCTCTTCGACGCCTGGCGCGTCGCCGATGGCATCCTCCCGCCCGAGATGCCGGGCTACGATGCCGAGGCCGTCACCAGCTACCCGTACGACCCCGCCCGCGCCGTGGAGCTCCTGTCCCAATCGACCTACGCCGGGAACGTGCCCCGGATCGTGCTCTCTTACGGCGGCGGTGGTGGCGATCCGCCCGACATCCTCCAGGCGTTCCAGCAGCAATGGCAGGACAACCTGGGCATCGAGATCGAGCTGCAGGCGGTCGAGACCGCCGCCTATCTGCGCGAGCTGGATCGTGGGACCTTCCAGATGGTCTCAGCGGGCTGGATCGCGGACTACCCCGACCCCGAGGACTTCGTCGGCAAGCTCTTCGAGAGCACCAGCACCCTGAACCGTATTGGCTACGCCAACGCCGAGGTGGACGCGCTCATCCGGCAAGCGGCGGTCGAGCGGGACCAGGAGTTGCGCTACCGCCTCTACCGGGAGGCGGAGCAGCTGGTGATCGACGACGCGGCGATCATCCCGACGTTCTGGCCCGTCGACCACCTGCTTGTGCGGAACTGCGTGCAGAACTGGCCCGACCTCGGGACGGTGGTGCCCAAGTTCCGCTACATCGAGATCGACCCGAGCAAGGATTAGCGTCCTTTGGGCCAAGGGCTCGCGGGCTACATTCTGCGGCGGCTCCTCTGGGCCGTGCCGGTGCTGTTCGTGGTGTCGATCGTCGTCTTCTACATGCTTCGGCTCGCGCCGGGCGACCCGGTCGACACGCTCCTCGGTCAGCGTTACGACGCCGAGGTCGCGGAGCGGCTCCGCGGGAAGTACGGCTACGACCAGCCCGTCTACATCCAGTACGTGAAGTACATGCGGAACGTGCTCCAGGGCGATCTCGGCGTCTCCACCCGGCACCAGGACTTCTCGGTGAAAGAGGTGATCGTTCCGAAGATCCGGGTCTCGGCGACGATGGGGCTTTTCGCGCTCGTCATCGTGTTCGTGCTTGGGATCCCCGTAGGCGTCTACGCCGCGCTCTCCCGCGGTACTCCCGTCGATCCTCTGCTGATCGGATCGTGGCTGTTCCTTGACGCGATCCCGGTCTTCGTCTCGGTGATCTTCGCGCAGTGGTTGTTCGCGTTGAAGCTCGAATGGGTGAACCTCGGCTACGAAGGGGTGTTCCACAAGAACATCATCCTGCCCGTCCTCCTGATCTCGTTGCCGGGCGTCGCCGGCGTGGCCCGCCTCATGCGGGCCTCGGTCATCCAGGTCATCGGCGAGGACTACATCCGTACGGCCCGCGCCAAAGGCCTGCGTGAGCGCACGGTGATCATCAGCCACCTCGCGAGGAACGCCATGCTGCCGATGGTGACCGTGATCGGGCTCACGCTTCCGGGCATCTTCGCCGGCTCGCTCTTCATCGAGCTCTTCTTCGGCATTCCCGGGATCGGCCGCGAGTCGCTCGACGCCGTGCGCGCGCCGGACTTCGACGTCGTCCTCGCGCTCGTCCTGTTCGGCTCCACGTTGTTCGTGGTCGCCAACGTCGTCATCGATGTCGTCTACGGTTTCATTGATCCGCGCATCCGCGTGGGCGCCACGAGGGGCGGCTAGCGGTGGCGGTGAACGTCGGCTACGCCGAGACCAATGCCTTCGAACAGCGCCGGGCCCCGCGTTGGCGGGCGCTGCGCGGGCTCGCGCGCAAAAAGGTCGCGATGATCGCGATCGCCTACCTGATCGTCTTCTACGGGGCCGGGTTCTTCGCGCCCGTCGTTGCGACGCACGATCCCAACCGGCAGGAGCTCACGGTCGAGACGGTGCGTCAGGGGCCTTCCGCAGACCACCTCTTCGGCACCGACGCCCTCGGCCGTGACCTCTTCTCGCGGGTCGCCTATGCGGCCCGCACGACGATTCTCTTCACGATCATCGTGCTGCTCACCGGAGGCGTCTTCCTCGGGCTCGGGCTAGGACTGCTCGCGGGCTACCGGGGGGGCTGGGTGGACACGCTCATCATGCGCGTGGGCGAGGTCCTCGCAGGTTTGCCAACCCTGCTTCTCATGCTCGCGATCGCCGCCGCCTTCCGCACCCGGATCAACGACATCGCTTTCTGGCTCGAAGACAACACGTTCCTCGGCGATGACGCCCCCACGCTCGTGAAGTTCATGATCGTCGTCGGCGCCGCCGTGCCTTTCGCCTGGATCGGATCGAGCCGCATCGTTCGCAGTCAGGTGCTCGCCATCCGCGAGCAGGAATACGTGCTCGCGGCTGAGGCGATGGGCGCCTCGACCTGGCGAATCCTCGTGCGCCACCTGCTCCCCGGCGTCCTCCCCATCTTCATGGTCGGTCTTTCCGGGGGCATGGCCGCGATCGCCGGGGCGGAGGTCGCGCTGAGCTGGCTAGGCCTGGGGATCGACCCTCCCGGCTCGAGTTTCGGGAGCCTCATCTCCGAGGCCGGTGGCGTGCGCACGTTCCAGACCTTCCCGCACCTCCTCATCGCCTCCGCGACACCGGTGATCCTGTTCTTCTTCGCCTGGAACCTCCTCGGCGACACGCTCGTGGACTGGGTCGAGCCGCGCACCCGCGGTCGCTGACGCCGCCACCCGTTCCACTGCCGAGCGCGCGACGAGCGAGCACGTACCGAGCGCAAGCGAGCTCATACCAGCGAGCGCGAAGACGGAGCCGCCCAACGGGCGGTGCAGTCGTAGCAGTCGAGCGCAGGGGCGGGGCGGGGCGCGGGGGCTGGGCCGAGCGAAG
>CAUYXJ010000097.1:0-9856 GCA_963577065.1 Dehalococcoidia bacterium | reverse complement strand
GAGCCGATCGAAGCCGTCAAGGCGAAGCCAGAGGCTTCGATCAACGTGGGCATGGGCCTGATCAAGCAGGGTGAGGCCGACGCCTTCGTCACCGCCGGGAACACAGGGGCAACGCTTACAGCCGCGCTGCTACGGCTCGGGCGTATCCCCGGCATCGGCCGCCCCGCCCTCGGTATGGTCGTGCCCACGGGCGAGAACGGCGTGACCATGCTCATCGACGTGGGGGCGAACGCGGACTCGAAGCCTGCCCATCTCGTCCAGTTCGCCTACATGGGATCGGCGGCGATGGAACACGTGCACGGCATCGTTTCGCCGCGCATCGGGCTGATCTCGATCGGCGAAGAAGACTCGAAAGGCAATCAGCTCACGCTCGAGGTGAACCGCGCACTTCGCGGCAGCGACCTGAACTTCGTGGGCAACATCGAGGCGGGCCAGCTCCCGGGGAATGCGGCGGACGTGGCCGTGATGGACGGCTTCACGGGGAACGTCCTGATCAAGACCGTCGAAGGCGTTGCCGAGATGTTCTTCGGCGAGCTGCAGCGAGCGGTGCGGCGAACGCCCTGGAACCTTGCCGCGGGCCTCGTCCTCAGCCGCGACCTCCGCAAATCCCAGCGCCGGCTCGACTACGCGGAGTACGGAGGCGCCCAGCTCCTGGGCGTCAACGGCGTGGTCTTCGTCGCGCATGGCCGGTCGAGTGCGCGCGCCATCCTGGGCGGTATTCGCGCCGCTCGCGAGGCAGTCAAGAACGAGGTGCTCGGGAAATTGTGCGAAGTCGCCGAGCGGATGCCGGCGCGGGGCATCGCCGCGGTCGTGGCTGCGAATGCGGGGGACGGCCACGCGTGAAGACGAGCTTCTTCGAGGCCGACGAGTTCACCGGCCGCAAGGGTGAGCACCACCTCACGATCGAGTCGGACTACCGCTGGGAAAAGGGCGACGAGGTCTGGCTCGAAGCGTCTGGCGGCCGCTTCCAAATGCGGATTACCTGGGTCGTGATGGACGTTGCGGGCGACGGCACCGTCACCCGCGAACTGCTCGGCCTGCGCCTCTAAGCCGGCATCGGTCGGGGCTCGTTGGCGTTGACTCGACAACGGCCCCTACCCTACCGTACGGTTTATGAACCAGATGGTTTCATCCGTGCCTCCGGACCATCTCAGCTCCACCCTCGCGGCGCTTGCCGACCCGACGCGGCGGGCGATCGTGGCGCGCCTGAGCGAGGGCGAAGCCACCGTGACCGAGTTGGCCGCGCCCTTTCGGATGACGCTCCCGGGCGTCGCGAAGCACGTCAAGGTGCTAGAGCGCGCCGGTCTCGTCGAGCGGAGCCGGATCGCTCAGCGTCGTCCCTGCCGGCTGAAGCCGGACGCATTGAAGGGCGTCGCCTTCTGGCTCGAACCCTACCGGCAGCTCTGGGACGAACGCCTTGATCGTCTTGACGGCTATCTGAACGAACTCAGCGCAGGCGCTTCGGAAGCGAGCGCCTCGCCAAAGGACCAGGAGCGCTGATGGCGATCACCTCCCGGCCCTAGCGCTCGCCGGCGGGCCCAGGAAGCAAGTTGACCGCGGGCGATCCACATCGACTCGGATGGAGGACCATCCACGCGCGAGGAGAGAGATCAGTGAACAAATATCTGTTGCTGCACGTCGGCTTCGAGAACCCAACCCCCGAGATCATGGCGGCGTGGGGCACGTGGTTCGAGTCGATTGCGGACCGCACGGTCGACCAGGGCGGCTTCGGTGCTGCCAGGGAGATCTCGGACGCCGGCACCAAAGACCTGCCCTGGGGCATGGACTCCATCACCGGCTACAACATCATCCAGGCGGAGTCCCTCGACGAGGCGGAAAAGGTCGCCAAAGACTGCCCCTTCATCGCCAGCATCCGCGTCTACGAACTGAGGGCGGAGTAGGTCGCGCTTCTGGCGTCAGTCGCGAGGAAACCCATGACCCAGCCTGATGGCACCTCTGACGATCGCGAGTTCGTGCTCACGCGCACCCTCGACGCGCCCCGCGAGCTGGTCTTCCAGGCGTGGACAGATCCGCAGCACATCGCCCGGTGGTGGGGGCCGCAGGGCATGACTACCAGTGTCACGGAGATGGACCTGCGGCCCGGAGGGTCGTGGCGGTACGTCATGGCTGCGCCGGACGGGAGCGAGTTCCCACTGACCGGCGTCTTCAGCGAGGTCGTGCCGAACGAGCGGATCGTGACCACCGGCTTCGACGACCAGAACGTCTCGGTGACGGTCATCTTCGAGGAGCACGAGGGCCGCACGACGCTGACGTTGCGCGTCCTGCACGAATCGGCCGAGGTGCGGCAAGCGCAGCAGGAGCGGCGGGTCGATATGGGTTGGAACTCGAACTTCGACAGCCTGGAGGCGTACCTGGCCCGGCCCTGAGCGCAGCCCGCGGGTCTAGGGCGCAAGCGCCGCGATGCGGCATGGCATGTTCGACGCTGCACGCCGCTGTGGCGGCGCTTCGCTGTCGCTCGACTGCTCCGCTCCGCTGCGCGCTCGCTGCCCACGCCATGCGACGTCCTCGCTGCCCTCGAAGAGGCAATAGTCCAGCATCAGCTCCTCTCCCGCGGCGACGACTCGGCGGGTGACGAGCGTCACCTCGTCCCTGAGCCAAAGGTTCGAATCGCAGGAGTGGTTGAGGTAGCGGTCCGGCGTTTCGGGCGCGCCCGCTGGCGAGGCGAGATAGAGGTCGTCGTCCACGGCGGCGATCGTCCCGGCCTCGCATTGCCCCGCCTCCACCTCGGCGCGCGTGAAGAGCGCGCCGCCCCAGATGGTCACGACCTCGCCTGCGGAAAACGCCGCGGCCGCGAACGCGCCCTTGCCGCCGCGCGGCGAGGGCCGGAGCGAGATGCGCGGATCGAGCCAGGACGCCTCGCGGTACCGGGTCACCGTGCCCGTTCCGCCTCGTTCGAGGCCGCAAGCGCGAGCGTCAGCTCCTCCCGCACCCACGCGTCCTCCTCGCGAATTGCGCGCGCTTGCAGGACGGGGCGGGTACGGTCGCCGGCGTTGTGGCGGCGGGCGAGTTCGCCCAACGCCCAGGCGGCGTGGCCGCGCACCAGGGCGGCGTCGTCACCGAGGGCGCTCGCGAGAGCCTCGATGTCCTCGCCTCCGCCGACGTTCCCCAGCGCGACGCAGACGTTGCGCAGAAAGCCGTCGCGCGTGGCGCGCTGGATCGCGCGGCCGCGGAAACGCTCCCGGAAAGCCGCGTCGTCAAGCTCCAGAAGCTCCGCGAGCGGGGGGAACGCGTCGTCGCTCGACGCAGAGACGAGGTCCGGGTGGCTCGTCGCATTCGTCGCGCCTACGGGGCAGGAATCGAGGCATTCGTCGCAGCCGAAGATCCAGTCGCCGAAGTCGCTGCGGAGCTCTCGCGGGATGGGCGCGCGGCTCTCGATCGTGTGGTAGCTGATGCAGAGTCGCGAATCGAGGACGCCCCCATCTGGCGCGATCGCGCCGGTGGGGCAGGCGACGATGCAGCGCGTGCAGCTCCCGCAGCTTTTCTGCAGAGGCTGATCGGGTTCGATCACGAGGGTCGTCGCGATCGCGCCGAGCAGGACCCAAGGACCGAAGCCCGGCGCCAGCAGCATCGTCGACTTGCCCAGCCAGCCGAGCCCCGCCCGCGCAGCGAGGGGGCGCTCCAGAAGCGGTCCGTAGTCGACGGTCGCGCGCGCTTCCGCGCCCAATTCCTCGCGGATGGCGTGCACGATCCCGCGCAGCTTCGATTCGAAGAGGCGGTGGTAGTCGCGGCCGCGGGCATAGCGTGCGACTCGTCCGCGCGCGCGTGTGCCCTCGCGCGGTGGGTCGGGCGCGTGCGCGGGAATCGCGAGCAGCACCACCGTCCGCGCACCCTCGAGGAAGACCGCCGGCGTGGTCGCACGCTCGATCCACTCCTCGGTCATCCAGCCCATCTCGGCCAGGCGGCCGGCGTCGAGCGCCTCCTTGGCCGCGGCTCTGGGTTCGCCGAGGGCGGCCGCATCGGCGAAGCGCACGAGCTCGAAGCCGGCTTCGGCGGCAAGCGCTTGGATTCGGTCGCGGTCATCCACGGAGGAAGCAAAGCGCACTCGCGCGCGGCTCACAAGCCTGGCTGTTCCGAACACCATTGACGATAACCGGCCAGCATTGTTAAATTGGCCCACGAACATGTGTTCGAGAGGCACCGCATGAGCGAGCTTTCAGCCAAGCAGACCCTGATCGTGGACTTCATTCGCGAGTTCATCGAGGAGAAGGATTACCCACCCTCGATTCGTGACATCCAGATCGGCTGCGGCATCAGCAGCACCTCTGTGGTGGACTACAACCTGCGCCGGCTGGAGGAGAAGGGACTGCTGCGCCGCGACCGCGAAGTCTCGCGCGGCATCGAGCTCCTCGATGGGCGCCGCCGCACGCGCACGGTCGACGTGCCCGTGCTGGGCACGATCGCCGCTGGTCAGCCGATCCCCGTGCCCACGAGTGACCGCTGGGCCAGCGATGTCGAGGACACGGTCACGGTTACGGAAGACATGGTGCGTGGCCACGAAAACGTCTTCGCGCTGCGAGTGAAGGGCACCTCGATGATCGAGGATCTGATCGATGACGGGGATGTCGTCTTCCTCGAGCCGGCAACGTCGGCGCAGGACGGCGAGAAGGTCGCCGTGTGGCTCGACGATCGTGCCGAGGTGACCCTCAAGCGGTTCTACCGCGAGGGCGCCAAGATCCGCCTGCAGCCCGCGAACGCCACAATGGAACCAATCTATACGACGCCTGAGAACGTTAGAATACAGGGGCGATTCATCTCCTCGATTCGACCCAGCAGCTAACCGCCCGGCGCTCGTAGCGCCTCTCCGGCGCCCCCGTTTCTTATGACCCCACCCCTTGTTCGCGTCCGCGACCTCTCCGTCCGATACCGCACGCGCGACTCAATGGCCTACGCGGTCGATCAGGTGTCGCTCGAAATCGAGCGTGGCCAGGTTCTCGCCCTGGTGGGCGAATCCGGCGCCGGCAAGACCACCGTCGGCATGGCCATGCTGAAGCTGCTGCCGGATGAGGCGGACGTGCTCGCGGGCGAGATCCAGTTCGACGGGCACGACCTCCTCACGATGAAGGAGTCGGAGCTGCGGGCGATACGCGGTCGCCAGATCACGATGATCTTCCAGGACCCGATCGCCGGCCTCAATCCCGTGCTCAACATCGGTGACCAGGTGGCCGAGGTGATGACGACGCACCTGGGCGTGAGCAAGAACGCGGCCAAAGCGCAGGCGATCGAGATCCTGGCTCAGGTCGGCTTGCCCGACCCGAGACGGGTAGCGAAGTCGTACCCCTTTCAGCTTTCGGGAGGCATGTGCCAGCGGGTGATGATCGGCATCGCTACCGCGATGAAGCCGGACCTGATCGTCGCCGACGAGCCTACGGCCTCCCTCGACGTCACCGTGCAAGCGCAGATCCTCCACCAACTCGACCAGCTTCGCCGGGAGCAAGGGACGGCGATTCTGCTGATCACGCACGACCTCGGCGTCGTCTCGCAACTCGCGGACGAGGTCGGCGTGATGTACGCCGGGCACCTGGTCGAGACGGGCACGGCCCTGGAGGTCCTGAAGGCACCGCACCATCCCTATACGGCCGGGCTCCTCGCCGCGCTCCCCCGCCTCGACGGGGTCGGCCGTGAGCTCCTCGCGCTGCCGGGCAACCCGCCTTCGATGGAGCAGCCCACGACCCACTGCCCCTTCATCCCCCGTTGCCCGAAGGCGTTGCAGAAGTGTCGTGAGCTCGCTGCGCCGCAGCTCACGCCGGTGGGAGACAGGGAGGGTCGGGGGGTGGCCTGCTACAACCCGATCTGGCAGGACTAGCCAGTACTCACTCGCGTAAGTCCGCGATCGATCGATCGTCGAGGAGAGGAAGGGTGCACAGCGGCGGCTCGCCAGCCCGCGGCTTGTCCGCCAGCCCCGCCCTCCCCCTCGGGCAAAGCGCACCCGCGAGCAGCTGACCGTCGTCGGCCGCACACCTTCCCGTTCCGCGATCGCCGTCGAACCTTCCCCGTGGCCGCCGCAAGGATCACGCGGGCGCGCAAGGCTAAGCGCTGCCCTGTCGTCGATGACCGCACCCAGCGTTCCAGTTGGTCACGGTCATCCTCCGTCAGGACTATCGGCGTGGCTGCCACCATCCAGCCGGTATCTGATAATCCCTTGCTTACTTTCTTGAGTGACTACTAGGCCCGCGCGGGCGATCCGCGCGCGGGTGTCCGCGGCGAGAGCTGCAGCAGGCGGGAGACCGCGACTTCGAGCGCGATCTCATCGCGCGCTTCGCCCAGCTTGATCGTGCGATCGGCGGTCACGAGACACTCGTAGGCCCGCAGCAGGCCGTCCCGGCCCAACCGCCGCGCACGCGCGATTGCGCGGTCGCGCAACCCAGCCCAGGGGCGCTTGATCGCCTTACCGATGTCCTCCGGGCTCGCTCCCTCGTCGAGCATGTCGAGGACGGTCGCGAGGGGGCGGTAGGCGGCGGCGAGCTGGCCCAGGAGCCCCTGCACGCTTTCGCCCCGTGAGCGCAGGAACTTCAGCGCCAGCAGGGCTTGAGCGGTTTCGCCGTCGAGGACACCGTCGACGAGTTCCCAGACGGTCGCGCCCCGCTCGCCCCCGCAAAGCAGGTCGACATCGTCCACGGTCGCCTCACGGCTCATCGTGAAGAGCGCGAGCTTCTCCAGCTCGTGCGAAAGCTCCAGCGTGTTTGGATGGAGGAGCGCGAGAAGCTGAGCGGGGTCGGCCTCGCTCGGGCGGCGCCACTCCTCGTCCGGGGGGAGGGGCCGTACCGACCGCGCCTTGCGGAAGGCCACACCATGGCGCGCGGCCTCTTCGCGAACGAACTGCTGGAGCTGGCCCGCTTTCAGCTCCGGAAAGAACTCGACCTCGACCGCGGGCAGCTCCGAGAGCCGCTGGAGGAGGGGGTTGCGCCGCTGGTTGAGCGCGCCGTCGACGAAGACCAGGGTGGTCGTCTCGGGGACGCCGTCGGCGAGCGCGGTGAGGAGTGCGTCGAAGGTGTCGACGCGGGGGGCGCGTTGGGCTCCCCGCGGCTCGAACCGTCCGAGAAGGCCTTCCACCACCACGAGTCGCTGGGGCGAGAGGAAGGGCGCAGTGAGGGCGGGGCCGAGGATGTCGTCGGGCTTCACGTCGCGCCCATCTAGCAGGGCAAGGTCGGCCCCGAGCATCCCGCTGCCATCGTCCGGCTCGCCCCGCAGCGCTTCCAGGCGCCGGCGAATGCCTAACTCGTCGTGGCCGTGCAAGACGATGATCACAGCGCCTCTCCTGGACCGATCTTACGCTGCGGCGACCGACGCGCCCGGCGACCGCAGCCGGGGCGCAGTGAGGGTGCGACGATGCCCGACAGGTTGAGCGAGGAGACCGGCGCTGCAGCGGCGGTCTTCCGCGGCGTGGGCGCGTTCCGCACCCGGCGATTCTATGTTGTGGCGATCTATCTCCTCCCGGCGACGATCTCGCTCAGCTGGCTCGTGATCGTGCTCGCGACGGGGACGTTCGGGCGCGCGCTCGACCACTGGGAGTCGGCAGTGACGATGGCCTTCGGCAGCTTCCTTGCCGGCTCCTCACCTGGCGGCGGGGGCGCCGTCGCTTTCCCGGTGTTCACGAAGGTGCTGGACGTGTCCACGCCGGTAGCGCGAACGTTCGCGCTCTGCATCCAAGCGGTGGGCACGACTGCTGCGGCCGCGGTCATCCTGCTCGCCCGCCAGCCGATCGAGTCACGCGCGGTGCTCGTGGGTGCGGCGGCGGGCGCCGCGGGCTTCGTCGCAGCGGTCGTCTTTCTCGGCGACCGCGATACGCCATTCCTCGCTCCGTCCATCAGCGCACCCTACGTGAAGGTCACGTTCACGATCATCTTGGCGTCGATGTCCTACCTGATGTTCCTGTCGCTGCGCTCGTCCGATCACGGCAGGATGCGCGTTCCGCACTGGAACTGGCGCGTGTGGCTCGGCTTGGCCGTGGCCGGTGCGCTCGGGGGCGCCCTTTCGTCGCTCACGGGTACCGGCGTGAACGTGCTCCTCTTTCTGTTCATCGTGGTGCTGGCAGGCCTGCACCCGAGCGTGGGCGTCCCCACCAGCATCATCGCCATGGCGATCATCTCGGTGGTCGGCCTCGTGAGCCTGGGACTGGTCGACGGGCAGCTCAACGTCGCGCTATCCCCCGACGGGCGCGAGGTGGTTTCCGTTGCCGGCGAGGCCGTGGCGCCGCTGGAAGCGAGCCGCTACGACCTGCTCGGGCTCTGGCTCGCCGCGGTGCCGATCGTCGCCTGGGGTGCGCCGCTGGGGACCTACGTGCTTCACCGCTTCCGCGAGAACCACCTGGTCGTCTTCGTGGGCACGCTCGCCGCCCTGGAGGTGATCACGACGTTTCTGCTTCTCGACGAGCTCCGCCACGACCGCGCCCTCCTCGGCTACGCGCTCGGCGGGCTCGCGATCGTCCCCGCGGCCATTTCGCTGCTGAAGCGTCATCGCCACCGTATCCTCGCGCTTCCCCGCGAGGAGTTCGCGGGCTAGGCTGCCGCGGCCTCCCACACGGTGGTCTCGGGGTAGAACGCGGCCCAGGCGAACCAGAAGTGGTTCGCGTGCTGGGCCACGGCGAGGCGTGTGCGCGCGAGCGGTCCCTTCGTAGCGAGGCCGGTGAGGTCCCAGGTCGTGCCGGTCTCGAGGTCTAGGTAGAGACCGGGTTCGATCACCTCGAACGTGAGCCGCTGGCCGTCCACGACCGCGTCGTAGGCGACGGCAGCGCCGATATCGCGGCCGGCAGCGATGCTGGGGCTGTCCAGCGCGGAGGACGTGCCCGCCGCCCAGAGGACGGCGATCGGTCGCCCGCCGACGGCGACGTTGGCCACGCCTGTAGAGCTCAGTTCGGAGAAGGGGACGGCCATCGTGACATCCTCGAACTCCAGGCCGACGACGCGGTCGAGCGCGTCGAGCCGGTCATCGAGGTCGCCGTTGAAGAGGAAGGGACGCGACCCGGGGCGATCGTAGTAGGCGTAGGGATTGACGCCGTAGCGGGAACCGTAGCCGCCCTGCGGCGGGCCCATGATGTCGGCTTCGGGGAAGGCGTTGGCGAAGTCCTCGAACGACAAGATCGACATCGCAATCGTCACGAGCTCGGTACCCGCGAATTCGCCGGCTATCGCCTCGCCGGTGAACTGCTGCCACCAGCTCTCCGTCTGCCGGTCGAACATGATCAGGTCGGAGTTGCGCAGATTCCCGCTCACGCCGAAGTCGAGGATGCGGCCGCCCGCCCGGCGGTCGAAGGCGAGGGCGGTGTTGCAGAGGGGGCAGAAGGTGGCCGCGACGGGCACGCCGTTGATCTCGTCGTTTACGATCTCGTGGAAGGTCATGATGCTTAGCGGATAGCCGCGGGTGTGGCCTTCCACAGTGAGGTAGGCGACAGGCACGTTCGCCTCGAAGGTCGCCTCGCTTACGGGCAGGAAGACGGCGGTCAGACCCGGCCCCGGGATCTCGACCGCGCCCGCGGCATCGATGGCGGGGATACAGTCGCGGCCCGCGAAACAGCCCTGACTGATCTCGTTTGGGGGCACCGTCAACGTGGTCGGGTCGGTCTTCCAGCCCGCGAAGAGCCGGCGCAGTTGCCGTTCCTCGGGGTCGACGGTTGGGAGGGGCGTGGGCGTCGCGGCGGGCGTCGCCGTATCGGCAACGGCGGCGCTGCTTGCCGTGGGCTCGTCGCTGGTCGCCACACCGTCGTCGTCGTCACCGCTACACGCGACCAAGATCAGGGCCGACACGATGGTCCCTGCGAGAGCAAGCCTCGTGCGCATGCCGTCACCGTAGAGGGGGGCGCAGGTGGCCACAGTGATCACTATCACTGTGGCCTTTACCT
>CAUYXJ010000096.1:0-9895 GCA_963577065.1 Dehalococcoidia bacterium | reverse complement strand
TCGCAGATGTGTGGTTATTACCCCTAGCGGAGAAGGATGTGGGCATCGCCGGCGGCGACGCGGCCGATGCCCCAGAGGGGCTCGCCGTCCGCGGCGAAGGCCGCTTCGAGCGCCTTCGCCTTGCGCGCCGAGCAGCCGAGAAGGAGGCCGCCAGAGGTCTGGGGATCGAAGACGAGATCGGCGAGCTCTGGCGGAACGCCCTCGGCGACCGTCAGGTGCTCGCCGACCCAGGCCCGATTACGCCCTTCGCCACCGGTATGGGCGCCCATCGCGGCAGCCTCGCGCGCGCCCGCGAGGAGCGGAAGCGCCTCAGCTTCGAGCGTCGCGCGCACGCCCGAGGCCTCGAGCATCTCCCAGAGGTGGCCCGCGAGCCCGAAGCCGGTGACATCGGTGGCGGCGCGCAAGCGTGCGCCGGTGGCGAGATGGCTGGCGTGGCGGTTGAGCCGCAGCATCGATTCGATTGCGCTTTCGAGCCACGCGGCCTCGCCACCGCTGTCCACCGACGAGAGGATCGTGCCCGTGCCCAGCGGCTTCGTCAGGTAGAGGCGATCGCCTGGGCGGAGCGCGCCTTTCGCCAGCATCCGGCGGGGGTGCACCAGACCGAGAACACTCAAGCCGAACTTCGGCTCGGCATCCCAGACGGTGTGGCCACCGGCCACGGCGCCCCCGCCTTCAGCGACCTTTTCCGCGCCGCCGCGGATGATCTCTCGCGTGATTTCCGGCGGCAGATCTTCCGGAAAAGCAGCGATATTCAGGGCGAGCACCACCTCCGCACCCATCGCGTAAACATCGGACATCGCGTTTGCGGCTGCGATCGCGCCGTAGGCGTAGGGGTCATCGACGAGCGGCGCGAAGAAGTCGATCGTCGCGACGATGGCGGTACGCGCGTTGATCCGGAAAACGGCCGCATCGTCGGGCGCGCCGAGCCCCACCAAGAGGTCGGGGTGCTCTGCGGGATCGAACGCATCGGCGAGCGGCGACAGAACCTGCGCCAGGGCCTCGGGGCCCGCTTTCGACGCTCAGCCGCCGCAGTCGGTTAGCTCGGTAAGCCGGATTTCACGGGCGGTCATGCTCGCATCGTAGCCGACGATCGCGCGCTAGGATCGTGGGGTGGCACTCGATCCTGAGTTGATCATGGCGGCCCTGAGCGAGCTCTACGGGGAGCCACAGCCGCAGCCCCACGGCGATCCGTTGGCGGAGCTGGTGCTCACGGTGCTTTCGCAGAACACCTCAGACCGCAACAGCGGGCGCGCCTTCGTCCAGCTGATGCGCCGCTACGAGAGCTGGGAGGCGATCGCGGAAGCACCGGTCGAGGAGCTCGTCGAGACGATCCAGGTGGGCGGACTCGCCCCGCAGAAGGCCCCCCGGATCAAGAAGATCCTCGAGGCCGTGCGGGAGCGCGCCCCCGACTGGGACCTCGCTTTCCTCAGCGAGGACCCCCTCGAAGACGCGCGCGCCTGGCTCCGGGGCCTGCCGGGCGTGGGGCCGAAAACCGCCGCTTGCGTGCTCCTGTTCGCGCTGGAGCGTCCCGCATTGCCCGTCGACACGCACGTCGAGCGGGTGGCGAAACGGCTCGCGCTCGTGCCTTCGACGATCAGCGCCGAGCAGGCGCACGACGAGCTCGAGGCCTACGTCCCGCCCGATCGGTACTACCCCTTCCACATGTTGCTGATCAAGCACGGGCGGCGGACCTGCCACGCGCGCTCACCGCGGTGCGAGGCCTGCCCGCTCGAGCGCGATTGCCCCAGCAGCGTGCTGAAGGCGGGCGCGGCGACGGACTCGGGCGCGGCGGGCGACTAGCTAAGGGTTGGCGGCGGTCTCTTCCTCGAAGACCTCAACCGGCAGGGCCGGGCCGGGTACGGACTCGAGTGGCTCATCGAAAGCGCGCTCATCGAGCGGCTCCGGTGCCTCTTCCTCCGGCTCGAGCCGGTCCGCGGCGAAGCCAAGGAGGGCACCGACGACAGCAACCGTCAGGCCCAGAACTCCGACGATGAGGAAGTTGCGCTGGGGCACGTCGAGCATTCCCTCGAAGATCAGACGGAGGTCGCTCTCGAAGGCGTCATCGGAGCCGAAGCGCCCGAGCAGAAAGCCGCTCCCCCAGGCCACGAGGAATCCAGGGGCGGCCGCCAGGAGCGCAGCGAGTCCGAGGGCGCGGAAGCGGGCAAAGCCACGGTTGAGCGCAACCGTGGTCGCGCCCATACCCGTCGCGACGATGAGGGTCACGATCGCCGCCCAGCGAACGCGGTCGTGGGTTTCATCGGTGAGCAGCCCGACGATCGGCTCGACCACGCCCGCCAGCGAGAGCACG
This sequence comes from Dehalococcoidia bacterium, assembly GCA_963577065.1. GTDB lineage: Bacteria > Chloroflexota > Dehalococcoidia > Tepidiformales > Tepidiformaceae > CAUYXJ01. The sequence goes on along the minus strand of CAUYXJ010000096.1, from coordinate 7,587 downwards.
CCGACCGACTGCTGTCCCGTTCGATCGAACGCGCCCAGCCCCTCCGCATACACGACCGCGGCCGAGCGCTTCAGGAGTAGCCCCCTGATTGTCGTGACGTCGCCCGTCAGCACCTCCTCGCGGGTAAGGGGGACGGACAGGGGATAATTCGGCATCGTCACGGTCGGCTGGCTCGTGGTCGCGGCCTCCTCCCGCAACGGCCCAAGAGACTCGGCCAGGACCTGGTCGACATCCGTGAGCGAGGCGATGCCGATCTCGAGGATCGAGGCCGCGCGCGTGGGACGCGTGATCTCGTAGGCGCTGAGAGACGCGATCAAGAGCAGGAGCGCGATCGCGAAGAGCCCTGCCGCGAGGCCGGCGCCGCCGCCTTCCGCGCGCTGGTAAGCCCGGCCGAAGACACGTTCGCGAGCGGCATCCCGTTCCGGGGAGATCGGGCCGCCACTCAACATCCGGCCACCCCTCAGCCGGCCTGGACGACGATCGTTCCGGCGAGCCGATCGTGGAGCGTGCGGCGATGCGAATCGACCGCCGCCCAGAGGATGCCGGCCACCGAAACGACCAAGCTCAAGCCCAGGGCGAGGGCCGCCAGTGCGGGATCGTCGCGGAGGGCGTAGGCGCCCACCGCACCGAGCCCGATCAGGAGCACGTAGAGCAGCATCGCGATCACGCGCGCGAGCGCCCCGAAGACGCCGAGGGGGCGACCGTCGGAACGCACGATCATGACGCGCATCACCGCGGCGCCGGCCGTCTGGCCCCACACCGCCATCCCGGCGAAAAAGTACAGCAGGAAGGCAGGCGGGGTCGCACCCACCATCGCCCAGAACAGGTTGATGGAGGTTCCCGAGGCATTCACGCGCTCGAAGTCGGACGAGATGAGAATGTTGAGGGCACCCGCAATGATGAGCAGCGCGGCGATGATGAAGAGCACGAGCGCGTCGATTGCCGCGGCCGCGACACGCGCCTCGAAGGAGGCGTAGAGCAGGCGGGGGAGGGGGCGCGCGGTCGTTGCTCGCGGGGCTGCTGCGGAGCTTGCTGCCATGCGCGCTGGACCTCGCTGGATAGTGTATCGCCGCAGTTCGCAAGCGGCGCCCGGAGCGGCGGCCGCAGCACCTGCGCTTAACGGCGGCTTCGAAGGAGCGTGCCTAGACTGGACGAATGAAGGCGCTGCACCTCGAGGGGATCGACGCCGGCGCTGCGGAGTTGCACCCCTGGCGGCCGCGGTTCTACCTCCTCGTGCTCACCGCGGCCGGCGTCTTCGGGATCACCTTCGGGATCCTGCTCACCCTCTTCTGGAACCAGGGGCCCCTCGCTCGCTACGAATACGAGCTCTGGCGGTGGGAGACGAACAATCTCATCTCGAGCACGTTCAGCCTTCTGGGTGTGGGGGCGGACCTGAACCCAGGCGAGGAGTCAGACGTCCTCACGACCTACTTCGCGCTCACAAGCCAGCTGCGCGCCGAACTCGGCTCTCCGGATCCGGATGCCGCCCTCCTCGAGGTGCTCGCGAACGAGCGCGCGACCTTCGAAAACGATGTCGAGCGAATCGTGGAGGGCTACCTGACGGACGCCTTAGAGGAGGCCGGCCTGGAGCGCTCCCTGCCCCTCTTCACCGGCTACGAAGTGGTTTGGCCGCCAGTCGACATCGAGCTCACGAGCCCACCCCGCCTGCTCGTGCGCTCGCCCCGGGACGAGATTCGCCGCGCTGGAGACACCCTCCTCAAGACCGACCTCAGCCTGGCCGAGATCGAGGCCATCGAGGGAGATATCAACGATGAGGATACGGTCTCGCTCGTCGTCTCCATCGGCGGGCTCGCCGCCTACCCGGCGATCGTGCGCGAGGACAGGTCCTACGACTCGATTCTCGCCACCTCGGCGCACGAGTGGGTGCACCACTACCTCGCCTTCTACCCGCTCGGCGCCGCGTTTGGGCGGGGTGATGGCACGACCCTGAACGAGACCACGGCGAACATCGCCGGCCGCGAGATCGCCCGCATCGCCCGCGCGCTCCACCCCGTCGAATTCGCCCAGGGCGCGGACGGGCGCGGGCCCGCGGGCGAGCGCCCCGCGATCGACTTCAACGCCGAGATGCGCACACTCCGGCTCGGGGTGGACGCGCTCCTCGAGGACGGGCGTACCGGCGAGGCCGAAGCGCTGATGGAGGAGCGCCGCCGCTACCTCGCCGAAAACGGAATCTTCATCCGCAAGATCAACCAGGCCTACTTCGCCTTCTACGGCTCCTACGCCGACCGTCCCCAATCGTCGGACCCGATCGGGCCGAAGGTCGCGCGCGTCTGGGAGGAAACGCTCGATGTCGGCCTGTTCCTGGCATTGATGCGCGAGGTGCGGAGCATCGAGGATGTCGACGCGACGCTCGTCCGTCTCGGCGTCGACCCGGAGAGCGTCGTCGATCCGTGACCAGCGCGTGGGCTGGAACCGTGGCGGGAAAGAGCGGTTGGCTGGGGACGGAGGAGTCGAACCCCCACATACGAGTCCAGAACCCGCTGTCCTACCATTAGACGAGTCCCCAACGCCGAATCGAGCCTAGCACGAGCGGCGGGCGCGGCTCCAGAGGGATTTCGAGCGCGCCGGGCGTGGTCTCCCTTGCCCCGGTTCGCGCCGGCGCCTACGTTCCCCGCAGGAGTGACCCTCGAGCGCCCAGGTGAACGATGAGCGCTGCGAGCAACCCGGGCGGGGACTTGATCAGCCAGTCGTCAGGGCCCTCAGGGTGGGCGATCGACCCTGGGCGCAGTGCTTCCCTTGAGAGTCACGCAGGCTCGGCCAAACAGATCTCGCACGGGCCGGTGACCCAGGCCCACACGCTCCCGGGCTTCGCCGTTCTGGAAGACGCCCGCCATCTCGGCCTCGTGACCTCCCTCGTCGAAGGTGCTCACTGCGAAAATCGTGACGCTGCACGTCGCCGAACAGTGGCGAGGTCTCGGCACCATGCTCCTCGATGCCGTTCGCAGGCATGCTCGGGCCGCCGGCTGGAGCCGCCTCTGGCTTGTGGCCACCGACGACAACGTCGACGCACGCTCAAGCCCGAGATCCGCGACATCGGGAACCACGGCATCCCCATTCGTGACGAAATCGAACTCGAGCAGCTCCTCTAGCGGAGTACGATGGCGGCGGTGGACGCTTCTGCGCCGCGCCGCTGGGAGGCTGCGATGCGAGGCCACTTCGAACGGGCGAGCGAGCTCCGGACCAAGGCCAACGCCGACGGACACAGCATCGTCTACATGGACATCTCCTACGCGGGGGAGGGGCCGTTCCACGAGACCGGCCGGCCGATCGCGCTCGCCCTCGACGACGGCTCGCCCCAGCCCCCCGGGCCACCCCACGAGCAGGTCGCCGACCGGCTCGTACGGCAGGCGAACTACGGCCTGCTGCTGCTGACGGAGCGGGACGTGCCCAAGCGCGCCCGCGAGTTCTTCTTCGCCGCGATCAACCGGCCGCTGATCCCCCGCGAGTTCGCCGTGCCTCTGCGTGTTCAGGACACGCTCGAAGCGCTCCTCGCGATCGACGAGATCGTGGCCGAAGGCGAGTCCCAATCGCGCCCGATCCAGGAACTCTGATATCTAGCCTTGCCTTTGAGCCGCTCAGTTGCTTGATTTCGAACCGCACCGCACCGCTGAGCGGGGCCCTCCGCCCGCAATCTGGAGTCAGACGGTGTTCGTGCCACCGTCGACGCCAAGCGTCTTGCCCGTCACGTAGCTCGACTGGTCGCTGCTGAGGAAGAGGATCGCGTTCGAGACCTCCTCGGGCTTCGCCATGCGCCCCAGCGGAAGGGAGCCGCCCTGGAGCTGCAGGGCGCCACTGCTCCGCAACGACTCGGTCATGGCCGTCTCGATGGGGCCGGGGGCGACCGCGTTCACGCGGATATCATGCGGGCCCAGCTCCGCAGCGAGACAGCGCGTGAGCATGATCACGCCGACCTTGGAGACGCAGTAGTCGGCGATGCTGGGCGAGGGCGCGTAGGCCGCGATCGAGGAGAAGTTGACGATCGTGCCGCCGTGCTCCTCGGCGATCATCTGCTTCGCGGCCTCGCGGCAGCAGACCATCACGCCCGTGAGGTTGACGTCGAGCACCTTCTGCCAGCGCTCCGTGGGCTTGGTCAGGATGCTGCCGGCCGACGGGTTCAAGAACGGATCGGTCTCTTTGTCGCCCTCGACGTAGTTCGCATACGAGATCCCCGCGGCGGTCACCATCGAGTCGACGCGGCCGAAGGTCGTCGCGGTCTCGGCCACGAGAGAAACGACGGCGGCCTCCTCCGAGGTATCGGTGTGAACGAACTTCGCCTGGCCGCCGAGATCCTCGATTTGCGCGGCGGTCGCCTCGCCACCCTCGTCGTTCACGTCTGCGACCGCGATGGCCGCCCCCTCCCGTGCGAACATCAGGGCGGTCGAGCGCCCCATCCCCGACCCACCACCGGTGATGATCGAAACCTTGCCCTCGAGTGCTCCTGCCATCGCTGGTCCTCCCATTACGGCGCTCGGGCGCCGGATGCGGGCAGCCTACGCCCGCCAGCCAACCCTGCGCGGCAAGCGCGCGGCGCGCTACGCGTGCTCGACGCCCGTGTGGGCCGAGATCTCGCTATCGGTCGTGATCAGATCGGTCACCGAAAGCGTGCGGATGTCGCGCTTGCCGAGCACCCGGCAGTAGTCGGCGAGCTGGTCGCGGACCACGGAGAAGTAGCTTGCAGCCATGGTCGTCGCCGGCTCCATCTCGAAGCGGGCACGGAGACCTCCCGCTGAGTCGCGATCCCGACGGGGCAGTTGCCGGTGTGGCAGGCGCGGTACTGCTGGCAGCCGATCGCCATCATCGCGGAGCTCGCGATCGCTACCGCGTCCGCGCCCATCGCAATGGCCTTGGCGAAATCCGCAGGCGTGCGCAGCCCGCCGGTAATGATCAGGTCGGTATCACGGACCCGGTAGCGATCGAAGTAACGGCGCGCACGGTCGACGGCGTAGACGGTGGGCAGGCCAACGTGATCCTTGAGATGCACCGGCGCCGCCCCGGTCCCACCCGGACGCCCGTCGATCGTGATCCAGTCGGGCTCCGCCTCCATCGCCGCTTCGAGGTCGTCCTCGACGTGCGAGGCGGCGAACTTGATCCCGACGGGGCGGCCGTCGGTCATGCGGCGGATCTCGGCGACCCGCCGGGCGAGATCGCGAGCGGTTTCGATATCGGTGAAGCGAGCCGGTGAGTGAGCGGTCTCGCCCGGCTCGATGCCCCGCACGGCCGCGATCTCGGGGGGTGACCTTCTCGCCGGGCAGAAGGCCACCGGCGCCGGCCTTGGCCGCCTGCCCGATCTTGATCTCGATCGCGTCGGCTTTGCGGATGTTCTCCTCGTTCCAACCGAAGTAGCCCGAGGCCATCTCGAAGATGTAGGTCCCGGCCGCAGCCCGCTCGTCGGGGTGCATGCCGCCCTCGCCCGAGCAGATCGCAATCCCGGCTTCGCGGCTGGCGGTCGCTAGCGCCACCTTCGCCTCGCGCGAAAGCGCACCGAAGGACATGTGCGAGATGAGCACCGGGAGGGCGAGATTGATGGGGTGCTTCGACTTCGCTCCGAGCGTCACGCCGAGGGTGATCGGCTCGCTATCGAGGAGCGGCGGCGAGGCGAGCTGACCCGGCCGGAACTGGATCGGCTCGAAGTTCGGCACGGCCCGCGTCGTGCGCATCGCTTCGACGGCGCCCCGGCCATAGCGCGCGAAGCCCTGCAGCGTCTCGAATTCGCTCTCGACATCTTCGACGAATCGCCGGTAGCGGCCCTGGTAGTCCTGGAGGAAACCGGTGGAGGGCGTGTCCGGCACCATGTCCGCATCGACCTCGACGATGCCCTCGACCTCGCGCACGGGGTAGCAGTCGAGGCGGTCGTGCGGGTTGTAGGGCGAAATGCCGGTGCGCAGATCGAAGTCCCAGTCGTGCAAGGGGCAGTGGACGCGACCGTTGGCGACGCGGCCGTCGCCAATCTGGCCCTGGCGGTGGGGACAACGGTTGGAGAGCGCGTAGAAGCCGGTCGCGTCACGGCAGAGGGCGACATCCGTGCCATTGACGATGACCACGGTCGAGGCGTCGACGGCGAGCGATTGCGCCTCGGGCAATGGGATCCAACGAGCCATACTTCCTCCGGGCCGCCAGCGCTGTCGCGAGGCTGGAATGGCAGACTAGCCCATGAGAGGGGATCGCAGCCGCTCCCGATGGTGACGAGGCCCACCGATGTCGCCCCCTAGCGCCTGCGAGGTTCTCTCTGCACGCGACAGCCGAGCAGCGGGAGCGGTCATGATCACTGAGCTCCGGATGAACCCTCGAATCGCCGAGATCGAGATGCCCGAGAATCTCGCGATCGGCCTGATGGTGGCCGCGCACCGGGCGCGCTGCCGCGAGCACGGCTGCAGCTTCGACTACGTGACGTTCGCTTTGGGGCAGTCGCCGTTCCCGGTGCCCGAGTCCGTCGCCGCCGCCCTCGCCGCGGCCGCTGATCGGAGCGAGTACGGCTCTGCGCTCGGCATCGACCCGCTTCGCGCGGAGCTCGCGGGCTTCTGGGAGCGGCACTTTGCGCAAACGATCGGGCCCGAGCGGTTCGTGGTCACCCCGGGAGCGAAGTTCGCTCTCCTCATGGCGATGGCCATGCTCGAAGGGCCGCTCATCGTTCCCACACCGGCCTGGGTTGGCTACGCCCCCCTCGCCCAGCTCTTCGGGAAGCCGATCGTGCGCACTGAGCTCGCGGCTGCGGAGGATTACAAGCTCGATACAGCCGCCCTCGAACGCGCGGCTGAACAAGCGGGGGCGGGGCAGAAGCTCCTGATCCTGAACAGCCCCAACAACCCCACGGGCGCCCTCTACGGCCGCAGCGAGCTGGACGCGTTGGCGGCGGTCTGCCGGGAACGCGACATCGTCGTGCTCTCCGACGAGATCTACGCCCTCTCGACCTTCGACCAGGCCCAGTTCGAATCGATAGCCCGGGTCTATCCCGAAGGGACCTTCGTCGTCAGCGGCTTGTCGAAGTTCGCGGGCGCCGGCGGCTACCGTATGGGCGTCGTTGTCCTGCCGACCACCTGCACCGAAGAGCCACGCCTCGCGTTTCGGAAGATCGGCGCGGCGACCTACGCCAATACGAGCACGCCGACCCAGCACGCCGCGGTCGCGGCATTCCGCGACGACGCGGCCGTCGATCGGTATATCGACGACACGCGCGCGATCCGCGAGATCGTGGCCAGCGAGGTCTCCCGCCGCCTCGCGACGATCGACGGCGTGACCGTGCATCCGCCCCAGGGCGGGTTCTATCTCGTCGCCGGCTTGAGCGGCCTCGGCGAGGCCCTGCGCGCGATCGGCCTCACGACCAGCGCCGCGGTCATGGAGGCGCTGATCGCGCACCCAACGCATCTCGGCGTGCTCGCCGGTTCGAGCCTGCTGCTCGACCCGAGCGACCTTCGCTTCCGCATCGCCTTCGTGGCCTACGACGGGGCCGCCGCACTCGCGGAATACCGGCGCGAACCCCCGCGGTCGACCGCTCAGCAGCGCACGTTCTTCGAGGCAGTTGCCCCCCGCATGGTGGAGGGGGTCGAACGGCTGCGGGGCTGGACCAGC
>CAUYXJ010000095.1:0-9930 GCA_963577065.1 Dehalococcoidia bacterium | reverse complement strand
AAACCGCGACGGCCACCTCTACGCCTACGCCCACGCCGACGCCCTCGCGCCGGAGGGGCTCCGGGAGCACAGCCGCCGATCCTACGGCGACCCAAACGTCGGTTCCGGCCACGCCCACGACCGGCCCCGCGGTGTCGAACCTGGCCTTCTGCGATAGCAAGAGCACAACCGCGCCGCCGACCGCCGTTTTCGGCCGCCTGACCATCGGCGGTGCGAATGTGCCCGCAGGCACGACCGCTACGTTGCTCTTCGACGGTGTTGCTGGGTATAGCGCGAGCACCCGCGAACCGGGTGGTTACCGGGTCGACTACTGGGCGGGCAGCTCTGATTGTGCGAACCGCGTCGGTGCCGAAATCTCCGTCATGGTCAACGGGCAGGCCTTCCCGACTGGGCGGTCGATTGGTGATGGTGGCGGCCCGGTGATAGTGCTGCACATCGCCCTTCCCTAGGAGGCGTGGCCATGGCCGCAGAGGCGAGGGCGCTCCTCGAGTGGCGAGCCCTTCGCGAGGCCGGTGCGCCTCTCGGAAACCGCGCTCTGGCGTCCAGCCCGACGCTGCTCCCACCCTTAGATCGCCCCTCGCATGAGTGAGCCGCTACCGAGGGAGTTGTTGATTACCATGACTGACATCGCCACCCAGCTCTACTCCGATCTCGCGATCCCACCGGGAGAGCTCCTTGGCGAGGAACTCGAAGCCCGGGGGCTTTCGCAGCGGGAGCTTGCCCGGCGGATGGGACGCCCGGCGCCTCTCGTGAGCGAGATCGTCCGGGGAAAACGGGCGATCACTCCGGAGACGGCGCTTCAGCTCGAGAGCGTCCTCGAAATCCCGGCATCGCTTTGGGTCGGACTCGAGGCGAAGTACCGCCTCACGCTGGCGAGAAACTCAGTGCGCTCGGCCTAGCCGATGCGTGGCGGTGGCAGCTCGTTCCGCTCGCGCCACGCGCCGACCTCACGGACGACCTGTTCGAGGTCGTCCGTGATCGTGAGGCCGGCGAGCGCCTCGCTATCGAGGAGGCCGCGCTCCAGCGGTCCTGCCGCGAGCCAATCGCAGAGCGGCCCCCAGTAGTCGCTGCCGTAGAGGATGACGGGGAAGCGTTGCACCTTCTCCGTCGCCATCAGGGTAAGCGTCTCGAAGAGCTCGTCGAGCGTCCCCAGCCCGCCCGGCATCAGGACGAAAGCGGTCGCGCGCCAGACGAGCATCACCTTCCGTACGAAGAAGTAGTGGAAGTCCACGGAGAGGGTCGTGTAGGGGTTGGGCCGCTCGCCCTCGATATCGATGCTCAGTCCGATAGACTCGCCGCCGGCTTCGAGCGCACCCTTGTTCGCCGCCTCCATGACACCCGGCCCGCCGCCCGTGACGACGGCGTAGCCGGCTTCGGCGAAGAGCGCGCCCAGCCGCTCGGTGTCCTCGTAGACGGCATCGCCGGGCATCGCCCGCGCGGAGCCGAAGATAGTCACGGAAGGTTCGTAACGATGGAGGCGATCGAAGCCCTCCACGAACTCGCCCATGATGCGGAACATCCGCCAGGACTGGTCGCGCTCCATCTTGTCGATGATGAAGCGCTCACCACCGCGGTCGGGGTCACGCCGCGCCGGTGCTGGACTCATGGCGCCATCGTAGCGATGGGCCCGTCAAGGGACGATTCGTTGATGCCCGATGCTAGGATCTGCGCTCGTAATTGGAGGCGACGATGCCGCTAACGGCTGACGATATCCTCGCAATCCAGCACCTCTACGCCCGTTACAACCACGCCGCTGACTTCGGTCAGCCCTCGGAGTGGGCGGATTGCTTTGCGCCCGACGGCATCTACGCAGGGCCAACGGGGGACTACTCGGGTCGTGAGAATCTTGAGGCTATCTGCCGCGGCGTCCAGGAGGGCGCTGCTGGAAACCTGCGCTTTCTGGACCAACAATCTCCTTATCGATGGGGAGGGCGATAGCGCCACCGGAAGCTGTTACCTGCTGACGATCGCTCCCCTCGTCGACCCAGAACCGCAGCTCGTGCGATCGGGTCTCTACAAAGACGAACTCGCGCGTGTGGGGGGTGAGTGGCGATTCGCTCGTCGCCAGATCATCCCCGACGCGTGAGCGATCACGTCGGCGCAGGTGACTACGAACGTGCTTGCGCTCAGTTAACCCGGGACGGGGGCGATCATGCTAACCAGCGCTGACCAATTGGCAATCCAGCATCTCTACGCGCGCTATAACCACGCCGCTGACTTCGGCGAGGCGGCGGAGTGGTTGGAGTGCTTCGCAGAAGCGGGGGTCTTCGTGAGCCCGGTGGCGAGGCGACGTGAGGCGAGCAACTCGAGGCGGTCTGGCAAGGCGTTCGCGACGCCAGCGGCGGCGAGCTGCGTCATTGGATCAACAACCTCGTGATCGACGGCGAGGGTGATCTCGCCACCGGAAGCTGCTACCTCCTTACCTTCACCGTTGGGGGAGACGCTGGACCCGCCCTCGCGCGATCGGGGCTGTACGTGGACCGACTTGTACGCGTCGACGATGAGTGGCGATTCGCTCGGCGGGAGATCACCCCGGACTCATAGCGACGATTCGCGCGCGGCCCTGGCCACGCTCAGCGCTTCTTGAAGCGGCTGCGGCGGTTGCGGCCGCCGGCTTGGCTGCGGCCGTACCGGACGGGGCCGCTGCGGCCCGCCACCGCTGCGAAGGCGTCCAGCTCCTCCTCGTCGGAGCCGACGAGCTCGCGGCGGAGGTCGACGATGCGGTCGCGGATGCCGGCGGCCTTCTCGAACTCGAGGTTCTTCGCCGCCGCCTTCATCTCCCGCTCCAGCTCCTTGATCAGCCGCAGCAGCTCGTCCCGGGGCAGGGCGGCGGGCGCGGTCGTGTCGTACTCAGTGTCATCCTCGGCGACCTCACGGATTTGGTCGGTGATGTCGCGGATCGCCTTCGTGATGGTCGAGGCCTCGAGGCCGTGCTCACGGTTGTAGGCGTCCTGAATACCGCGCCGGCGTTCCGTCTCGTCGATGGCCGTGCGCATGCTCGCGGTGATCTTGTCGGCGTACATGATCACGCGACCTTCGACGTGCCGGGCCGCCCGCCCGATGGTCTGGATGAGGGAGCGATTCGAGCGGAGGTAGCCCTCCTTGTCGGCGTCGAGGATCGCGACGAGCGAGACCTCCGGCAGGTCGAGGCCTTCGCGGAGAAGATTGATCCCGACGACCACGTCGTACACGCCGAGTCGTAGGTCGCGCAGGATCTCGACGCGGTCGAGCGTCTCCACCTCGGAGTGGAGGTAGTGCGTCTTCACGCCCATCTCGAGCATGTAGTCGGAGAGGTCCTCGGCCATCTTCTTCGTCAGCGTCGTCACGAGGGTGCGGTTGCCCTTCGCCGTGGTGGCTTGGATCTCGCTCATCAGGTCGTCGATCTGGTGCTCCGTCGGGCGTACCTCGACCACGGGGTCGAGCACGCCCGTGGGGCGAATCACCTGCTGGGCGACCTGCGTCGACTGGTCGAGCTCGTACTGCGCGGGGGTCGCGCTCAGGAAGAGGACCTGCTTGATGTGGCGGTCGAACTCCTCGAAGGTCAGCGGTCGGTTGTCGAGCGCGCTGGGCAGACGGAAGCCGAACTCGACGAGCGTCTCCTTGCGCGAGCGGTCGCCGAAGTACTGGCCCTGCACCTGGGGCAGCGTGATATGCGACTCGTCCACGATCAGGAGCCAGTCGTCGGGGAAGTAGTCGAGCAGGCACCAAGGCGTCGTGCCTGCCTCCCGCACCTGGAGATGGCGGGAGTAGTTCTCTATGCCGGCGCAGTAGCCGGTCTCGCGCATGGTCTCGAGGTCGTAGTGCGTGCGCTCCTCGAGCCTCGCCGCTTCGAGGATCTTGCCCTGCTCCTTGAGGAAGCCCAGCTGGTCCTTCAGCTCCGCCTCGATCGAGACGAGGGCGCTCTCCATGTTCTCTTTGCTCGTGACGAAGTGCTTTGCGGGAAAGACCTCGAGGGATTCACGTTCGGCCACGATTTCGCCCGTGAGCGGGTCCAGCTCGCTGATCCGCTCGACCTCGTCGTCCCAGAAGTCGATGCGGACCGCGAGCTCGTCGTAGCTGGGCAGGATCGTGAGCGAGTCGCCACGCATGCGGAAGCGGCCGCGGACGACGTTCTGGTCGTTGCGCTCGTACTGCATCTCGACCATGCGGTGGAGGACATCCCGGCGGTCGAGCTTCTCGCCGACCTTGAAGCCGAGCACGAACTGCTGGTAGTCCGAGGGCTCGCCCAAGCCGTAGATGCAGCTCACGCTCGCCACGATGATCACGTCGCGGCGGGTGAAGAGGGAGCGCGTGGTGGCGTGGCGGAGCTTGTCGATCTCCTCGTTGATGTCCGCGTCCTTGGCGATGTACGTATCGCTGCGGGCGATATAGGCCTCGGGCTGGTAGTAGTCGTAGTAGCTGACGAAGTATTCGACGGCGTTCTCGGGGAAGAACTCCTTGAGCTCAGAGCAGATCTGGGCCGCCAGCGTTTTGTTGTGGACGAGCACGAGCGTCGGGCGCTGCACCCGCTGGATCACGTTCGCCACCGTGAACGTCTTGCCCGAGCCGGTGGCGCCGAGCAGTGTTTGGTAGCGGTCGCCGCGGATCAGGCCGTCGGTGAGGTCGTCGATCGCCTGCGGTTGGTCGCCCGTCGGCTCGAAGGGGGCCACGAGCTTGAACTCGGCCTGGGAGGGCGGTGCAAGGGAGACCACGGACTCAGTGTAGCAGCGGCTTCGTGCCCGTCCCGATGACTCCTGCAGCGCGGTGGCAGGAGCGCCCCATGTGCTTCGATCACCACCGCCATCGGAGGCTGATCGCGGGATCTTCCCCGAAGACGAGGGTATGGATCTTTCACTCTTGTCACGGGCGCGGCTCATCGCGGGCATGGCGAGCCGAGGAATCATCATCGCGGACGGCGTCCGCGATGCGTTCCTGGCCGTTCCCCGCGCGAGTGCTTCGTGCGGGGCTTCCCGCCGGACTACGTCTACCGCGACGAGGCAATCGTCACTAAGCGGCGAGATGGGATCAGCATGAGCTCCTCGAGTCAGCCTTCTCTGATGGGACTGATGCTGACGCGCCTCGACCTTGGTCCCGGCCAGCGTGTCCTGGAGATCGGGGCTGGGACCGGCTACAACGCGGCCCTGTTGGCCGATTTGGTCGGGCCGAGCGGGAGCGTGACCACGGTCGACATCGACTCCGAGGTCGCAGCGATCGCTCGCCAGAACCTGCGACACGCCGGATACCCCCACGTGAACGTGATCGCGCGGGACGGTGGCCATGGGGTGCCGGAGGCAGGCCTCTTCGATCGCATCATCGTCACGGCGGGCTGCTGGCAGATCTCGCCCGCTTGGATCGAGCAGTTGGCGCCGGACGGCAGCATCGTGCTCCCGCTTCGGATCAATGGGCTGAGTCTCGCTCCGTTCTTCCGCCGCCAAGGGTCCAGACTCGTGGCCAGCGGCGCAGATCCGTGCGGCTTCATCCAGCTCGAGGGTGCCTTCGCCGGCGGCTATCGCAGTGAGATCGGGGAGGGCGTGATGGCGGCCTCAGATCACGTCTTGACGGCCGAGGAACGCAGCACCATCGTGCGCCTCCTGGCCGCCTCCGAGCCGTCGGCGCTCAAGCTGCCGGCGTTCGAGGACAACCCTGAGCTGGCGCTTTCGTTCCTGGCGTTTCTCGGCCTGCAGGGCCATCCGCTCTTGGCACTCCTGGATCGTCGCCAAGCCGAGCCGAAGGGCTCGCAGTTGCTGCTGGTATCCCCCGACTCCGCGCTGAGCCTTGGCGTCTCACCAACCGTCCACGGCACCAGGGAGGCGGAGACGTTTGTGCGTGAGGCTCTTGATGATTGGGCCCAAGCGGGCCGGCCCACGCTCGATCGCATCTGCTTGCGGGTCGATCCCGAGTCCGCGGCGGGACCGGACATCCCCGAAGCGCATGGCCATCGCTACGGCTTCCGCCGCGGAGCCCATGCGATTGAGCTGTGGTTCGAGCCGTGACGCCGCGACGCGTAGCGGAGTCCGTCGAGGGGCCTCAGCCCAGCTCGGCGTTGTCGATGAGGCGCACTCCACCGAAGCGAACCGCCACCGAGAGCAGCGCGGGGCGCTCGATGTCTCCCGTGAGCTCGTCGAGCGTTTCGGAGTCGGCGAGCGAGACATAATCGAGCGCGGCCAGCCGCTCCTCGGCGATCGTGTCGCGGACGATGTTGCGGAGGGCTTCGGCCGATCTGGTGCCGTCCTCGAAGCCGCGCCGCGCCAGTTCGAGGGCGCGGGGGATGACCGCCGCGGCCGCCCGCTGCTCCGGCGAGAGATTCACGTTGCGGCTGCTCATCGCGAGACCGTCGGGCTCGCGGATGGTCTCGCAGGGGACGACCGCGACCGGCAGGTCGAGGTCGCGCACGAGCCGCTGGATGACGCGGAGCTGCTGCGCATCCTTCCGTCCGAAGTAGGCGCGGTCGGGCCGAACCGTGATCAGCAGCTTCGTCACGACCGTTGCGACGCCGCGGAAGTGGGTGGGGCGGGAGGCGCCCTCGAGCATTCCAGCGAGCTCCTCGACGTTCACGTACGTCTGATAGCCCGCGGGATACACGACCTCGAGGCTGGGCATGTAGACGGCGTCGACACCCAGCTCGCGGAAGAGTCGCAGATCGCGCTCTTCATCGCGGGGGTAGCGTTTGAGGTCCTCGTCCGGCCCGAATTGGGCCGGGTTCACGAAGAGGCTTGCGACGGTCGCCGGGTTTTCGGCCAGCGAGCGCTGCGCGAGCGAGAGATGGCCTTCGTGGAGGTACCCCATGGTGGGGACCAGACCGAGTCGCCCCGAGTGCGCCTCACGCCAGGCGCGCATCTCCGCGGGCGTTGCCAGGATGTCCACGAAGCCTGCTCCTGGCGGGCTAGACGCTTGCGCCCTGATTCAGCTCGGTCAGCGTTTCCTCGTCCATGGCGAAGCTCTCCGCCGCGGTGGGGAACGCCTCGTCCTCGACCTCGGCGACGTAGCTGCGGACGGCTTCGCGGATGGTTTCGCCGAGGACGGCATAGCGCTTCGCGTGGCGGAATTGGCGTTGGTCGTCGTAGATCCCGAGCAGGTCGTGCAGGACCTGCACCTGGCCGTCGCAGTCCGGGCCGGCGCCGATGCCGATCGTGGGGATCGTGATGCGCTCGGTCACCATCTTGGCGAGGGGCGCGGGCACGGTTTCGAGAACCAGGGCGAACGCACCCGCGCCTTCGAGCGCCCGCGCGTCGCTGATGATGCGGGCGGCGGCTGCCGGGGTCTTGCCCTGCAGCTTGTGCCCCCCGAACTGGTTCACCGACTGGGGGGTCAGGCCGAGGTGGCCCATGACGGGGATGCCCGCCGCGACCATGCGCCGCACGAGCGGGGCCATTTCCGTGCCCCCTTCGAGCTTCACCGCGTTGGCGCCGGCCTGGAGGAAGCGTCCGGCGTTGGCCATCGCTTCGTCGTCGTTCGCCTGGTAGCTCATGAAGGGCATGTCCGCGACCACAGCGCAGCGCTCGGTCCCGCGCACGACCGCCTTCGTGTGGTGGAGCATGTCCTCCATTGTCACGGGGACGGTCGAGTCGTAGCCGAGGACCACGGTCCCGAGCGAATCGCCGACGAGGATGACGGGCACACCGGCCTGCTCGACCAGACGCGCCATCGGGTAGTCGTAGGCGGTGAGCATGGCGAAGCGCCGCCCCTCGCCCTTCCACTCCTTGAGCTTGTGGATCGAAAGCCGTCCCATGTCAGCCTCCCGCCTAGCCTGTGCTCGCCGGCTCGCCGTCGCGCTGACGGGCACCCTCGCCCCGGGCGCGGCGAACGATGGCGTTGGTTTCGTCGAGATAGAGGATGCGGGGCGCGAGGTCGCGGGCGTCGGCGTCGTCGAGCTGGTGGTAGCTGAGGATGATCAGGCGATCGCCCTCGTCCACGAGGTGGGCGGCGGCTCCGTTGATGCAGACTTCGTGGCTGCCTTCACGGCCGCGAATTGCGTACGTCTCGAGCCGCGCGCCGTTCGTGATATCGAGGACGTGGACCTGCTCGTAGGGAATCAGCCCGACGGCCTCCATCAGCTCGGGATCGAGCGTGATCGAGCCCTCGTACTCGAGGTTCGCCTCGGTCACTACGGCCCCGTGGATCTTCGCGGCAAGCATGGTGCGCACGGCGGCTCCCCCAAAAGCAAAACGCGCCCCGCCGGGTGCCGGCAGCGCGCGGAACGGTGGGAACCGGAGCCAAGGATCGGTGCTGGCCGCGGCTCGTCATCCGTACCGGCCCTGCGGGTCCAGGCGGACTGGAGCGTGCGATGGTCCGTTTCTTCGAGCTCGCCGTCCGCGGACGGATCGGCGGCACCGCGATCGTCGGCAGGTCGCGATCACTTGTCAAGACCTACCGGCGCATCCAGACCCCCCGATCGCCCAGGACGACCGCTGATCGCTGCGCGCTATACTCACTGGACAGACCAATTGCTAGCGGCGAAGGCTGGCGCGAGGTTCGACGGAGACCGTCTCATGACGATTCGGAAGCAGAGCGAATCCTGCGAAGCGACGATCAAGCGCCTTTCGACTTACGTGGGACGTATGGAACGTCGCTACGAGTGCACGTCCGATTTCATGGTCGAGGCGTCCACCTGCGGATACCTAAAGGAAACGGCCGAAGTTAGCAAATGGCTGACCTCCTACCGGACCCTCCGGCGCCTCGAGGCCCACGGCCACGAGATTGGCTCTCGTACGAACGTTACCAAGTAGTTCACGAGAGCAACTTGCACGCCCTCGAGGCCGAGGGCCTCGTCATGCGTGAAACGCTACGGTTCGTGGAGACCGAGATCTACGCCGACCATCTCCGTCAGATCTCGGCAAGCTAGTACCTATCTGCGGCGCCGACCCCTAAGCCACTCCCCGGCTGAAGGCACTCCGCCAAGGCCCGAAGCCTCTTCGACGCTGCGGACGAGCGCTCGGCTGACGGTCAGGACGGTCATCAGTCCGAGCAGGCCGAGGTCGGTCGGCTCGACCTCCTGCACGCCCGTCGTCAGGGCGAAGACGATGTCGCCATCGCCCATCGTGTGGGCCGGGACGATCGCGCGTGCGAGCCCGTCGTGCCCCTGAACCGCGAGGCGTTGGACGCCCTGGTGATCGATCGCGGCATTGGTTGCGACGCAGATAAGCGTGGTGTTGGCGCGCAGCTCGTCCGACTCCTCCGTACGTTCGACGGCGGCCGCCTCGGGCGTTTTCATCTGGCCCCGCCGCCGGCCTCGCGGCCCCGCAACGAGCGCTCCCGTCTCCGGCTCGACCACCGCGCCGACCGCATTGCTGACGGCCAGCGCGCCAACGATCAGGCCGCGTGGCCCGGCCAGACTCGCCGTACCCAGGCCGCCCTTGAGCGCGTGCTCGCGGCCGAGCAGTTTCGCCACCGTCGCGCCCGTCCCCGCACCGACGCTGCCCTGGGCGACGGCGCCGCCGTTCGCGCGGGCGGCCGCGCGCTCGCCCTCCGCGGCGTCGGGAAAGGCGTGGGTGCCGATGCCAAGGTCCATGATGCTGGCGCCGGCGACGATTGGGACGGGGGTTGCCTTCGTCTGCACGCCTACGCCGCGTGCAGCCAGCCAGCGCATCACCCCAGCGGTGCTCGCAAGCCCGAACGCGGACCCGCCGGAGAGCACGACGGCATGGCACTTGCGTACGAGGTTGCCGGGCGCGAGGACATCGGTCTCATGCGTGGCCGGGGCCGCGCCGCGGACGTCGGCGGCGGCGGCAGTACAGCCCTCGGAGAGGATCACGGTGCAGCCGGTCGCGTTGCGCCTGCTCGTCCAGTGGCCGACGCGGATGCCGCGCACGTCCGTGATCGCGTCCCGGGCCCCGGGCACGAGGGGTTCGGGGTCGCTCATGGTACCCGTCCGGCCGCGCGCCTCGTAGCGAGATAGGCCGAGAGAAAGCCGCGCGCGACGGAGCAGAGGTCGGCGATGAGATCCGTCATCGC
>CAUYXJ010000094.1:0-10484 GCA_963577065.1 Dehalococcoidia bacterium | reverse complement strand
CTTCCGCCGCGGCGTCACCATCGAAATGAACGACAAGCTCTATTCGGTGCTGAGCTACGATCACATCAAGACGGGCCGTGGTTCGGCCCAGGTGCGCATGAAACTGCGCGACATCCGCAGCGGCGCGATCATCGACCACACCGTCCAGGCAGGCACGAAGTTCGACCGCGCCCGTGTGGAACGGCGCGAGATGCAGTACCTCTATCCCGACGGCGATCTCTACTACTTCATGAACACCGAGACGTACGACCAGATTCCCGTCGACGCCGCCAAGATCGGGGATGCGGCCAAGTACCTCAAGGAGAACGAGAACTGCGAGGTCGTCCTTTACGGCGAGGAGGTCATCGCCGTCGAACTGCCGATGGCAGTTGCGCTGACCGTGACGACCAGCGATCCCGGGGTGAAGGGCGACACGGCCCAGGGGGGCACGAAGCCGGCCACGCTCGAGACGGGCCTCGTCGTGAACGTGCCCCTGTTCATCACCGAGGGCGAAGTGATCCGCGTGAACACCGAAACGGGCGAGTACATCGAGCGGGCCGGCTAGTGGAGCCGATCCGCATATCGGCGCTCGTCCATCTGCTCAAGGACATCCTCGAGGCGAGCGAGGTGCTCTCCGACCTCTGGGTGCTGGGTGAAGTTTCGAATGCGAGCCGTTCCCGGCTCGGTCACCGCTACTTCACGCTCAAGGACGACGACGGCCTGTTGCGCTCCGTGCTCTTCCGCGACGACATGCCCGGTTCCATGGTGACCGACGGCGAACGCATCCTCGCGCACGGCCGCGTGACGGTGTATCCCCAGCGGGGCGAGCTCCAATTCGTCTGCGACTTCTTCCGGCCTGAGGGCGTCGGCTTGCAGGCGGCCCGCTTCGAGCAGCTCCACGCCCGGCTCGAGGCCGAAGGCCTTTTCGAGCTCTCGCGCAAGCGCGCGCTCCCGGCCTATCCCCGCCGAATTGGGCTCGTGACCTCGCCGACCGGCGCGGCGCTGCAGGATGTGCGCAACGTGCTCGCGCAGCGCTGGCCCCTCACCGAGCTCGTGCTCTCGCCCGCGCTCGTGCAGGGCGAGCAGGCGGCCGCGAGCGTCGTCGATGCGCTCCGCACCCTCGCCGAGGATCCCGCGCTCGATCTCGCCATCGTGGCCCGCGGGGGTGGCGGCAGCGAGGACCTCTCCGCGTTCAACGACGAGGCCGTCGTGCGCACCATCTTCGGCTTCCCGATCCCGGTGGTCACCGGCATCGGGCACGAGACCGATACCTCGCTCGCCGATCTCGCCGCCGACGTGCGCGCGCCGACGCCGAGCGCCGCCGCCCAGCGCGCCACCCCGGACGCGACCGAGGTGGCCGCCCAGATCAGAGCGCTCGATTCCGCCATGGCCGCTCGCGCCCGCGCAGGGATCGCTGCGCGCACGGCGCAGCTCCAGGCCGCGGGTGCACGTGTCCGCCACGCCGCCCCCAGTCCCAGGCGCGGCGCTGAGCGCGTTGCCGCCCTCAGCGCTCGCGTGCAGATCGCGCTGGAGACGCGCCTGGCCGCGGAGCGCGCGGCCGTCGAACGCACGGATGCACAGCTCGCCGCCCTCGATCCCGCCAACACGCTCGCGCGCGGCTACGCGATCGTGGAGCGCCTGGGAAAGCGCCGGCGTGTGGTGCGCCGCGTCAAAGACGTCAAGGGCGGCAATCGCGTCGCCGTCGCGGTGGGCGATGGCGCTTTCTGGGCAGAGGTCAGCTGAGCGTGGCCGAGCCGTCGTTCGAAGAGCTCGTGGCACAGCTGGAGGAGCGGGCGAAGAAGCTCGAGGCGGGAAACATCCCCCTCGAAGAGTCGATCGGGATCTACGAGGAGGGTGCTGCCCTCGTCGACAAACTGCGGGGGCTGCTCGACTCCGCCGAGCTTCGCGTTCAGCGCTTGCAGGGCCGGATTCAGGACGAACGTACGCCGAACGATGGCCCTTCTCCGCCGCCTGATGCCGGCAACTGAGAGATCCCCACGGGCGGTTCCCCGGTGAGTGCGCCGCTCCGGATCGCCTGGCTCACGACCGGGCGCGGGCCCGGCTCCTACGGCGCCCTCGAATACCTCCTGGCCGCGATCGAGCGCGGCCTCCCAGTCGAGATCGCGGTGGCGTTCGTGAATCGCAGGCCCGGCGAATACGAGGCGACCGACCGGCTCTTGGGCCTCCTCGCGGAACACCGCGTGCCCAGCGAGACGCTGTCCTCGGTGCGGTTCCGCAAAGAGCGCAGCGGCGATCGCTCGCGCGCAGGCGAGCCCCTCCCCGCCTGGCGCGCGGAGTTCGACGAGGCGGCTGCAGCCCGGCTCGCTCCCTACTCATTCGATCTGGCGGTGATGTTCGGTTACATGCTCATCGCCACGGAGCCGCTCTACGGGCGGTTCCCCATCATCAATGACCACCCCGCCCTCCCCGATGGCCCTACTGGTACCTACCAGCAGGTCATCGCCGAGCTGATCCGCACTGGTGCGACCGAGGGCGGCTGTATGTATCACCTCGTGACCGGTGATCTCGATCGCGGTCCTGTGCTCAGCTACTGCCGCTACCCGATCCCGGCCGGCCCGCCCGTTGACCTCCCGGCGGGAGCCGGCCGAGCCACGATCGAGGCCCTACCCCTCTACGGCGAGATTCGGGCAAGCGGCGTCGCGCGCGAGCGTCCCCTCCTCGTCGAGACGCTGCGGGCCCTCGCCGAAGGGCGCCTCGAAGTGCCCCCGCCCGAGCCGCTCGACCTCACAGACGCTGTCGAGACGGCCATAGCCTAGAGCCGGACGTATAATCGCGAGCGATGGACGACACCGCGCCCTCGAGCTCGGCCTGCCCCGACTGCACGGAGCCCTACGATGCGGCGGACAACTACTGCCGTGGCTGCGGGATGTTTCTGGCCGACCACCGAATGATCATCGCGCGCGAAGAAGCCGGGGCCTTGGAGTTGCGCCGCCCTGGCCTACCGGTGCCGCTGAAACGCGCCGCCACGGCCGTGGCCGTGGGCACCGTGCTGCAGATCGGCGCCGGCCTCGCGGGGAAGTACCTCGCGCACCGGGCCGCCTCCACGGCTGCGGGCCGCGCCTCGAAGCGGGCGCTCTCGCGCCGCAACGAGGAGCGCTCGCCCGCGACGGTCGTCAGCGAGGCGCTCTTCGTGCGCCGCACCTGGATCCAGCGGGACTAACTCGGCAGCGACTCGTCGGGAGCGGGCATGCGCACCCATAGCCCCATGGTCATCCACTACGTGTACGACATGGAGCGCGCCTGCGCGTTCTACGGGGACACGATCGGTTTGGTGGAGACGCCTTCGCCCGGCTCCCAGTCGCCGGGCTGGAGCACGTTCCAGTGCGGCGACCTCGTCGTGGCCTTGCACATCCTTCCCGAGGGTGGTGGGGAGGGCGAAGGCCCGTTGCCGCACGCGGGGGTGAACTTCGAGGTCGACGACCTCGACGCCGCCATCGCCGAGCTCACGGCCGCCGGCGGCCAGCTGCGCGCGATCCGCGAGGCCGGAGGTGGCGTCCCCGTCCGCCTGGCCGAGGTCGCGGACCCGGACGGCAACGGCTTCGAGCTGCGTCAGTTCGTGGGTCTGCCGGGGGCGTAGCACCCACGAGGCCGCGCACCCGCCCCTCGACACCACGCCGTGCTGTCCGAGGGCGCAATGACCCCCAGATCGGCCGATTTCTTTGTTCTTTGAACCTTGAGCTCTGAACTCTGAACTTCCGTCGTAGGATTCGCGCACCCTCGCACTGGAGCCGACCATGGAACCGCTTACCCCCGAACAGCTCGACGCCCTCCGCGCCTGGCCCTCCCCCGCGATCTCGAACGCGATCGAGACCTTCGACGTGCGCGCCCGCAACTACGGCGTGATGAGCCCGGAGATCGAGTGCCGCTTCCCCGAGCTGCCGCCGATCGTGGGTTACGCCGTCACCTGCAAGATCCGCGCGAGCGTGCCGCCCGACAAGGACCCCGAGGCCGCAGGTGTCGAACGCGGTGCCTGGTACGACCACATCGAGTCGATCCCGGCGCCGCGGATCGTGGTCATCCAGGACCTCGACCAGCCGCCCGTGGGCTCCTTCTGGGGCGAGGTCAATGCGAATGTCCACAACGCGTTGGGTTGCATTGGCGTCGTCACCGATAGCGGCGTACGGGACATGGAGGAGGTCCGCGAGCTCGGCTTCCAGTTCCTCTCGAAGGAGGTCCTGGTTTCGCACGCCTACGTCCACCAGGTCGAGGTCGGCGGGCCCGTGACGGTCGGCGGCCTCACGGTCAACCCCGGCGATCTGCTCCACGCGGACCTGCACGGCTGCATCCAGATCCCGCACGAGATCGCCGCCGAAGTCGCCGCCGCCGCGCAGGTCGTGGAGGACCGCGAACGCATCATCATCGACTACGCGAAATCGCCGGAGTTCACCCGCGAGGGGTTGCTCGAACGTTTCCGGGGCGGGTTCACCCGCCCGCGCGAGGAAGCCTAGCTCGACCCCGCTCGGCTAGTCGAACATCAGGACCGAGCGCGCGACCTCACCGGCCTTCATCGCGCGGAACGCCTCGTTCACGTCTTCCAGGCGGCCGCGGCGGCTGATCATTTCATCGAGCTTCAGGCGGCCCTGCATGTAGAAATCGATGTAGCGGGGCATGTCCACGCGGAAGCGGTTTGAGCCCATGGAGCTGCCCTGGATCTTCTTCTCGCTCAGGAACATACGGCCGTCGAGCTCGACCTTCTGGCCGACGGGAATCATCCCGATGATGGTGGCGGTGCCGCCCGGCCGGAGGGCGTCGAACGCCTGCTCGGCCGCCACCTTGAGGCCGATAGCCTCGAAGGTGTAGTCCGCGCCGCCGCCGGTCAGGTCCCGGATCGCCTGCACGGGGTCTCCCGAGGAGGCATCGACGATGTGCGTGGCGCCGAGCTCCCTCGCCTTCGCCAGCTTTGATTCGACCATGTCCACGGCGATGATCATGCGGGCGCCCGCCACGAGCGCGCCCTGCATCGCGGCTAAGCCCACGCCACCCACGCCAAAGACGGCCACCGTGGAGCCTGGCGCGACCTTGGCCGTGTTGAGCGCGGCGCCGAAGCCCGTAGTGACGCCGCAGCCGATGAGGGCGGCGGCGTCGAAAGGCATGTCCTCACGGATCTGGACGACCGCGTTCTCGTGCACCAGCATCTTCTCGGCGTAGCTCGAGAGGTTTGCGAACTGGGCGACGGGCTTGCCGTTCCAGGTGTACTTCGGTGGCTCCTCGGCGCTGCGCCGTACTTCCGGGCTGCGGCAGAGGTAGGGCTGGCCCGTCATGCACTGTTCGCACATCCCGCAGAACACGGAGAGGCAGCAGATCACGTGGTCGCCGGGCTGCACGTACGTGACCTGGTCGCCCACGGCTTCGATGATGCCGGCCGCCTCGTGCCCGAGGATCGCGGGGGCCTCCATGGGGTAGAGGCCGTCGACGAAGTGCAGGTCGCTATGGCAGACACCGCTCGCGACCGTCTTGACGACGACCTCGCGCGGTCCCGGGTCGTCGATCGCGACCTCTTCGATCGTGAGCGGCTGGTTGGCACCGTGGAACACTGCGGCCTGCATGGATCTGCCTCCTCGGGGTCGGTGCGCGGATTCTACGCCGCCGTTAATCCCGCGGTGGTAGCGACGCACGCGGCTCCACGCGCGGGTTGGCCACGAATTCGGGCCAGCGCCCCTCCATCAGCCCCACAACCGTCTCACCCACCCGCCGCCGCATCCCCTCGAACGACTGATCGGAGTACGAGGCGGAGTGCGGCATGAGCACGACGTTCTCCATGCGTGCGAGGGGCGACTCCGCCTCGAGCGGCTCGCGCTCGAAGACATCCAGGCCCGCACCTGCGATCTGACCTGCGTCCAATGCCGCGACGAGCGCGTCCTGGTCGACGACGGGACCGCGGGAGGTGTTGATCAGGTAGGCCGTCGGCTTCATCCGCTCCAGCTCGGCGGGGCCGATCAGGTGGTGGGTCTCGGGATTCAGGGGCGTGTGCACCGAGACGTAGTCGGAACGCTCGAGCAGCTCCGGCAGGGTCTCGATCCGCTCGACGCCGTACGCGCGGAAGACGCCTTCCCCGAGATAGGGGTCGTAGGCGATCACGTTCAAGCCGAACGCCTGCGCGCGCGGCACGACCGCCCTCGCGATGTTGCCGAGCGCCACGAGTCCGAGCGTCTCGCCGCCGATGGCGCCCATCGGTCCGAGCGGGCCCGGTCGCCAGCTTCCGTCGCGAACGGCTTTGTCGAGCATGGGCATCTTCTTCGCGCAGGCGAGCAGCAGCATCATCATGTGGTTCGCGACCTCGGGCTGACAGAAGTCGGGGAAGTGCGCCACGACGATGCCGTGGTCGGTGGCGGCGGGGATATCGAGCGTGTCGAGCCCCACGCCGTAGCGGATGATCAGTTTGCACCGCGGCATCGATTCGACGACGCGGCGCGTGATCTGCTTCGCAGAGACGAGGATCACATTGGCGTCTCGGACTTGCGCGATGAGCTCGTCCTCGGTCGACGAGCTCATCGCTTCGAAGCGGCCGCCGCCGGCTTCGATGCGCTGTTTCTCGATCTCGAACGAGGTGTTCGGGCGTGCGTCGACGTGGACGACCAGGTAGGAATCAGGCATGCGCGAGAGCGTACAGATGCGGGGAATCGCAGGCCAGTGCCGCGGTGGGTTGGATCACGGGCGACCAACCGGCGAGCGCTCGGGTATCATGCGACGTTGCGCCAATGGACGACCCGAAGGGGGCCCCGCATGACCACCGCTGAACACACCTGGACCGAATCCACCACCGAGATTGCGGGCGGCAGCGTCCGCTATCTGCAAAGCGGCAGCGGCCCCGCCGCCGTCGTGCTCCATCACTCCTCGGGCAATCCCGGCTGGGGGCCCTTCCACGAGGCGCTCGCCCAGCGCTTCACGGTGACCGTCCCGGATCTCCCGGGATACGGCCAGTCGGCGCGCCCGGCTTGGGCGCGCGAGCCCCGCGATATCGCGATCCTGATGGATCGCTTCATCGCGGAGATTTCGCCTGATCCGGTGACCCTCGTGGGCCTGGGCTTCGGCGGCTTCATCGCCGCGGAGCTGGCCACGATGCACCAGGAGGGGCTCCACGCACTCGTGCTCGTGGGCGCTGCCGGCCTCCGCCCCGATGAGGGCGAAATCCTCGACCAGATGCTGATCGACTACCCGGAATACGTGGGCGCCGGCTTCCGTGATGAAGCGCACTTCCACGAGATCTTCGGCGAGGAGCCCACGAAGGAGATCAAGGAGCTCTGGGACTTCAGCCGCGAGATGACCGCTCGCCTGAGCTGGAGCCCGTACATGTTCAATCGCCACCTCCCCCACCTCCTGCCGACCGTCGAGACCCCCACTCTGGTGGTCGCCGGGAGCGCTGAGGCCGTGATTCCGGTGACTTGCGCGCGGCAGTATGCCGCCGCGCTCCCCAACGCCACGCTCGAGATCGTCGAAGGGGCGGGCCACTCGGTCGATCTCGAGGAGCCCGAGGCTCTGGCCGGCCTGATCGCGAAACACGCCGGCGTCTAGGGCTGGGCCAGGCCGCAGGGCGCGTCCCAGACCTCGCCGCTGTGACGGTACGAACAGGTATGATGCGCGCTATCTGGTCGCTTCGCGCACCGTGCGCGCCGGCGATTCCACAGGGGTGAGCGATGTTCATCGGCTACTTCACTGAACGGCCCTACCAGGATCCTGACTCCGGGTATTTCGGCTCCACCGGGCGCGATATCCAGGATCTGGGGATGAGCAACAGCGCCTACAACCCGAGGCTCGGCGCCGAGCTCTACAACCGCTATCTCGACGAGAAGGTCTACGCCGAAGAGATGGGCTTCGACGGCATCATGCTGAACGAGCACCACAGCACGCCCTTCTGCATGGGCGGCGTGGTCAACGTCGAGGCGGCCATCCTCGCGCGCATCACCAAGAAGGTGAAGATCGTCATTCTCGGCAACGTCCTGCCGATCTGGGACGATCCCCTGTGGTTGGCCGAGGAGCTCGCCGAAATCGACATGATCTCGCGCGGCCGGCTGGTCACGGGCTGGGTCCGCGGGACCGGCCGTGAGAGCGTCGCCCACAACGCCCAGGCGCCCTTCAACTGGGAGCGCTTCCAGGAGGCGCACGACTTCATCATCGACGCCTGGACGCGCCCCGGCCCCTTCCGCTGGGAGGGCGAGCACTACAACTACCGCTATGTGAATCCGTGGGCGCGGCCCTACCAGGATCCCCATCCCCAGATCTGGATCCCGGGCATCATGAGCCGCAACACCGTCGCCTGGACGGCGCGCCATCGCTATCCCTACGTCATGCTCGCCACCGAGATGGAGCCGACCCTGAAGTCGTATGAGTATTACAGCGAGGTCGCCAAGGAAGAGGGCTACGAAGCGCAAACACAGCACCGCTCGTACCTGTTCAAGGTGCACGTGGACGAGACCGAAGAGCTCGCCGATGCGGCCGCGCGCAAATACGTCGAGGGGCCGAGCAATCCCTTCCTCGAGGGCAACCAGGGGATCGTGCGGCCGTACATACAAAATCTGCCGGGCATGACCTCGCGCACGAACCTCCTACCGACGGTCACCAGCTTCGCCGCCGCCCGCTCGCGGGGCCGCGAGGCAGCCCACGAGGAGATCACGGGTCAGAAAGCCGACGAAGAGGCCGTGAAGGCAGCCGACCAGTTCGGTACCTACGAGTCACAGAAGGAGCGCATGTCGATCATCACGGGCACACCGAAGACGGTGATCCCGAAGATCCGGCACGTGCTCGAGTATCTCCGCCCCGGCAGCATCTTCTTCTGGGACGGCGACGGCGCGATGGACCACGACGACTCGATGCGCAGCCTCCGCCTCATGGGCGAAGAGGTCATCCCCGCTACCCGCGAGATGGCGAAGGAGTTCGACCTCAAGGGCCCCTTCGAGATGGACACGCACACGAACCAGCCGATCGAGGAGGCCGTCCCCGCCGGCGGCTCCTAGCCGCCGCGCCATCCGACGACGTCGAAGGGCGCCGCGAGCAATCGCGGCGCCCTTCGTGATCCCGGACCCTTCAGCAACGTCGGGCAGGCACTGCGCTGGACACCTCAGCGGGAGCGCACCATCGCGAGCCTTCGGCATTGGGCGGTAGGCATGCCGCCGAGCGTGGATCCCAGGCGACCAAGCCGACGGGCGTGACGCGAGGAACCCTGTCTCAGACCGCCGTGCAAAGGAGAAGCTAGAGAACGCCGCGCGCGGCCTGGGTGGACGAGAGCTGACGTCCTGCTATCCTTGGTTGACCGGTCTAGTGGAGGGTCGATGCCGCCGAGAGTGGACACCCGTCAACGGCTAATCGAGAGCGCCGTGGAGCTGATCCATGAGCGGAGCTACGCCAGCGTGGGCGTGACGGCGATCTGCCAGCATGCAGGGGTGCAGAAGGGCAGCTTCTACCACTTCTTCCCCTCCAAGCACGATCTCGCCTTGGCCGCGATCGAGGCGATGATCGATCACTACGACCGGGTCGTGTTCAAGCCGAGCCTCTCTATCGACGGCCCCGCGCTCGACCGCATCGAACGAGTCTTCGCCCGGGCCTGGTCGGACCAGCTTGCGACGACGAACGAAGCCAACCGGCTCCCCGGGTGTCAACTGGGGAACTTGGCGGCGGAACTGGGCGCGCAAGACGAGTCGATCCGGATGAGGCTCCAGGCCGCATTCGATCACTTCGAAGAGCAGCTCGAGCAGTCGCTCGACCAGGGCGGGCCATCCCCCGAGCCTCGCGCAGAGGCGAGTTTGGTCTCGCAGGCGGTCTTCGCCTACTTGCAGGGCGTCCTCCTGCTCGCCAAGACGGCCAACGATCCCGATCTCATTCTGCGCCTGGCTCCTTTCGTCCGCGATCTTGTGAGCCCGACGGTCCTCACCCCCGCAGCTCCCTAGGATCGATCCTACGGCTGGGCCTGCGAACTCAGGCTCGGCCGCTCCCTTGGGGGGCAGCGCCTCCGCGGTCGACACCCTAGCTTGATTTCCCATAGACTAGACCGGACGGTCAAGTGGCAAGGTGATGAGATGACGAAGCGCGCAGCTGTCCTTGAGGCAGCGACCAATCATCAGCGATCCGCCAGCGGTGTCAGCATCGCCGCCGTCGCCGACGGGCACGGGCCGGCCATTGTCCGAATGCTCATGGCGCCATGGTTCTCCGTCGATACCCAGTCCCGGATCGATCGGCGCGTCTCGGGCGAGGTGTTCCTGTCCCCGGCTGCCCGCATGGTCGTCCGTTACGACCCCCAGGGCATGGGTGCCTCTGGGGGCGAGTTCCCGGACATGTCACCCGAGGCGCAGGTGGAAGACCTCGCCGCGGTCGTGAACGGGCTGGACCAGGTACAAGTCGCGTTGTTCGCTCCTGTCCATGCCGGGCCCGCAGCTATCCTGTTCGCCGCCCGTTACCCCGAAAAGGTCTCGCATCTCGTGCTGTGGTGCGCCTATGCGCGCGGCGGGGGGGGGGGGGGGGGGGCGGCCTACTTGGGGAGAAGGCGGGGGAAG
>CAUYXJ010000093.1:0-10774 GCA_963577065.1 Dehalococcoidia bacterium | reverse complement strand
GCTAACGGAGCGGGGGAACCGCCAAGTTGGGGCAAACCGTGGGCCCGCCCACGGACGACACCTCCAGTCGTCGCCCGTCAGCTAACCCCGCAGGCGTCGGAGGACCTTCTCGAGGAGGTCCTATGAGTACACACCCGACCTAGCCGCGTTCACCTATCTCTTTCGGGTCACCGTCTGAGGGCGCCTACGTGCGCGCTCGGGGTGCCCTGCGTCCGTCCTGCTTTTGGGGGGTTGCTATGCCTTGGGAGTCGCTGCTCTTAGCGCTGTTGATTGTGGCGCTACGCGCCGTGGACATGGCGCTCGACACGTTGCGCATCAGTTTCATAATCCAGAATCGTCGCGGGCTCGCGAGCGTCGTCGGCTTCGCGGAGGCGACGACGCTCATCATCGCGGCGGGCATCGTGTTCACGAACATCACGGACCCGATCCGCATCATCGGCTACGGCGCGGGGTTCGCCCTCGGGCAGTACCTTGGCCTGGCGGCTGCGGAGCGATTGCGGCTCGGCACGGTGACGGTGCGGATCTTCTCGTCCGAACAGCCGATCGGCGTCGCTGAAGCGCTTCGCGAGGCTGGGTTCCCGGCGACGACGTTTCATGGTGAGGGACGCGATGGTCCCGTCGGGATGGTCCACGCGGTGGTGCGTCGCCGTCACCTTCAGGCTCTGCTCCGGGCCTGCCAGCCCTGGCAGGATGGGTGTTACGTGACCGTTGGGGACGAACCCGTGGCGCCGACGGCCTATCCGGGGGCACCACGCCCGGGGGTTGGCGCTACGGCGCGCGCGGTACGCGTCGACCTCCGGCGGATTCGGGCGCGCGCGGCCGCTTCCGGCGGGAGGCTCAGGCGGTAGCTGCCCGCGCCGGTCGCCAGCCGGCGGCCGTCTTGGGACGGCGCGGTTAGGTGCCTTCGCTCAGCTTGGCGAGGTGGTCCGCTAGGCTCTCGCGGACGGACCACCAGGGCTCGGCCGATTCGAGATCGGTAATCTGCTCCCAGTGCGCCTCGACGTCGTCGGCGGTCGCGTTCTCGAGGGGCACGCGCGCGTTCTGGACGATTGCGGCACGGCCGAAGGTGCCGCCGCCCGCCTGGATGATCATGCCGCTCGTCGTGCAGGTGTCGCTGGCCATGTAGGTGACCGCGGGGGCCACGCGGTCGGGGCTCATCGCCGCCTCGCGCTCGGCCTCCATGCCACGCAGCGCGGTCGTCATGCGCGTGGCGGCGCCGGGATTGAGACAGTTGACCATCACGTCGTACTTCTCGCCCTCGATCTTGGCCACGTTCATGAGACCGATGAGGCCCGCCTTCGCCGAGCCGTAGTTCGATTGTCCAAAGTTCCCGAGGAAACCCGAGTTCGAGGTGGTCAGCACCACCCGGCCGTAGTGCTGCTGGCGGAACACCGGCCAGGCATGGTGGAGCAGGTTGTAGGCGCCGGTAAGGTGGACGGCCAGCACCGCCGCCCAATCGTCGGGCGGGAGGTTGTGCAGGGCGCGGTCACGCAGGATGCCCGCGTTCGAGACGACGATGTCGAGCCGGCCCCAGGTGTCGATCGCCTGCTTGATCATGCCGTAGGCGTCCTCATAGTCGGTGACATCGCCGGTGTTGGCGGCGCCCTCGCCGCCCGCGGCCTCCATCTCGTGCACGACCGATTGCGCGACGGAGACATCCGCGCCCTCGCCCGAAAGGGCGCCACCGAGGTCGTTGACGATGACCTTGGCGCCATGCCGGGCGAGGTCGAGCGCTATGCTGCGGCCGACGCCGCGTCCCGCGCCGGTCACGAGGGCGACGCGTTCGAGTAGTGAGACTGGCAAGCTGGGCTCCTCGGGTGAGAATTCAGCGAGGAGGGTGACGCGAACTGGCGGCCAGGTCCAGTTGGCGGAGGAGGCTCCGGTGAGCTGTAGGGTCGAAGGGAAGGTCGCGATCGTCGTCGGTGCCGGCCAAACGCCGGGAGCGACGATCGGAAACGGCCGCGCGACCGCGATCCTGCTCGGCCGCGAAGGTGCGCAAGTCGTGGTCGCGGACCGTGACCTGGCTTCAGCCCAAGAGACCGTCGCGATGATCGCCGATGAGGGCGGCGCCGCGGCGGCGGTCGAGGTCGACGCCACCAGCGAGCCCAGCCTGGCCGAGATGGTTGCCCAGACGGTGGGGCTTTACGGCGGCATCGACATCCTCCACAACAACGTCGGAGCCAGCGTGGGCGCCGGTGACGCTTCCCCCCTCGACCTCAGCGAAGAGGGCTTCGATCGCATCGTCGCGCTGAATCTGAAGAGCGCGTGGTTGGCTTCGCGCCAAGCGATTCCTGCGATGCGTGAAGGCGGCGGCGGCTCGATCGTGAACATCTCCTCGATGGCTGCGCGTCACGCCTATCCGTTCCTCGGCTACAAAGCCACGAAGACGGCACTGCTCGCGCTCACCGAGCAGCTGGCCGCCCAACACGCGCCCGACAATATTCGCGTCAACGCGATTCTCCCCGGGGCGATGAACACGCCGATGGCGATCGAACCGCGGGTTGCCGCCGGCGCCGACCGAGCCGCGCTCGTGGCCCAACGCGACAGCCGCATCCCCCTCGGGGGGAAGATGGGGACGGGCTGGGACGTGGGCTACGCCGCGCTCTTCCTGCATTCCGATGAGGCACGCTTCATCTCGGGCGTCGCGCTGCACGTGGACGGCGCCGAGCACGTAACTTGATAGCTCGCTGCGCTCGGGCCCCCTTCCCTACCCCACCCACGCTCGACTGCTGCGTCTGCGCGGCCGCTGGCCGCTCCGAACGCGCTCGCTTGTTGGCTCGCTGCGCTCGGCCCCCCCTCCCTACCCCACCCGCGCTCGACTGCTGCGTCTGCGCGGCCGCTGGCCGCTTCGAACTACGCGCTCGCTTGTTGGGTTGTGGTACCCGACTCCACGGCGCCCTCGGGCGGCTCCGCGCTGGAGCGCATGCGGCGCAGGGAGGGCTGAGTGAGGAATACGAGCGCGCCCACGACGGCGAGCGAGAAGCCGCCGGCCACGAACCACTCGCGCGTGCCGACGACATCCGCCATCAGCCCGGCGAGGAGCGCCCCGAGGGGCATGCCGCCGGCCATGCAGAGGGTGTAGCTGCTCCTTACGCGGCCCATCATCGCTTGGGACATGCGCCTGCATGCGGTCCGCGAGGGCACCGGGGGAAGCCAAAGATGGGGATGCCCAGCGCGAAGCTGATCAGCCCGAGCGCCTCGTCCCGTCCCGAAGAGCTCCAGCGAGCGACACGAACGCGAACTGCCGCGTCGACTGCGAGAGCGCGAACGTGAAGTTGTTCGCCCACAGCAACGCAAAGTTGCGTGACTGAAAGGCCGAAAAGGTGCTGAGCGAGAGTCGCTGGCGCTGTGGGGGAGCGGAGACGCCCGGGGTGCTTATCGCAGTCGCCAAAGCCCCTCGACCCTACTCACGCACGGCGGCCAACGCCGTGGGCGAGGTGCCAGGGGCTAGCCCGTGCCGTACATGCTGCGAAGGGCGCCCATCGCGGAGTCCACGATCTCGGCATCGCCCATCGCAGCGATGTTCTCTGCCGTCGAGCCGGCGTTGAAGCCCATCAGGGCCGGTTCGCCCCAGTGCCGCTCGAGGTTGAGCCACTCGATCCATTCGCTGCCGCTCTCGGGCACGAAGCCGAGGAGGTCGGCGTCATCCCAGAACTTGCGTGGAAAGAACAGAATCGCCTTGTCGAGCAGGCCCATCCCGAGCCGGTCGATGGCCCCGGCCATCGCGTCCGGCCGAGGCGGCTCGAAGGCGACGCTGCCGGACTGCAGGACCCCGAGGGGCAGGGTGACGACGCAGCGAGCTACCTCGATCGGCCCGCGATTCGTCTCGAGGCGGACCCCCGCGGACGCCTGTCGTACGACCGAAACCGCGGTCCCGAGGCGCAGATCGAGCCCCTCCGCCAGCGGCTCGAGCAAGCGCACATAGCCGCCTGGGAGGACGACGTCGTCGCCGGCGAACTCGTCGCCTTCCTCCAGCGCGTCCGGGGAGAGGTCGGCAAGGTCGGCCGCGAACTCGTGCTCGATCTCCGCGGAGGCGCGGTAGCGACCCAGCGCGGCGTGGTCTCCGTCGAGCGTCGCCAGGGCCTGCGCGAGAGCGTCCGGGAAGCTCGCAGCATCGCGCAGGCCGCGGCGCAAGGCGGCGTCCACGCGCGTGAACGCGCCCTGCGGGAGGCGCTCGCCCGCGGCCTTCCGGATCGCCACTTCCTCGTAGTCGGTCGTGCCCAGCGGTTGCTGAGCCGCTGCGGCGAGCTCCGCCAGCGGGTTGTTCTCGACGCCGTGGATCCAGGAGGCTCCCAGGTCGAGGGGCGTTCCCTCGTGGTCGATCGTCCAGACCCGCCCGCCGATCCGGTCACGCGCCTCGACGACCGTCACGGTGCGACCGGCGTCTGCGAGCACACGTGCGCAACCGAGCCCCGCGGCGCCGGCACCGACGACGGCGATCGCATCGTCGGCCCCGCCGGCGACCAGCACCTCCTGGGCGGCGCGCCGGCCGGACAGGAGCGCGCCGTGCACCGTCGCCGGGTAATCGCTCGAGGTCGCCTCGCCCGCGAAGAACAGCGTGTTGTCGATGGGGAGGCGGAGGGCGACTCGATCGGCTGGTGTCGATCCCACCCTCAGGTACGAGTACGAGCCGCGAGCGTACGGATCGTCGCGCCAGCGCGTGATGATCGCGCTGGCCGGCGCCGGGAGCGTCACTGCCGCCTCATCCTCGCCCCGACCCGAGCGGCCGCAGCTCGCCGCGAGCGCGGAGGCCCCGAGCAGGCCGAGCAAACGCCGCCGGCTGATCCTGGGCGGCGCTACTCGAGGAGGGCGTTGGCCCGAGGCTTCGCTGGAGGGCGCCATGCGGTCATCCTTGGCGGTGCTTTCCGGCGGAGGTCAACGAGGCCCATAGATCTTCGCACCGCCGAGGCGATGGTGGAACGCGAGCCCGCGCTCGCGACCGTGACGAGCATCGAGCCCCTCGACGCGGGCTACTCGTCCGACACGAAGTTCGTGCTGTACATCAACGCCAGTCCGGCCTTCGTGCTGCGAATCGCACCCATCGCGCACGAGGCGCGCCGGCGACGCGACTTCGTGGCCTTGGGGGAGTTACGGGCGAGGGGCGTGCGCAGCTCGGAGCCCGTCGCCCTCGGCTTGGCCGAGGGCGGGGCGCTGGTCTACACGGTCCTGCGCTACGTCGCCGGGACTGATGGGGAGGTGGCGCTGCCGGAAATGACCGACGCGGCGTGCTACGAGGCCGGGGTGGAGGCAGGCGGCGAGCTCCGCAAGGTCCACGCCGCGCCCACACCTCGTCTCCCGAACTGGGCGGCCGAGCGGCGGGCGAAGTACGTGACGAGATCGGCGGCCGTCCGCGAGCGTGGGCTTGGCTTCGCGGGCGAGACCGAAGCCGAGGCTTTCGTGCGCAGGAACCTCCCCCTCCTTGATGAGGCAGCAATCGTTTTCCAGCACGATGACTTCCATCCGGCAAACGTCGTCCTTCGGGACGGGCGGTTCGTGGCGCTGATCGACTTCAACCGCAGCGACTACGGCGACGCCTACGAGGAGTTCCGCAAGCTTCCCTGGTTCACGCTGCCCGTCAGTCGGCCGTTCGCGCATGGCTGTCTCGTGGGCTACTTCGAAGCGTCCGAGCCCCCACCCGATTTCTGGCCGCGTTACACACTCCACGTGGCCATGAGCAGCTGGGACAGCGTGCTCTGGGCGGCCGATTTCTACCCCGAGCAGCTCGCCAACTTCCGCGAACGGAGCACCGCCATCCTCGCAGGCCACGACCTCTTGAGTGGCGGGCCAGCGGCCTGGTGGCTCGCGCGCTAGGCTTCCGGCGGCGGCGAACCCGTGATCGTCTCGTGGGGTGGCTTGCGCGGCCCCAGCTCGACGGGGTAGCCCACCCAAGCGCCGATGTTCTCGCCCGTACGGCCGTCGGGGCCCTCGCGCAGAATGTCCAGCAGCTGGCCTGCGATCTGCTCCGGTTTCATCCACGTTGCGGCGAAGTCAGCGGGCGGGTCGCCGGGGAATAGGCCGCGCAACATCGCTGTGTCGGTGGCACCCATGCAGAGTGCGTTCACGCGGATGCGGTGCTCCGCGAGCACCTGCGACCATGACTGGGTGAAGCCGTTCAGCGCCCACTTCGAGGCGGCATAGAGGTCCGTCCCGGGCGGGTTCGTGCCCCCGCTGCGCGCAGGCAGGACGTAGTAGGTGCTGATGTTCACGATGTTGCCGCCGCCACGGGCGATCAGGTGAGGCACGCAGGCGCGCCCGAACATGAGCGCGCCCTTGAGGTTCGTGTCCATGATCAGGTCCCAATCGGCGAGGGCCTTTTCCCACTCGTCGGTCACCAGGCTCTGCGTCCACTTGCCTGCGTTGTTCACGAGAAGGTCGAGCCCGCCGCCAGCCTCGACCGCTGCGGCGACCACGGTTTCGACCTGCTCGCGCTCGGAGACATCAGCGATCAGGGCCTGCGCGCTGCCGCCCCGTTCCTTGATCCCGGCCGCCACAGTCTCGACCGATGGCTTCACGTCGCAGAGGGTGACGGTCGCGCCCTCTGCCGCAAGCGCCTCGGCGAACGCCGCGCCCAGGCCCTGCGCGGCGCCGGTGACGATCGCCGATTGCCCGTCGATAAATCCCATGGTCAGGCCCCCTCAAAGAACCCCAGCCGGTTGGCGTAATGACAGCTCGACGGGCCACTGCGACGTTGATCTCCGCGCTCGTCCACGCTTCGAGGCCCTCGCGCAGAAGGTCGGCCATGAATCGCGCGACCTCCTCGCCCCGCATCGCGTTATCGAGGATACCGGAGCGGGTTCGCGGCGGGGGGGGCGTGCGCACCATGTGGGAACGGGTCGCGCCGCGGCCGTCGCGTAGTTAGGAGGCAGCGTCGAGGCGATCAGCGTGTTCGGCCGACGTGCACGCTCGGTTGCAGTCGGAGTTGACGACGAGCGTCGCAGTGCCGACGCCGCTCACGCTGGAGCAGGAGGCTGCGCCGGGCCCTCTTTCTCCGGTAAGCTACCGCGCTCGTGAACGTTCCACTCAACCGGCTGTTTCCCGGTCGCCTCGTGGTACGCCGGACGCGAGCCGTGGCCGCCTCTCGAGCGGCGGTCTGGCGGGCGCTGACGGACCTGCCGCGCTGGCCCGTGCGCGACCGCTACATTCAATGGATCCAGCCGGTCGGTGACGCACCACCGGCTGACGGCCGCTGGTGGGCGTTGGGCCGGAGGTACCGCGAACAGGTGCGTCGCGGTCCGTTCCGGCCCGTGTTCGACCTCACGGTTGTTGAGGTCGACGACGGCCGCCGCGTCGCCTGGGCCGCCAAGTACCTCTGGGTCCGGGCCAGCCACGCCTGGGAGGTCGAGCCTCGCCCGGACGGCTGTGCCCTCACGAGTGAAGAGGTGTTCACCGGTCCACGGGTCTTCCTCGCAATCGCGCGTGTCGTCTTCCGCGCCTTCGCCGTCGAGCGCATGACCGATCGCCAGCTCGAGTTCATCGCCGCCGACGCGAGAGAGCGATAGGAAAGGGCCTTAGCCAGTACTTACTAAAAGAACTCCGCGTTCGATTATGTTTCCCTCCGAGGCCTCCATCTAATCTGCAATCGCGCTCCGCCGACGATTCAGTCATCAACGCTCACTTTCCTGAGTGAGTACTAGGGCCCTTCCGAGTGTTCACCCGGAACCTTGGGAGCCCGCCAGCCCTCGTCCTCCGCGAGTCCGGTCGTGCGCCCGCGGCGCTTAGGAGGCTGGAGGGCGCTGGTCGGATCGCTTCTCGCCCCTACCAGCGCCAGCCGGGGGTCGCCCGCCGCCGCAGACATGGGATCTCATTCACTGCGAAGGGTTCAGAATTGTTCGTAGCCCCGGGGCTCGGTCCCCGCTCGCTGCGTGGAGAAGAGCTTCGAGACCACCTTCGAAACCACGTACTCGAGGCCCAGATAGACGGCGAAGCCCGCTCCACCGACTAACGTCGGCGGTATGAGCCAGACCGCGCTGATGGCCGCCAGGACGCCAGCGCGCCATTACCTCCCCCAGAGCGCTGATGCCGGCAGCGGTACGATCCCCGCCAGCGCCAGCCACTGGAACGGTCCAAGGACCCCGAACGCCAGCGCTGTTACCCCGAAGAAAAACGCCCCGATTCCCGCAATACCCGCAATCGCCCAGAGGACGATCAACCATCGCCTCCAGCCAGGGTTGCGCCATCGTGTACCGAACGTGACCGCGGTCCACATCAAGCGCCGGCGCAGCAATCTCACCCCAATCGCCTGAAGCATGTCGAGGAAGAAGGAATCGGCATCCTTGTCGCTCACACCGGGGACTGAGGTCGAGCCGATCAAACGATCGTGGACGAGCGCCGCCGGCGTATGGACGCCGTAGCGACCAACGAACCAGCGAAGCACCGCGGGTACGGACGCCAGGTCGGTAGTCGGCAGAGTGCCGGGGCCAACCGTGCGTGCTGCGACGGGCAGGTCCTTCACCCTCGTATCGCCGATGTACGTCAGGGAGGAGTTGAGTTCGAACGTCTTCCGGTCGACCTGGATCAACTCGATCCGCTCTAAGGGCGGACAGGCTTTCGGATCCAACGGGTCGCAATTGGTCGAGTCAACGAAGGACCCTTTCCAGACAGATGCCTCCGTCATGTTTAGAACCTCCGGTAGCGGCGTGCCGGGATACCGTACACCCAGCCCGCGCGCGTATTTCTACGATCCACCGCGTGCTACGCAGGAGAGTCGCTCTTCGCCTGCTCGACACCCCAAGAAACTCGCGCCAGCGATGTTCGGGCTCTGCTTCGGACCAGGCCTCTTCAACCTAGCTCGAAGCTACCCGAGCGGCTTCACTTCGGCCCCCGCGAGTCCGATCGTGGACGGGCGGGACCAACCGGGAGTGATCCCGACCGAAGTGGTGGTCTCGCGATCAGTGCCATGCCCGCCGCGGAGATCCCTGGACTCACCGCCACGATCGCTTCCTGGAGGCGGCGACCGATGGCGAAGAACGACCCGGCCCCGAGTGTCCCGAGGCTGCGCCTGCGCCCCCGCAGCTGCGGCCACTGCGGCGGCGACGCCTATCTCGACCCTCGCAGCGACGACGGCTGGCTCTGCCTGCAGTGCGCGCGCGCAATCCCGGGAGCGGTTCGCTCCCGAAACGAGGGGCCTCCGGCGCGTTGACCGCCTGTAAACAACCGCTCTGGTTGCTACAGCTAGTCTCCGCGGCCGAAGTGATACACGGGATCGCTGCGATCGCGACGCCCGTACTCCGTATCGGGTGAACGCTCGCTGGGCCCTCCGACGATCGGGTCGGTCCGGGACCAGTCGATCACGATCTGGCGGCGGGCGATGCGCCACTCGCCATCGCGGCGCTCGAAGCGATCGACGTAGCGGAGCCCGGTCACGCTGTCGGCGGGCGGCGCCTCAGCGGTTCCCGCAAGTCGGTGCAACGCCTGGCAGTAGGTCTCGGTATGGGCCACGTCCCCATCGAGCTCGATATGCGTGTTCCCGAGGAAGTGCTGCGTCGACTGGAACCGGGGCAGGACCTCGTTGAGGAAAGCGACGAAGCCCTCGACATCGCCCTTGTAGCTACCGTGGTCGTCGTAGGCATCGGGGTGATAGACGGTGCGCAGTAGCTCCATGTCGAACCGATCGATCGCCCGTGGGTAGCAGGTGAGCACGTGCCGAATGGCGCGCTCGTCGGCCGCCTCGCGGATCGCTTCTTCGAGGTCGGTGGCGCTGGCAGTCATCAGCGGGCCTCCATCTTTGGCAGTGATTGGCGGCGATTCTCCGCCCGCTCCGCCGAGCCCACAAGCTCGCAGCGAAAGGTAGCAGGCGCGAATTATTGACCGCCCCCCCACTCCTACCTAGGCTCGCGGCGATGGAGGCCCTCTACGCCGTCGACGCCCAGTTCTACGACGCGGTCCACGGCGCGGGCGGCGAGGACCTGGAGTTCTGGCTGCCCTTCGCGGCGGATCTGGGTGGGCCGATTCTCGAGATCGGTGCCGGCACCGGCCGCATCGCCTTCGCTCTCGCCCGTGCGGGCTACGCCATCACCGGCATAGACCCCTCGCCTTCGATGCTTCGCATCGCGCGCGAACGCGCCGCCGATGAGGGCCTCGAGGCGACCTTCATGGAGGCTCGCCTCCCTGGGGCGGAGCTGCCGGCGGCGGCATTCGCGGCGGTCATCCTCTCCAACGACGTCTTCCTCTACTGCGCCGACGCAGCCGAGCAACGTGCAACGCTTCGGGCCGTCTGCGCTGCGCTGGCCCCGGGAGGGCGGGTCGCGATCGATGTCCCCGGCCCCGCGAACTGGCTCGACCCCGCCGAAGCCGGTCAGCCGATCCTCGCCTTCTCCGGCGAGTTCGAGGGCGAGCCGCTCGTCGTCTGGCACCGCCGCGAGGACGACCTTGCGGAGCAGACGCGGGCTCTGCGCGTTGTCTACGAGACGACCGGTGCGGACGGCGTGCGCGCCAGCGTCTGCAGCCGGCACCGGCTCAGGTACGTCACACGATTCGAGCTCGATCTGCTGTTCGAGGCTGCGGGCCTGCGCTCGCTCAGCGTCTATGGCGACTATGCGCTCGGACCATTGACGAACGCGAGCGAGCGACTGATTGTGGTGGCGGAGCGAGCGCCGCAATGAAACCGAGAATTGCCGTGGACGCGATGGGCGGTGACCACGGTCCCAAAGAGGTTGTCGACGGGTCGGTCATGGCCGCCCAGAAGCTCGGGGTCGAGCTCCTTTTGGTGGGGCGCGAAGACGTGGTCCTTGCCGAACTCGAGGGTCGCGACAACATCGCCGATATCCGCGTAGTG
>CAUYXJ010000092.1:0-10827 GCA_963577065.1 Dehalococcoidia bacterium | reverse complement strand
AGGCGAGTTCGATGCGGATCGCGACGAGGTGATCGAGCAGGTCCGTCAGCTCGCCCGGCCGCTGCCCGGACTCGCCGAGCTCGTCGGCTGGGCCCAGTGGCACGACTGGCTACCGATCGTCGTGAGCACGGCACTCGATGTCTGCGTCGACACCGTGCTGGACGACGGCGGCCTGGATCGGGTGACGCGTCACTGCGGCCGCACGCGGCAGGTTTACCGTTGGCGGCTGAGCTACTCCAGCCCGCGGGGGGTGGAGTTGGAGGAGGGGTTCCTGCTCTCCTACGCGGCGACGTTCAAGAGCGCCGGAGACCTCGTGGTCCACGTCGGCGGCGCGGCCGAGGGTGCGCAGGCGGCGCACAGCGCGCACGCCACTTGCGCAAGCGGGCCCCTACGCGATGCCCTGGGCGAAGGCGGCGAGCGCGTGTACGGTTTCGAAACGCTGGCCGAGGCGAAAGAGATACTCGACCGCGAAGGAGAAGCATGGCGCGCGTCCTTCTCCTCTACGACAGCCGCGGGGGGCTGACCGAGCAGCTCGCGGACGCCATCGCCGAAGGCATCCTCGCCACGAACGCGGAGCTGGTCCGTCGTCGTGTCGACGAAGCCAAGGTCGAGGATCTGCTTGAGATGGATGCGCTCATCCTCGGCTCCCCTAACTGGAGCGGGATCACCGGTAAGCTCAAGGACTGGATCGACTACACCGGGGACCTCTGGGAGTCAGGGGAGCTCTCGGGCAAGGTCGGCGCGGCGTTCACGGCCGGCTATTCGCGCTCCGCGGGCACCGAAGCGACCCTGCTCCAGCTCCTGCACCTGCTGTTCGCACACGGCCTAGTGGTCGTGGGGTTGCCCTGGAGCGAGCGCATGCG
Source organism: Dehalococcoidia bacterium (assembly GCA_963577065.1). Lineage (GTDB taxonomy): Bacteria > Chloroflexota > Dehalococcoidia > Tepidiformales > Tepidiformaceae > CAUYXJ01. The sequence continues at coordinate 9,964 of CAUYXJ010000092.1, read as the reverse complement.
TCGATCGGGCTCGTACTACGGGGCGACCGCCCATGGCGAGGTCACGGATGAGGACCGCGCCCAGGCACACGCGCTCGGCGAGCGCGTAGCGCAACTCGCGATCCGGCTCTCGGGCTGAGGCTCGCGACGAGGCGTGACCGCTCTCCCCGCAGCGGGGCGCTTGGGAAGGCCTCCTGAAACCGAGGGAATCGCTGAGAGCGGGTGACGGTCGGTCAGGGGCTGGTTGATCGTTTCGTTCAGCCCCGCCCACGAGCCGCGGCGCGGGCGCGCAGCCGGCGCATGGCGTGCAGGGGCGGTCTCAGGACCCGCCGCAAGGGAGGTGGCGCGGACCGGAACTTCGTTCGCGCCCATCTCTCGATCTCTTGTCGCGGAGTGGTCTCCGGGGTGTCAACGAATTCGCCCCATGCGACAAGGAGTGCCTCGAGTTTCTCCGGGTCGAGCCAGCCTGTGTGGCGGTGAATCCTGAGGTAGTCGTAGATCTCTTTACACTCCTCCGGCACAGGCACGTCGGGCGCCACCTCGCTCTCGCGGGCGCGAGCGTCAACGATGCGCTTGAGCCCATGAAAGCGGGGCTCCAGTCCCAATTCGGCGGCGACCGCTGCAACCGTCTGCGCAAAGGCCTCGCGATCCGAGAGCTCGAACTCGATCAGCGGAAAGCGGTGGACCTTGTGCAGTCGGACCAGCTCCCGGTTGTAGCGGAGCCAAAGCGCGTGGGCACTGGCTACAGCCATGCCGTCACGCTTCAACAGCGATCTCGCAACCGCCTCCGGGTGCCGGAACGTCCCGACGAAGCCCGGGTTCGTCGCTGCCCCGAACCAGACGTGATCCGTGAGCAGGAAACGGGGGTCTGCAAGCGCACCCGGGGAGCCGCTGCTCTCCAACGTCGACAGCAGCGTGCGGACGGCGCTCGACTCGTCATCGCCCGCCTCGACCCGGTCGGGCGGCTGACTCCAGCTGCCTCCAGAGCGGGTGAGCATCGAGTCGTTGAGCCGCCTTGCCTCCCGCTGCGCGAGGTTGCCGTGAGAGAGCTGCGGGCTACGACCCTTCAAGGCGCTTCCGTTAACGCCGCACTGTTCGAGGCATTCCGTGAGGACACTGGTGCCACTTGCATACATGCCCAGAACAAATAGGACGCGCCCCGCGATCGCTTCCCCGCGGAGCCAGGCCAGGTAGCCGGCGCGGTGGGTGAGAAGCATGGCCGTGCCCAGTTCACGGATGAGAAGATTCTTGAACACATTGCGCCCGGCCTCGCCGTAGACCACTTCGAAGCGAGATCCGCCGCCGTGATGGTAGATCGTGTCACCGTAAATCCCGGCCATGAGCCGATGGAGGTTGTTGCGGTTGGAGCGGAGCAGCCGGTGAATTGGGAGGCCGGCTTCGAGGGCAACACGCGTAAAGCTCGCGAGCGTGTCGTAGCGGCTCTCTCGTTCCCGCAGAACCTCGCCGAAGCGGACCTCGTGGTGGTCGACAAAGTCGGTCGTCGTGCAGAGGCACGAGGGGTGGACCGAGGGCTCCCACCGCTCACTGCGCTCGTCACTCCACACGCCCGCGAGAGCAGCTCCGCCATCAATCGCCTCGATCAATGAAGTGAGCCAGCCCGTCTTGATGGGCATCGCATCGGCGTCGAAGGTGACGACGTAGTGGGCGCCGTCGCTGCGTGCCCGTTCGTAAAGCCGCTGCAATCCCTGTGCGTGCGGATGCTCCAGTCGCTCGAGCGGATCAGCATCGATGAGCGTGCACCGGCTGAGCCCGCCCGTGAGCTCCCGGGCTGCCACCGCCCCAACATCGTTGTTCCAGACGTAGATGTGATAATTCGGATAAATCGTGTGTTCGGCGAGGGCCTCGAGGCACAGTTTTAGCCAGCGCGCGCGGGCAGGATTCCTCCCGCCGTGAACCACGAGGATCGCGGCCTTTCTGGGCCCGCCCTCACCCGGTCCGGCTAGCTCGCCGTCATCGTTCGTGCTCACGCCGCGCTGTGTCCTCCTGTACTGCCTGGCGCTCCCGGCGAACGGGAGCCGACGCGGGCGCTCCTCGGAAAGGGCGAGCCCGGCTGGTTCCCGATCACGGCCACTGAGGCACCCGGGACATCGACCAGCGGTGCGGCAGGATGGGTCTCAAGCCGGACCTGCTCCAGCGCCCCGCAGCCTATTTCGCGGGGAGATCGCAGACCATGATGAGCAGATCCCGCTCCTGACCGGCGCGGTCGCTGACCCAGCCCGAGAGGATCGCCTGCTCGTGGAATCCGAGCCGCTCGAAGACGACGCGTGCGGTCGACTGGTCGACCGTCATCTGCGCGCTCAACTTGCGCACGTCGAGGGCCGGCGCGACGTGGCGAATCTCGCCGGCAAGGGCCGCTCCGACGCCGGTCCCGCGGTAGTCGGAATGCACGTTGATTCGGATCTCGCCGACGTGACGGGTCCAACGCGCCGGTTCGGTACGAAGGCTGGCGTAGCCGACGACGATGTCGCCGACCTCGGCGAGGACGGTGAACGTCCCGCCATTCGAAATCTCGCCCATCCACTCGTCCACCACCGCTGGGTCGGTGATGTCCTCGCGGAGGAAGAGCAGGTCGTCCTCGGGCAGCGCGCGGGCGAAGGCGAGAATCGCGTCACGGTCAACGGACGTCATGGGGCGAAAGACGATGGCGGTGCCATCGTTCAGGAGATCGTTCGTCGGGTAGCGGGCGGCGAAGTCCGAGCGAGTGAGGGTCATCGTCGTTTCAGTGTAGGCGGCCGCTTCGGGCTCGGGAAAGATCACAGCCCGAGCGGAGAGGACGAAGGCGTGGCAGCTGGTACGAGGAAGGGCCGGGTACTTGCGCAGGCGATCGTCATCCGCGGCCCGCTCGCAGAGCCAGAAGCGCGAGCCGCGGCCGCTCGTCACGGGGCGTCCGTGTTGACACACGCTACAGAGGCCAACGTCCGGGTCGAGGGCGGGCGGATCGGTCACGTGCGCAGTTCTCCGCCTACTCGCCCGCCAACCGCACGACCTCTTCGGCGCACCCCCAGGAAAGGGTGAACCCGGCGCCGCCGTGGCCGTAGTTGTGGATGACCCGGCCCTCACGCTCGAGGCGGACGGCGGTGCGAACGGGCCGCAGGCCGACGCTATCGCGAAGGACCTCACCGGGCGCGACGCCCCGCGCCACCGCCAGCCCCAGGATGGCTGCGCGCAGAGCAGGGTCGGGCGCCGGAGGAACGTCGACGTCGACTTCGATCGCGCAGCCGCCGAGCACGACCTCGCCGCGGCGGGGGACCGCGTAGAAGAGTGCAGCCTCGTCGCGCTCATCGTGAAGGATGATCGAGGGGTCGACCGCTCCGTCCGCGACCACGACGGTCTGGCCGAGCACGGGCGTGAGTTCGCGGTCGTCGAGGAGGCGCCGCGAGCCGAGTCCGGTGCAGTTCACCACGAGGTCACCCTCGACCTCGTCGAGCGCAGCCACCTCTTCGATCGCGATCGGCGCAAGCTGCCCCTCGAGCCAGGGGAGGTAGCTGCGGGGATCGACGCGCGGGGCGCCGCAAACCCACGCCGCTGGAGCGTCGAGGGGAAGCCTCGTCCGTTCCAGGCGTAGGTCCTCGACGCCGGCCGCCCACCAAGGTGGGATCTCGCCGACCGCCGCGTCGTAGAGCGTCAGCAGATCGACGCCCGCCTCCGGATGGTCACGCGCGAGCCCCAGGAGGCGATCACGCGTGGCAGTGCTCCAGCCGAGGACCCGGTCTCGGGGGAGAGCGCGAAAGGGGTACCAGAAGGCACCCGCCGCCCCCGAGGCCGCCTCGAGAGCACGGGCGGCCGCGAGGATCTGGACCGCGTGGCCAGCCTGCACGAGCGCAACCGCGGTGGTAAGGCCAGAGACACCGGCGCCCACGACCGTGATCTTCAAGGTACCTCCTCGGCCGTGGCTGGACACAGGGGCGAACGTTCGCGTTCGGCCAAAGGGCCGTCCCTCGCTAGACGCGGAGCGTAGCGCCCAGCTCCTTTTCGAGCCTGCGAAGCAGGACTTGCTCGAGGCGCGTCACATCGCGTTCGCTCAGGGTGCGGTCCTCGGCGCGGAAGCGGACTGCGAGTGCGAGCGACTTCAGCCCCGGCGCGACACCCTCGCCCCGGTACTCATCGAAGACATCCGCAGTCGTGCGCACACCGCCGGAGCGGTGCGAGCGCACGAGCGCGAGCAGGGCAGCAGCAGGTGTGTCGAGGGGGACGACCAGGGCGAGGTCGCGGCGGACCTCGGGATAGCGGCTCGGCGGGCGGTAGTCGGGGCGCTCTGGGACGGCAGCGGTGAGGGGCTCGAACCAGAGCTCGAAAAGGAACACCGGCTCCTCGATATCGAAGCTACTGGCGACATCGGGGTGCACCTGCGCGAGGACGCCGATCGGGGCATCGCTCGCCGCGATGTCGGCGGTGTGACCCGAGAGGAGGGCGTGGTGCTCGGCGGAGGCGAAGCTCGCGGCGACGCCCAAGTCCTCGAGCAGCGCCTCGACCGCACCTTTCGCATCGAAGAAGTCCAGACGCTCGGGCCCGGGGCGGGCCCAGCGCTCGAGGCGCTGCCCGCCGAGGACGGCGCAGAGCACGGGGCGCTCGTGCGGCAAGTCCGCCTCGGTCGGCAAGTACTCGACACCGATCTCGAAGAGTCGGACGGCCGCGTCTTCGTGGTGGCGGTTACTCGCATACGCCGCCAGCAGCGAGCCCCGCAGCGAGGTGCGGAGGAAGGTGTGCTGCGAGGCCACCGGGTTCGCGACGGCGATCGGATCCGCGCGGACTTCGTCGCCCGGGGCGACGACGCGCGCGAGCTCCTCTGCTGAGGTGAGGGTGTAGTTCACAACCTCCTGGAACCCGAGTCCCGCAGCGAGCGCGCGAGCGCGTTCGCGGGTGCGCTCGAGGGGGCGGGGTTCGGTCGCTGGGATGGCGCCTCGGAGCGCCGTGGTTGGGAGCTTTTCGTAGCCGTGAACGCGAATCAACTCTTCGATGAGATCATCGGCGAGGGCGACGTCCGGCCGCCAGAACGGGGGCGTGACCAGGTAGCCCTCGGGGGCGGCGGTCACCGCGAAGCCGAGGCTGCCGAGGATGCGCTCGACCCCCTCGGGGGCGATGGCGATGCCCAGAACCTGCTCGATGCGGCTGGCCGTGAGCGTGATCGCCGGGCTGGGGAGGGGGGTCGGGAAGACATCGACGAGGCCCGCGGCAGGGCGGCCACCGGCCACCGCTTCGAGCAGGTGCAGGGCCCGCTGCTGAGCGTAGGAAGCGAGCTCCGGCCCGATGCCTTTCTCGAAGCGGAGCGAAGCTTCGCTCCGCAGCTTCAGCGCCGACGAGGTGCGCCGGATCGAGCCGGGGTGGAAGTTCGCGACCTCGAGCAGGATCGTCTTCGTCGAGTCGGAAACCTCGGTGTTGCCGCCGCCCATGATCCCGGCGATAGCGACGGGGCCACCGCCATCACAGATCATCAGCATCTCCGGGTCGAGCTCCCGCTCGACCCCATCGAGCGTCGTCAGGCGTTCGCCCGGATTCGCCCGGCGGGGCGTGATCGCCCCGCCCCGCACCAGGTCGTAGTCGAAGGCGTGGAGGGGCTGTCCCGTTTCGAGCATCACGTAATTCGTGATGTCGACGACGTTGTTGATCGGGCGCATGCCCGCGCGCATGAGCCGCTGCTGCATCCACTGCGGTGACGGCCCCAGCTCGACCCCCTCGACGATGCTGGCCGTGAAGCGCCGGCAGAGGTCGGGTGCCTCGATCGAGACCGAAACGAATTCCTCGGCGCGGCGCGCGGATTCCGTGTAGCTGCGATCGGGTTCGCGGAGCGGCTGCTCCGTGATCGCTGCGACCTCGCGCGAGAAGCCGACGATCCCGAGCAGGTCCGCGCGATTCGCCCAGGTGGAGACATCGAACACGACATCGCCGATCGCGTCGACGAGCGGCGCGCCCAGGGTGGCATCGGCGGGCAGGACGAGGATGCCCTCGTGCTCGTCGCTGAGGCCGAGCTCCTTCTCGCTCAGCACCATGCCGGCGGAGTCGACCCCGCGGATGGCGCGCAGCTTCAGCTTCTCGGACTTGCCGGTGTTCCCGTCGATGAGCTCGGCGCCCTCAGTTGCGAAGGCAACCTTCTGCCCCGCGGCGACATTGGGCGCGCCGCAGACCACGGTCAGCGATCCTGCGCCGACACTTACGGTCGCGAGGCGCAAGCGGTCCGCGTTCGGATGCGGCTCAACCGCCAGCACCTCTGCAACACGCACGAGCGCGGGGTCCCACCCCTCCCCGATGACCTCCCAGCCTTCGACCTCGGCGATCGCATCCGTGACCCGCCGCGCGAATTCCGCCGGCGAGAGATCGACGTCGACGTAGTCACGGAGCCAAGAGAGGGGCAGTCTCATTGCGATACGGCTCTTGGCTCTTGGCTCTTGGCTCTTGGGAGTTCGCCGACGCGTTGGATGAGGCTCTGCAGCATGCGCTTCACCGACGTGAGCCGATCGTTCCGGTCGCTTCGAAGCTGGGCGTCTAAGTAGTTCAGATCCTGGGCGAGGATGAGGTGGTACTCGAGCTCCGTGGCCGAGGCGAGCGCGATGCGCAAGTAGCGGCGGAACCCGTCGTTCGAGTGGGCCGAGCCTTCCGCGATATTCGCAGGAACCGAGGCCGCTGAGCGCCGCATCTGGGACTGGAGCCCGAAGCGCTCTTCTGCTGGGAACGCAGCGCTCGCGGTATATATCGACAGCGTCAGCTCGTGCGCCAAACGCCAGACATCAAGCTCTTGAAACGGGCGCACGCTCAGCCTCCGACCGGCGCAGTATGCCAAGAGCCATCAGCCAATGGCCAACGGCCCGCCTAAAACTGCCGGAGGAAGCGGAGATCGTTCTGGTAGAAGTGGCGGATGTCCTCGATCCCCCAGCGAAGCATCGCCACGCGCTCGATGCCGACGCCGAAGGCGAAGCCGGTGTGCTTCGAGGAGTCGTAGCCCACGTTGTCGATGATCTCGGGATGGACCATGCCGGCGCCCAGGATCTCGATCCAGCCGGTGCCGTGGCAGGTGCGGCAGGAGCTCCCATCGGCGCGGCAGATGAAGCAGTCGATGGCCATCTCCACGCCGGGCTCCACGAAGGGGAAATAGCTGTGGTGGAAGATGATCTCGCGGTCATCGCCGAAGAGGCGACGGGCGAAGCCGTAGAGCGTCCCCTTGAGATCGCTCATGCGCACGCCCTCGTCCACGGCGAGACCCTCGATCTGGGTCAGCATCCACTCGTGCGTGGCGTCGGTCGCCTCTTGCCGGTAGCACTTCCCCGGGACGATCACGCGCACCGGCGGATCTGACTTCTCCATCACGCGAATCTGGTTGGGCGAGGTGTGCGTGCGAAGCAACATCTTGCGCTCGCCATCGATCAGCGTATCCACCCAGATCGTGTCCCACATGTCGCGCGCGGGATGGTCCTCGGGGATGCGGACCGCGTCGAAGTTGTATGAAGCCCACTCGACCTCGGGCCCCTCGAACACCCGGAAGCCCATGTCGCCGAACGCCTCGATGCAGTCGTTGAGGGTTTGGGTCACGGGGTGGAGGCGGCCAAGGGCCTGCGGCCGGCCGGGAAGGGTCACGTCGAGCGCATCGTCGGCAGAGAGGGCAGCCAACGCTTCAGCCCGCGCCGCCTCGCGCCGCCCTTCGAGGGCGCTTTCGAGCTGCGACTTGAGCTCGTTCAGCGACTTCCCCAGCGCCCCGCGCTGCTCCGGCGGGGCGTCCTTGAGGCTGCGCAAACGGCGCGTGAGGCGACCGTCCTTGCGGCCTAGCCACTCGGCCCGCCAAGCGTCGCGTTCGACCTCGTCGGCGGCCGTGGCGAGCGCCGCCAGCGCTTCGCTTCGGAGCGTATCGAGATCGAGCTGGGGGGTGGACATCGGTACGATCGATTATAGGTTCGGCCTGCGTCCGAGCGAGGGCGCTCTGGCGGCCGGCGCCTGTGTAAAGGCGGCATCAAGTTCTTACGGCGCGTCGCGGCCCGCGGTTGTAGCGTGGACGGTGGCCGAAAGCTGGGAACAGCTCGACGCTGAGGGGACAGAGCGCCGTGCGCGGTTCGTGGCGGGTGTGGTTCGGCGTGGCGGTGGCGGCGGCGCTCGCGGCGTACGCCTGCGGTGGCGGAGATGCGGACAGCGCCGAGCCCACAGACGACCCCGAAGCCGGCCCGACCGAAACGGTCGACGACGAGAGCGAGCCTGCCGAGTCGGTCGCCGGCACTGAGCCTGCGCCGGATTTCCCGAACGGCCTCACCTGGTTCAACGTCAGCGAGCCGCTGACCTTCGAGGCGCTCAGGGGAAAGATGGTCCTGCTCGACTTCTGGACGCAGGGCTGCATCAACTGCCAGCACATCATCCCGGACCTCATGCGGCTCGAAGCCGAGTTCGGCGACAGTCTCGTCGTGATCGGCGTGCACTCCGGCAAGTATTCGGAGGAGGCCGAGGACGAGGCGGTCGCCGAGGCGATCGCTCGCTACGGCCTCGAGCATCCGGTGGTGAACGACCCCGCCTTCGTCGTCTGGCGGCAGTGGGGCGCGACGGCCTGGCCCACGGTCGTACTCATCGACCCGCGCGGCAACGTCGTCGGCGGACGCGCGGGCGAAAGCGTCTACCCCGTGTTTCAGCCGATCATGGCGCAACTCCACGCCGAGTTCGAGGAGCTCGGCCTCATCGACGAAACCCCGATCCCGCTCTCGCTCGAGACAGCCGTCGCCTCGACGTTCCTCTCCTTCCCGAGCGAAGTATTGGCGGACGAGGCCGGCGACCGCCTCTTCATCGCCGACGCCGGCCACCATCGCATCGTCGTCACCCACCTCGACGGAGTCGTGATCAACGCCTTCGGCAGCGGCGAGGCGGGCTTCGCCGACGGCGGGCCCGACGAGGCCCAGTTCCGGGACCCGCAGGGCCTGGAACTCTCGCCCGACGGCAACACGCTCTGGGTGGCGGACACGCGCAACCACGCCGTTCGCGAGATTGACCTCGCAACCGGCGAGGTGACCACGATCGCCGGGACGGGCGTGCAGACCTTCTCCTTCGCGCCGGGGCTGCCGGCGACGGCCACCGACCTCGCCTCGCCGTGGGACATCCACTACCACGACGGTTCGCTGTATATCTCGATGGCGGGCACGCACCAGATCTGGTCGCTCACCCTGGAGACCGGCTTCATCGCCGTCTTCGCGGGAACGCGCCAGGAAGGTCTGCACGACGGCCATCGACTCGATCGGGCGACCCTCGCGCAACCGAGCGGTATCGTCGGCGACGATACGCACCTGTACTGGGTCGACCCCGAATCGAGCTCCGTGCGCCGGGTCGTGTACGAAGGAACGGGCGACGTCGAAACGCTGATCGGTCGTGACCTATTCGAATGGGGAGATGTCGACGGCCGCGCTGGGACGGCGAAGATCCAACACGCCCAGGGTCTCGCGCTCGACGGCGGCGTCCTCTACATCGCCGACACCTACAACCACAAAGTGAAAGCACTCACGCTGGCGGACGACGAGGTCGCGACCCTGGTGGGCGGCGGCGAGCGGGGCTGGCTCGACGGCGTGGGAGCGCAGGCGGCGTTCGAGGAGCCGAACAGCCTCAGCATCGCGCAGGGGCGCCTCTACCTCGCCGACACCGGCAACCATGTGATTCGCGTGATCGATCCGGCTACCGCGGGAGTGACGACGCTTTCGCTTACGAACCTCAGTGCCGCCGGACCCGCCCAGGCCGGCAACGTCCTCCGCGTCGAGCTCCCGACCCAGGTCGTCGCACCCGGCGTGGCGACGCTACGCGTCACCCTGCAGTCACCGCCCGATTTCCACCTCAACAGCTCGGCACCATCGCAGTTGACGCTCGCCACGAACAACCCGGCCGTGGCCGACCTCGGAGAGACCGTGCTCACCTGGGAGAGCGACGAGCCGTCGATCACGCTCCCCGTCCCCATCTCGCTGCGGGAAGGCGAGGCCGAGCTGACCGGGCAGGGCGTCGTGTACTACTGCCGCGG
>CAUYXJ010000091.1:0-10938 GCA_963577065.1 Dehalococcoidia bacterium | reverse complement strand
ACGACGGGGTGGCCGTGGCGGCCCTCGTGCTCGGGCCGGGTCGCGACGGCCTCCGCGGTATGGGCTTCGATTAGGGTGCGAATCAGGCTCGCCGGGCGCGGCTGATCGACGTTGAGGATGACGATCGCCGTAGCGTCTTGGTCGACCGCTTTCGCGCCGGCGCGGAGCGAGCCCGCGCGGCCCAACTGATGGGTGGGGTTCAAGACGGCCCGATAGACGAGCCCGTGGAGCTCGCGGTGGACCTCGTCGCCCCGATGTCCGAGCACCACCACGACCTCATCCACGCCGCCCTCGAGCAGCTGCCGGATCTGGTAGCGGATGAGCGGCTCGTTGCCCCATGCGAGCAGTGGCTTCGGTTCGCCCATGCGCGTCGACATACCGGCGGCGAGAAGAATGCTGGAGATCATCGTCAGTCGAGTCTAGGCCCGGCGGGCAATTCGGGCGACTGCTGCGGCGATCACGAGCCGCCGTCCGGAACGGGCACCGGCGCGGCGCTCTCGACGGCGTCGTACTCCTGCACGACTGTTTCGAGGAACTCGCGGAGAGCGGGGCTCACCTGGTGTTGTCGCAGCAGGTGCAGACCTACCTCTCGCTGCGCGGGCTGCTCGCTGCCCGCGATCTTGAGCGCGCGGAGGGCGCCGCCGGCCGCCTCACGTTCGACCGCCACGCGTGGCAGGATGGCCACGCCGAACCCCTCCTCGACCATGTGCTTCGTCGTCTCGATCGAGTCCAGCTCCATCGCTGAGGCGGGCACCACGCCGGCGCGGGCGAACATCTCGGCGGTAAGCCGGTGATAGCTCGATGTGGGCTCGAAGAAGAGGAACGGCTCGACGCCCGCATCGGCCAGCGATACCGAGAGCGCGTCCGCGAAGCGATGGCTCGGCGAGGTCACGAGCACAAGCTCGTCGTTGTAGAGATGGAGCGAGCGCACCTGCTCGTGCGGCGTCAGCCGGCAGAGCGCGAGGTGAACTTCGTTGGCGAGCAGTGCCTCCATGACCTCCTCGCTCGTGCCGGTGCGTACCGAGATGTGCACCCGGGGGCGGTCTTCGCGGAACGCTCGGAGCAGGCCCGGAAGCACGTACGTGGCGATGCTTCCGCTCGCGCCGATGCGGATATTGCCGAGGTCGCCACCGCGAACGGCGTCGAGCGCGTCCGTGCCTTCCTGCACCGCCGCGAGGGCGCGCTTGGCGTGCCCCAAGAAGGCCTGGCCGCTATCGGTGAGGCTCACGCCCCTGCCGGAACGCTCGAACAGCTTCGTCTTCAGCTCGCGCTCGAGCGACTGGATCCGCGCGGTGACCGATGGCTGGGTCAGGAAGAGCGCATCCGCCGCCCGGCTGAAGGAGTGGTGCTGCGCCACCAGCACGAAGGCCTCGAGCTGCGCCAGCTCCACGGCTGCCTCCTAGACGGGGAGCACGCCGCGCTTGTGCACGACGATGTCGCCCTCGACGCGTGCCTGGCAGGCGAGTCGCAGGCGCGGATCTTCCACGGAGCGGGTGCCCCGTTGGCGGACCAGATTCGCGCGTTCGTAGCGCCCCATCGCGCTCAACCGGCCGACCCCGGAGATGACCTCCATCGCGCAGTTGGTGCATTCGCCGATCTTGTCGCAGCCGATCGGCCAGAAGTACCCGTGCTCGCAGACGGCGTCCATCACGGTCTCGCCGTGAGGCGCTTCGACCTCGATCCCGAGAGGCTCAACCCGAATACGGGGCATATGTTCAGCTTAGCATCCGGCCCGGCCCCCCCAGCGAGCTATCGACTGGGAGATCGCGGCTGTGAGCTGGGCGGCCGCGGCTCGCGGCTAAGGGAGGGGGGTCCAGGCGCCGTCCACGGGGATCTCGACAGCGCCGTCGCTCCAGAGCATACCGTTCGGGGCCGTGCCCGCGGCCGGTGGCTGAGGGCCCTCGACCATGAGCTCGGCGACCTCGCTCAGGGACGAGGCGAAGGCGATGGGGACGCCGATCGCCGCCTCAGCCTCGGCGACGGTCATGCTGTCGAGGAAGCGCTCGCCGAAGTAGTCGAGGCTGGTACGGGGCAGAACCGCAAGACCTGCGTCTGTGCCCGCCAGCTCGCGCGCGAAGTCCGTGCCGCTGAGCAGCCCGCTGACGTTCACGCGCTCGCCGAAGAGTGTATTCGTCACCGGCTGGACGACGATGTTCGTGCCGGTCGCGTCAGCGAACTCGGCGGCGAGCCGCGCGAGCGTCGGGGCGATGAGCGTTCCGCTCGCGAGCACGATCCGGCGGTTGGCAATGGCCGCTGCGGGCGAGTTGCGCAGGCGCCGCCGCAGCCTTGCCCAGTCGTCGACGAGCGTGCGCACCATCCCGATCCCGTTCTCGTACTGGGCGAAGCCGTCGTAACGCTTCGCGGCGGGAACGGGCCGGTCGGCGGCGAGGTAGTACTCGTCCGCGCACTGCACGACGCTGCGACCGTGCGCGGCCTCACACTGTCGTTGATAGCCACGCACGGTCGCGATCAGCGCCCGCGCGAAGACCCGTTCGGGCCGCACGAGCTCGATCCCGTCTCGCTCGCGCGACCACGCCTCCAGCCGCGGGCTCGCCCCGACCGGCACCACCGAGACCGTCTCCACGGTGGGGTAGAGCGCCGTGAGATCGCTGAGCGAGCGCTCGAGCGCGGCGCCGTCGTTCACCCCGGGGGTGAGGACGATCTGGGTGTGTGCGCGCAGCCCCAGCGCCCCCAGGCGCTCGAGTTGCGCGACCACGTCCGGTGCGCGGGGGTTGCCGAGGAGCCTTCGCCGCAGCGCCAGTTCCGTCGCGTGCACGGAGACGTTCAACGGGCTCAGGCGCTGCTCCTCCAGGCGCTGCCAGTCCGCATCCGTGAGGTTCGTGAGTGTCACGAAGTTGCCGTGGAGGAAGCTCAGGCGGTAGTCGTCGTCCTTGAGGTAGAGGGGTTTGCGCAGACCTTTGGGCAGGCCCTTGAGGAAGCAGAAGAAGCAGGTGTTGTTGCAGACCGAAACGCCGTCCCAGGTGGCCCGTTCGAAGGCCAAGCCGAGGTCCTCGTCGGGGTCCTTCTCGAAGACAATGAGGTCCTCGCCGCCATCGGCCTTGCGGAAGCGCGTCGTGATTTCGGGCTCGGCGGCGTAGAACTGAAAGTCGACGGCGTCCCGGAGCGCGCGCCCATCGATTTCGAGGATCGTGTCGCCGGGGACGATGCCCGCCTCCTCCGCCAGTGAGCCTTCCGCGACGGCGGAAACGAGGCCCCCGTCCGGCGGTTTCATCCCGTTGCCGTCAGTGCCGCCAGCCGCGCTTCGACTTCGTCGATGGAGATATCGGGGGTCGAGGCCCCGGCCGTGAGGCCCACCCGCGATGCCCCCTGCATCCAGTCCGCGTCGAGCTCGGCCGCCCCCTCCACGTGGTGGGTGGGGGTGCCCTGGGCTTCGCAAACCTCGCGCAGGTGGCGTGTGTTCGCGCTCTTGCGGCCACCCACCACGATCATCACGTCGACCGTACGTGCGAGCTCGGCCGCAGCCGCCTGCTGGCTCGTCGCCGCATGACAGAGCGTATTCACGAGGTGCATCTCGAAGTTCGAATCGCGCTGGAGCTGCATCAGGTTCGCGACGAAGCGGGCGAAGTCCTCCATCTTGTGGGTCGTTTGCGCCATCACCCCGATCTTGCTTGGGAAGCCGCCGGGCCAGTTGCCAATCAGCGCCCGCAGGTGCTCAAGATCCGCTCGCTCCACAACCGTTGCCCGGGAGCGACCTTCGGCGTCCACGGCCCAGCCCACCACCCCGCGCACTTCTTTGTGGCCCGGGTCGCCGAAGAGGATCACGTGCCAGCCTTCGTGCATGAGCTTCTGCGCGAAGCGTTGGGCGCGGGTCACGATCGGGCAGGTCGTGTCGATCACTTCGAGGCCCGTCGCTTCGAGGTCGAGGAGGGCGCGCTCGGAGACGCCGTGCGCCGTGATGGCGAGGCGGCCGCCGACTGCGCGTTCGGCGGAGGCAACGCCGATATCGCTCAGAATCTCGTCGGGGCCGGGAAGCTCTTGTACGCCCGCGCTTCGCAGCTGCGCAACGACCTGCGGGTTGTGCACGATCTCGCCGATGCTGGCGATTGGGCGGGAGGGTGAAGCTTCGTTTTCGATGATTTCCACAGCACGACGGACTCCCATACAGAAGCCCATCTCATTCGCCCTGAGGATCTCGATCATCGATGCTCGAACCTACCTTCTCGCCAGTATAGGGACCGCGATATTCAGGGGGTAAGAGCGCCTTAATCTCTCGTTCGAGGCGCTCCGTAAGCACGCTTGCCTGCACTCCCAGAGGCCCGGGCTCGCGGCTCACGACGATCGGCTTGCCGATGCGTACGGACATGCGCGGCCGCTTCAGCAGCCGTAATGGCCGGCCCAGGTGTTCCGTGCCCGTGAGGCCGCAGGGGAGCAGGGGAGCGCCGGTGCGAAGCGCGATCATCGCCGTGCCGCGATGCAGCTCTCCCATCTGCCCGGTGCGGCTGCGCGTGCCCTCCGGGAACATTGCCAGCATCTCGCCCCCGGCGACGATCGCCTCGGCTTGGCGCAGCGCCACCCGGTCCGATTGCCCGCGGTGGACTTTGAACGCACCCCATGAACGGACGATTGGACCGAGCGCGGACGAGAACAGTTCGGCTTTGGCCATGAAGCGCAGTCGTCGCCGGCGCACGGCGACGCAGAGGATCATCGGGTCGGCATTGTTGAGGTGGTTGGAGGCGACGATCAGCGGCCCGTCAGGGACGTTCCTGCGCCCTTCGACCGTCCACCGCGTGAGCAGGCACAACAGGCCGGTCGAAACATACGTCCCCCACCAGTAGAACGCCCGAATCCAGGCTTGCTTGAGTCGCGCGCTCACTTCGCCGATCCCGTGATCCGCTCGAGTGCCAGGGCGATCATGGCTTCCGGATCGAGCTCGGTCGTGTCGATCACGGTGGCGCCCTCGGGTTCGCGCAGCGGGCTCGTCGCGCGGCTGCTGTCGATCTCGTCGCGGCCGCGAATATCGCGGCTGGCCTCGCCCGCCGTCTGCTCGCTCCCCCACTCCGCCGCCTGCATCCCGCGACGCTGTGCGCGGGCCTCCGCTGACGCTTGGAGGAAGAGCTTCACGGGAGCGCCAGGCAGTACCACCGTGCCGATGTCCCGTCCGGCGAGCACGGCCGGCCGGCTTTCGGCGAAGGCGCGTTGGCGCGCCACCATCTCGGCGCGCACCCCTGCGACGGCGCTGTAACCGCTCACCGCGGCTTCCACCTCGGGCGCCCGCAAGGAATCGGTGACGTCCTCGCCCGCGAGGCTGATGTGCGTATCGACACCCACAACGAGTTCCATCTCGACATTCACGGCGAGGGCGGTGCAGGCCGCCTCATCGTCCGCCGCGACGCTCGCACGGAGCGCCGCGAGCGCAACCGCGCGGTACATCAGGCCGGTGTCCAGGAAGGCGTACCCGAGCCGTTCCGCGAGGGCCCGTCCGAGGGTGGTCTTCCCCGAGGCAGCGGCGCCATCGATGGCGATGGGGTGGGGGTAGCGTGTCTCCAGGTCCGTTCGCGGCGCGCGCGTCGCGACGATGCTGGCGGTCCGTTCCTGGACCTCCGCTCGCTTTGCGGTCTCGTACAACGCCGTCACCTCAGCCGCCTCGAGGTCGCGGCTCTCTCCCGGGGCGAGCGAGCCGAGGGGGAGCGAGCCGATGCGGATACGCCGCAACGTGAGCACCCGCCGCCCGACGATCGAGAGCATCCGTCTGATCTCGCGTTTGCGCCCACCGTGCAGGCCGATGAGCAGCCAGCGGGGGTCGGGGTTGTCGGGGGAGCCACTGGGGCTGACCACGTCGACTGAATCCGCCTTGAGCAGCTCCTCCTCGTGCCAGACTCCCCGCACCAGACGCTCCCGCTGCTTCCTGCCGAGGGCCTGGTCGATTGCGACCAAGTACTCCTTGCGGACCTCGTGGCGGGGATGGGTGAGCAGCTCGGTGAGCGCCCCATCGCTGGTGAGCAGCAGCAGCCCCTCGCTCTCCTGGTCGAGCCTGCCCACGGGGTGGAGCGCAGGGCCGTCGCCCGCCACCAGATCGACCACGGTCGGCCGGCCGCGTTCGTCCTTCGCCGTGGAAAGCACGCCCGCGGGCTTGTTCAAGGCCACGTAGCGATAGCGGTCCCTCCGTACGGGGATACCATCGACCGTGATCTCGTCGGCCTCGGCGTCCGCTCGCGCCCCGAGCTTGGAGCGCACCTCGCCGTTCACGGCCACGCGCCCCGCGACGATCATCGCCTCCGCCGCACGCCGTGAAGCCACGCCCGCATTCGAGAGGATTTTCTGGAGGCGCTCAATCGCCACTGAACCACCGTTTGCGAACCAGCGACCAGGCCCGACCCGCGACCGTTGAGGCCAGCACCGCGCTCGCCCCCAGCACTGCTCCGAAGACGATCCAGGGGGCGTTCCCGCCCCCGCCTCGCTCGACGCGGATTGGCAAGGGCTCCGGCCCAACGCTGCTCCCCTCCGGCGAGCCCGCGTGGCCGGGGGCGACGCTGCTGCGAATTTCGGACTCAGGGGCCCCCGCCGCTGGCCCGGCTGCCGGCGCAGCGAAGAGGTTTGGCGCCCCCGGCGAGGGCCGCAACGTCAGATCCCAGTTCTCCGAGGCGGGCTCGTCGCCGAAGACGCGAACCCTCAGCGTCTCGCCCGCGGCGGCTTTGGGAAGGGCTGGCTCGAACACGCTCTCATTCTCGCCGAAGGAGACGGCATCGACGAGGTCGCCGGCCGGGGAAAGCAGCCGAATCGCATCACCGGTGTTGTTCAGCCCCCCACCGATCGCTCCATCGGCGACCCGGATGACGGCCACATCGGGGGGTATGGCGGCGCTGCCGCCCGCCACGACCACGTACCCGCCGGGCGGTATCTCGACGCCGGGCAGCATGTCGATGGCGCCCGCGTCCTCCAGCGCCCACCCTTCTGTGTTCACGGTCTCCGGGCCGATGTTCACCAACTCCACCCATTCGTAGGCGCGGTCCACGCCGCTTTCAGCGGCATCGGCCAGGACCTCCGAGAGCCGCAGCGTCGCTCCTCCCAGCGTTCGTTGCACAGCGCTCTCCGTGGACCCCGGTCCGCCGACATCGCTCCGCGGCCCAGCATCGCGCGAGTCCTCGTCCTCGTCCGCTGCTCCGTCGGTCTGAGCTGCCGTGGGCGCGGGGTCGCGACCGGTGCCATCGGCGGCTCCCAGCGTCGCTGTGGCGGTCGTGGTCACCGTTCCCGTTGGCCCTTGCGAGGTTCCCGTGACCGCTGGGCCGGAGGGGCTGGGGGTTGGCGTGGGCGCGTCCGTGGCCGCAAACGATGCGTTGTCGAACGCTACGGTGCCTGGTCCAGCGGGGCGGAACATCAGGCGCACCCGCGCCGAGCGTGCCCCCGGCGGCGCCTCCGCTGGTCCGACGGAAAGGGCGGTCCAGGCGCGGCTGCTCGTGGAGGCGCCGTCGGCTTGCTCGATCAGAGGGCCGCTCCCGTCGGCGGACTGGTACCACGAGAGCCGGAGGAACGCCTCGCCGCCGCCCCCCACGATGCGCGCCTCGATCGAGGTCGCGTACCAACGCCCGCCTTCCACGAGAACGACCTGATAGACCCACTTCGTCGAGTCCGTCGTCGAGTCCGTCGTCGAGGCGAGCGTGCCTGCCTGATCACCCGCGTAGGCCGCGCTCGTGACCCCAAGGGTCCCACCGAACTTCCTCCACGACTCCGGCTTCCCGTCTGCAACGGCTTCGAAGCCCGCGTTTCTGAGGGAGCTACCCGCGGCTGGTACCAGGGTCGCAGTCGCCGTGAGCGTGGCAGTAGCCGTCGGCGTGCGGGTAGCGGTGACGATCGGTGTGAGGGTCGCGGTCGGCGTCTGGGTGCCGGTTGGGGTGGCAGACGCGGTCGCCGTTCGTGTCGGTGTTGGGCTCGCGCTGGGAGGGGCGGTTGCCGTCGGCGGTGGGGTCCCCGTCGCGGTAGCGCTTGGCGTAGGTGTCGGCGTGGGGCTGGCGGTCGGGGTTGGCGTCGCCGTGGCCGTCGCCGTGGCTGTAGGAGTGGGGGTGGCGGTGCTCGTGGCGGTCGGCGTGGGCGACGCCGCGCTCGTGGCCGAAAGCGAAGCGTCGTCGACGAACCCTGTGAGGCTGCCCCCGCTGCCCCGGATCTCGACCCCGAAGTCGAACGAAACCACGCCCGCGGGAGCAGTCGCTTCGATCTCGAGGAGCTGGTAGGAGGTCCCGAGCGAGGTTGTGGTGGCCTCTTCGAACACGACGACGGATCCGCTTTGATGAAAGAGCTGGAAGGTGAGCGTCGCCGAGGTCGCGCCCGGCCCCGCGGCCACCCACACGGACGCTCGGTAGGTTACGAAGGGATCGGCGAGGCCCCCCTGCCTGATCTTGACCCGATCGCCGGCGTCGCTGAGCTCAGAAGCCGCGGCACCGCTGGCAGTGTGGGTGCTTTGCGCCGCCGCCCCGGGGCCGACGCTCCAGCTGTCGGGCCCCAGGGACCAGTCCTCAAAGTCGGGGTTCGCAAGCACCTCCGCCGCTTCCGCGGTGGGCGGCTGATTTGCGGCCATCGCGATCGCCATCGCCACGAGGGCGGTGGCAAGCAGGGGTGGCACCTGGCGCAACACGGCGAGCGACCCTAGATCCGCTTCCCTGGCCTGTCCGCAGATTTAGGCGATCGCGACGCCCCCTGTCGCGTTTGACACGGCCCCCACCGGATCGAAGAATCCTCGAGTCCCTGCCGAGCACCGGTGGAGTAGCGCCCACCAGCTCCTCGCAGCGGACAGAACACCTGCGCATAGCGCGAGGAGGCGTAGATGAAGGCCGCAGTCATGTACGGCGTCGATCAGCCCCTCGTCATCGACGATGTCGATGTCGATGAGCCCCAGGCGAACGAGGTGCTCGTGAAGACGAGCGCTACCGGGGTCTGCCACTCCGACCTGCACTTCATGGAAGGCAAATACCCGACACAGACGCCGGTGGTTCTCGGCCACGAGTCCGCCGGTGTCGTCGAGAAGGTCGGCTCCGAGGTCAAGAAGGTGGAGCCCGGCGACCGCGTCGTGATCGCGTTCCTGGCGTCCTGCGGACATTGCGACAACTGCATCCAGGGGCGTCCCTTCCTCTGC
The DNA here is from genome assembly GCA_963577065.1 of Dehalococcoidia bacterium. GTDB lineage: Bacteria > Chloroflexota > Dehalococcoidia > Tepidiformales > Tepidiformaceae > CAUYXJ01. The sequence goes on along the minus strand of CAUYXJ010000091.1, from coordinate 1,853 downwards.
CTCAACTCGGCGAGCCTCGGTCGTAACGACCGCCTGAGCGCCAAGGGCGAGCGCGTCACCCAATTCGCGGGGATGTCCGCCTTCGCTGACTACCAGCTGGTGAGCGAGAACGCCTGCATCCTTGTCCCCGACGACGTGCCGATGGAGGTCGCAGCCCTCGTCGGCTGCAGCGTGATGACCGGCGTGGGCGCGGCCACGAACACGGCGCGGGTCCAGGCCGGCCAGACCGTGGCGGTCGTCGGCTGCGGCGGCGTCGGCCTGAACGTGATTCAGGGCGCGGTCGCGGCGGGCGCTTCGCGCGTCATCGCGGTGGACATGCTCGAGAACAAGCTCGCGGCCGCGAAGGAGTTCGGCGCCACCGACGTCGTCGATGCCTCCACGGGCGATCCCATCGAGCAGGTGCAGGCGCTTGTCCCCGGCGGCGTCGACTACGCCTTCGAGGCGATCGGCCTCACCAAGACGGCGGAGCAGTGCTTCGAAATGGCGAAGCGCGGCGGCCGCGCGGTCATCGTGGGCATGCTCCCCTTCGATTCCGAAGTGACGCTCCCCGGTGCGGCCTTCATGTCCGAGAAAGGCATCATTGGCAGCTTCTACGGCTCCACCCGCCAGACGCACGACATGCCCTGGCTCATGGAGCTCTACCGCCAGAAGCGCCTCAAGATCGACGAGCTCATCACGCGCCGCTATCCGCTCGAGCAGATCAACGAGGCCTACGAGGCACTCAAGAACGGCGAAGTGAATCGGAGCGTGATCATCTTCGACGACTGAGCCGCGCATGAGCGAGCGCGAAGCAGTCGAGCGGTGAGATTTCGAGCGAGCGCGAAGCAGTCGAGCGGTGAGAGCGGTGAGATTGAGCGAGCGTGAAGCAGTCGAGCGGTGAGATTGAGCGAGCGCGAAGCAGTCGAGCGGTGAGATTACGCGCGGCGGCGGAGCTCGTCGATCGCCTGTTCGATGCGCGCGACGCGTGTCGCTTCGCGCTTCGCGTCCGTCACGTAGCGGATCATCTCGCGTCGAAGTCCCGGAGGGAGCAAGGCGAACGCCTCGGGCGTTCCCTCGTTTCGTTGCAGCGCGTCCGTGAGCTCTTCCGGGAGCGGGGGATCGGGGCCGTCCCGGCGAAGCTCGACCGCGACGCTCTCACCCTCGGCCGTAGCGGCCGCGCGGCGCGCGGCACCGTCCAGGAAGAGCCGATGGGCGCCGCCCCCACGCGGAACGAGCGTGGTGCTGAAAGTCGCGCCGTTCGCCCGGCCCGCGACCTGGATGAACGTCCCGTCACCGAGCGCGACGCTCACCGCAACCGGCGCGTCCACACAGAAGTTGCGGCCCAAGCGGTAGAGCGGCGCGGTGAAGCCGTACACGCGCGCGCCTTTCGGGGGAAGTGCGGCGATCGTAGGGGCGCTCCTGGTCCCGGACAACCGAACTCCCCCGCCGTTACAATGCCGGCCCGTGACAGCGCTCCCCCTGGACGGCATTCGCGTGGTCGATCTCACCTGGATCATCGCGGGCCCCACCGCCACGCGCTTCCTCGGCGACTTCGGTGCCCAGGTCATCAAAGTCGAGCACGAACAGGCGGTCGATCCGATCCGCCTCGGCCGCCCGATTATCGGCGACGCGCCGACCCTCAATAACTCCGGCTTCTTCAATTACATGAACCGGAACAAGCAGAGCGTGCTCCTGAACGTGCGCCACCCGTCGGGCATGGATCTGCTGCGACGCCTTATCGCCGTCAGCGACGTCGTCATCGAGAACTTCTCCAGCGGCACGCTCGCCTCCTGGGACCTCGACTACCCGCAGCTGCGGGAGCTGCGCGAGGACATCGTCTACTGCTCCATCTCAGGCTTTGGGCACAGCGGCCG
>CAUYXJ010000090.1:0-11203 GCA_963577065.1 Dehalococcoidia bacterium | reverse complement strand
GCAACGAGGCAGTGCCGCTCGAATCGATGCAGGAGGGCATGCCCTGGGACTGGGAGACGTACCCCGAATTCCTCGACAGCCTCGACCGCACGCCCAAAGGCGTGAACCTCCTCAGCTACATGCCCCTGAACCCGCTCATGGCTTACGTGATGGGCACCGAGGCTGCCAAGAGCCGGGCCGCCACCGAGGACGAGATGGCGGAGATGAGCCGCCTGATGGAGGAGGGCTTGGCCGCGGGCGGCTGCGGCTGGTCCGCGCAACTCGGTGGCGACAACGACGTCCAGCGCGACTACGACGGCACCTCGATGATCACGAACGTCATGACCGAGGCGGACCTCGTTTCGTTCGCCCGCGTCCTGCGCAAGGTCGGCCGGGGCTTCATCCAGTGCATCGGCGCCGGCCAGGAGCTGACGGAGAAGCTCGCAGACGAGAGCGGCCGCCCCGTGATCTGGAACGTCCTCGCCGTCTTCACGGACCAGCACGGGATCGCCATGCCGCAGTACCGCGACGCGATCCGCTGGCTCGACGAGTGCAACGCCCGGGGCACGCGCATCTTCGGCCAGGCCCTGACCGCGGAGAACAACTTCCAGTTCACGTTCGAGGAGTGGAACCTGTTCGACTCCAGCCCCGTCTGGCGTGAAATCACCCTGGGCACTGTGGCCGAGCGGGCGGCGAAGATGGCCGACCCCGAGCGCCGGGCGGCGGCCCGAGCCGAGTACGAGGAGTCGGCGATGGGCGGCGCCGGTGTCGTCTTCGGCTTCGACGTGCTCACCGTTGGCGAGCTGCACAACGACGCGTTGCGGAAGTACGAGGGCTGGACCGTCGGCGAGATCGCGAAGGACCGGGGCACACACGTCATCGATACGATGCTCGACATCGCGCTCGAGGACGACATGCAGGCGCTGTTCGTGACGGCGGAGCGTCCCGCGGATATGGAAGCGATGAAGGCGATGGCGAACTCCGCCTTCGCCCTCCCCGGCGTCTCCGACGGCGGTGCCCACACGAAGTTCATTACGCTCGGCCGCTATCCGACCGAGTACCTGGCACTCCTGGTGCGGGACAACGAGATCATGGATCTCGAGCAGGCGCACTGGCGGCTGAGCGCCTACCCCGCCCTCGCCGCCGGCTTCCGCGACCGCGGCACGATCCGTGAGGGCGCCCCCGCCGACATCGTCGTCTACGACCTCGACAACCTCGACATGGGCAAGACCGAGCGGGCCTACGACTACCCCGCCGGTGCCTGGCGCCTCGTGCGCAAGCCGCGTGGCTACCGCAACATCATCGTCAACGGCGAGGTGACCTTCGAGGACGGCGAATCGACCGGCGCGACCAGCGGGCAGCTCCTGCGCCACGGCCGCGCCTAGCGCCTGTGGGCGCTGACCGCGCAGCGCAGCGCCCTGGCCGCCGTGGCAGCGCCATGAGAGTCGGGTCGCCGGGTGTTGTGGGCACCAGGAAGCGCGCTCGTAGGATTGCCGCGTGAGCTGGGACGAAGAGTTCGCCTCGAAGTACGAGGAGTGGTCAGCCGGGATGACGGCAGATGTTCCGTTTTACGTCGGACTCGCTGCGGAAGCCGACGGGCCACTCGTGGAGCTCGCTATCGGCGACGGCCGAGTCGCGATACCCGTCGCTCGCGCTACGGGCCGGACCGTCATCGGCATCGACTCTTCGTCGACGATGCTCGAGCAGGCCAGCGCGGCGGCTGCCGAGGCAGGTGTCTCGCTCGATCTGCGCCCGGGAGACATGCGGGATCTCGAGCTGGATGAGCTCGCGGGCCTGATCTACTGTCCTTATCGCGCGCTCCTGCACCTCCCGACGTGGGCTGACCGGGGCGTACGTTCGAGCGCGTCGCGGCCTCGCTTCGTCCAAATGGTAGGTTCGCGTGGAACGCCTTTGCGTTTGACCATCACGTCGCGGCGCGCCTGGACGGACGGCACGAAGACAAGCCCGTCATCGTCGTGCAGCCGCGCACCGCTCCCCCGAGCCAGCAGGGGGCAGCCGTCGTGAGCTTTGCCGGGGATCTTCTCAGCCTGCGCCTGAAGACGGCCGCTCCCTGGATCGAGGGGGAGCGGGCCCTGCTCGTCCGCGCGACGGACTCCGGGCGCTTCGTCCGGCGAGCGCAGCTGTCCAGCCAAGCGGGCGAGATCGTCGTCTTCACGATGACGGGCGCGTGGACAGCGATCGACTCCCGCGAAAAACTGCGCCAGCCCGTCGTGATCGAGGTCTTCGCGTACGAGTCGGGGGCGACGGTCGGCCGTCCGGGCGTTCTGCGCGACCTCTCCGAAGGGGGCGCCTGCATCGAGCTTCCGCAGGCCCCGGCGGCCTCCTGGATCGAGGTCTCGCTCGTGCGTGAGCCCGCCCATCTCGAAGGTGCCGTGGCCGCGATCGAGCGAAGCGAGCAGGGCGTCCTCGTGCACCTCGCCTTCGATCCCGACTCTGCCGAGGAACGCGCGCCGCTCGTGCGCAAGCTGATCGAGGCGTCGAGCGCCAGCTGACCCGCGCAGGCGGCTGACGCCCGCGGCCCTACTCGGTGGTCTGGATTGCGCGGATTGCGATCACGAGCATCAGCGCGCCGAAGGCCACGACGATGCCGATCTCCTCGAAGGTGCTGAGGGTGTGGCCAAAGAGCTCCACATGGGTGATCTGGAAGGGGGCATCTTCGGGGATCGCGGCGAGCTGCTCCGAGAGCGCGATCTCGCGGATGGGCGCCACCGCATAGGTCACCGGGTTGAGCTTCACCAGGACATCCATCCAGGTGGGGACGTTGTTGATGGGGAAGAAGATGCCGGAGAGGAACATCGCCGGGAAGATCGCCATCTGCGAGATCATCTGAAAGCTCTCGACCGAACGCAGGCGGCTGCCCAGGGCCACGCCCACGCCCGTCAGCATGAACGAGATCAGCGCGATCAGGGGCAGCAGCTTGGCGACGACGATCAGGGAGATGTCGATCCCGAGGATCGGCGCGATCGCGAACATGACCGAGCCGTTCACGAGCGCGATCGTCGCCCCGCCGCTGATCTTGCCGATGCAGATCGCGGCACGGCTGACGGGTGCTACGAGGATCTCGCGGAGAAAGCCGAACTGGCGGTCGGTCACGATCGAAACACCCGCGAAGATCGAATTCATCAGCACGATCATCGCGACCATGCCGGGGAAGATGAACTGCCGGTAGTCGATACCACCGGGTAGCGGCGCGATGCTCTTGCCGAGCCCCTCACCGAACATCACCAGCATGATCACCGGCATCGTGAAAGCCGAGATCATCCGTGGCTTGTCGCGGAAGTAGATCAGGATCTCGCGCAGCCAGATGACGCGCACGACCTGGAGGAAGCTGGCCCGGCCGCCGGTCCTCCGCGGCACCCCCGTGCGCACGTTCGGGGCAGCTTCGGTCGCCTGTTCTGCGGTCATCGCATCCTCCTCCCGAAACCGCGCTTTTGCATCGATCGGAACTTGTCCTGCTCGCTAAAGCTCGTATCGCGAATCTGGTGCCCTGTGAGCGATACGAACACGTCCTCGAGTGTCGGCGCGCGGATGCCCACGGACTGGACGGGGTTCTTGAGCCGCGCGAGGAGGATCGGGACGAAGTCACCGCCACGTTCGACGTTGAACTCTACGGCGTCGTTCTCGATGCGCGGCTCGACCTCGAACGATTCGCGCACCTCGCGTGCGAGCGCTTCGTTGTCCGCGCCCGATACCGAGACGACGTCGCCCCCGAGCGTCGCCTTGAGGTGCTCCGGGGTGTCCAGCGCGATGATCTTTCCGTAGTCCATGATCGCAACGCGATCGCAGGCTTCGGCTTCGTCCATGTAGTGGGTGGTCAGGAAGATGGTCACGCCCTCGGTCTCCCGCAGGGAGCGGGCGTACGCCCAGAGGCTGCGGCGCGTCTGTGGGTCGAGGCCCACGGTGGGCTCGTCCAGGAAGAGCACTGATGGCCAGTGCATGAGGCCGCGTGCGACCTCCAGGCGGCGGCGCATCCCGCCCGAAAACGTGAGGACGGCGTCGTCCGCGCGATCGGCGAGCTCGACCCGCTCGAGGAGCTGTTCCGCGCGGGGCCGAATCTCGTTGCGGGGCATGCCGAAGAGTTCGCCGTGGAAGACGAGGTTTTCGCGCGCGGTCAGGCGCTCGTCGACCGTCGAGTCCTGGAAGACGATCCCGATCTCGCGGCGCACGGCCCCGGCGTCCTCGCCGACCTCGTGGCCGCCGACGTAGGCCTGGCCGGCGGTGGGGGTGAGCAGCGTGCAGAGCATCGAGATGGTGGTGGTCTTGCCGGCTCCATTGGGACCGAGAAAGCCGAAGATCTCGGCCTCCCCTACCTCGAACGAGACGTCGTCGACTGCGGTGATCTCGCCGAAGCGGCGCGTGAGGTTGGAGACCCGGACGGAAGGGGGCATCCATCTATCATCGCGCTCCGAACGGATTGCGCGCAAAAGCGCCACGGCGTGATGCGTGTCACCGCCGGGCGCCCCGCCGAACGGCATCGTGCGAGGGCGTGATGAACGAGGGCCCGCGTGCCGATCGGTACGAGCGAGCGGTGCGCTGGCCCTCGGCGCCGGTCTCCTGGCGGGCGTCGTCGTCGCCTACCGGGAGAGCGGCGAGCACCTCTTTGAGCGGGCGACGCGCGCCCTCGATGTCACGGGGGGTGTGCTCGTGCCGCTCAGCTTGCTCTTCGCCTCGGGCGTGGCATTCCTCGCGATGGTGCTTGGGTTCGCCGCAATCTGCGCCCTGTGGCGACTGGCGCGTTGGCGGCTCAGCTCCCGCTGACCGGCTCGTAGAGGGCAGCGGCCGGGAAGTAATCCGACCACGCGAACCAGAAGACGGTGAAGGACGGGATCGTCTCCAGCCGTTGGCCCGCCAGCTCGCCTTCGAGGGCTTCGCCCGTGAGCCCCGACCAGACGGTTCCCGTCTCCCGGTCAAGGAGGCCGATGCCGGGGCCCTCGTAGTTCTCGTAGCGTTCGAAGGTCAGGGACTCACCCCCAACGACAGGGTCGTAGGCGACGGCGGCGCCGGCCTCCCCGTTGAACGCAATCAGGACGGCGCGGTCGCCTATGCGGTCGTTCAGGACCGGCTTCCGCTCCAGATCAACGAAGGCGTAGGCCTTCTGCCCCGCGCTCAGCTGCAGGCCGAGAACGAAGTCTTTGCGCGCCAGACGACCGTCCTCATTCGACTCGCCGATGACGCCCGCCCGGTCGCTTGTGTAGTAGCTCGCATAGCTATCGCTGCGGGGGCCACCCTGGTCGAGGGCTGTCGTGTCCGGATGCAGGGCGCGCCAGCTGCCCCCAGTCGGTCAGCACCGAGGGCAGGACCTCGAGCTTGGTCCCCGCGAGCGGTCCCTGCACGGCCACGCCGAGGAACTGACTCCAGAGCGAGTCGGTCTGGCGGTCGTACATCACCAGCGCGTTCAGGATCAGCTTCCCGGAGACCCCGAACGTCAGCGTTCGGCCCTCGACTTCGCGGGCATACACGATGCCCGTAAAGCAGAGCGGTCACCACGTAGCCGCGATTGCGCGGCCAGCGAGCGTGTCGTCGACGATCTCGTGGCCGCTCAGGAAGGCGACGCCGTAGGCACGATGCTGGCCCTCGATCGAGATACCGATGACGAGGTCGGCGTCGCTCAGTTGCCGGTTGGCGTCCTTTGCGGAGATGATTTCGGGGTCGAAGATCGCGGGGATCGCGTCTTTCGGCAGGAGCGTGACGATCTCGAGATCGCGCTCCACGGGCGTCCCGCTCGGGTCGGTCGCCGGGAAGGCCACGGTCACTTCCTCCGTCAGGAGTCCGGTACAGCGGAGCCCGAACAGCGCTATCGCCACCACGAACGCCGCGAGGGCGAAGTACGGCGCGACGCTTCGCAGGCTGCTCAGGACCGACACGTGCCGCTCGCCATCTGTCTCGTACCACCCTAGGCCTCGCAACCCGCGAGAGGCTGTGACCCCGGCCACGCGGCTAGGAGGCAGAGCTCGGGCGTCGAGCCCGGGTGACAGGTGCGTGACAAACGTCGCCGAGCCCCCACCCCTCCCGCTCGCTTCCCGCCGACCATCCAGGGGAACGGAGGGAGCGATGCGACCATTGGCGCTGCTCCAACTCGTGGACGGTCATTGGAGCGAGCTCCTGGTGGTGGCGGTGGTCGCCGCGGTTGGGCTCGCGGTGGTGGGGGAGCCGCTGCCCGCGCTCGTGGCGCTCGTCGCTCTGGTCGCGATTCAATTCCTCTTGGTCCACCGGCGCGGGGCCGCGCGCGACCGCGCGGCGGCGAGCGCGGACGTCTGGCAGGAGCGAGCCAAGGGGTTGCGCGAAGCCGCTCGCAGCGATCCCGAGAGCGGCCTCGGCAGCCGTACACAGCTCCTGCACGGTTGGGGCGTGATGGCCGCGCGCTTTGAGCGCACGGGCGAACCGTTTGCGCGGGCGCTGATCGAGCTCCGCCACGCGGTGCGGCGCGATGCACCGCTCGCGGCAGGGGCGGTCACCGCCCTCGCGGCGGCGCTCCAAGAGATGACCAGCCCGGAGGACTCCCTGGCGCGCCTCGATGGGCACAGCTTCGCGGTGCTGTTCGCCGGCGCGGACCGCGCCGGCGCGCGCGAGTGGCTGGCGGACCTCGCGGATCGAATCGCAGAGGAGGGTGGCCCGTTCGCCGAACTCGACCTCGCCGCGGGCGCCGCCGCCCACGAGCAGGGCTCAGATTCTCTGCTTGCGCTTCTCCGCGCCGCGGACACGGACGCCGCCGGCGGCGGCCAGGCGCGGGGCGCCGTCGCCTAATCGCGCGCCACTAACCCTCAGCGGCGCGCGGGTAGCTGCCAAAGATCTTGAGCTCCGAGGTCATCGCCCGCAGGGCGATGAGCGCGGACGCGCACGCGCGGTCCTGCGCGTGCCCTTCGAAGTCGACGAGGAAGATGTACTCGCCGAAGGTCGCGCGCGTGGGGCGGCTCTCCATCTTCGTGCAGTTGATTCCGCGGCTCGAAAGCTCCGTCATCGCGTCGGTCAGAAGGCCGGCGCGGTCGTCGTCGAACTGGAAGGCGATCGATGTTCGGTCGTGGCCGGAGGGACCCGGCTGGCCGCCGCCGATGATCACGAAACGGGTGGCGTTGTTCGGACGATCCTGGATCGCCGGCGTGAGCACCTCCGCGCCGTAGAGCGTGGCCGCGCGCGCGTTCGCGATCGCGGCGGCGCCCTCGTGGGCGACGGCGAGCTCCACCGCCTGGGCCGTGGAGAGGGCCGCCTCGAGGCGGGCGCTGGGGAAGTGGCCTTCGAGGAATTCGCGGCATTGGCCAAGCGCCTGGGTGTGTGAGTAGATGACCGACACTCCGTCGATCTCCGCGCCAGGCTTCGCCACGAGGCTGTGCTCGATTGGCACGAGGAGCTCGCTCTGGATCTGAAGCGTGGTCTCGTGGATGAGGATGTCGAGGGTTTCGGCGACGGAGCCGTTGATCGAGTTCTCGATCGCCATCACGCCCAGGTCCGCGCCGCCCGAATCGACCGCCTTCGCGACCGCGGCGTGCGAGGGACAGGCGATAAGCTCGGCCGCAGGTGCGTAGCGGCGTGCTGCTTCTTCGCCGAACGTCCCCGCGGGGCCGAGGTAGGCGACTCTCACGCGCGGGCGTTCATGTGTCGAAGCCGTGGGTGCCGCCGATCAGCGCTTCCTTGAGCATGGTGCGGCTCTCGGCGCGGGCGACGACTACGAGCGCGTCCCCGGCGGTGAGCGTGGTGTCGGCGCCGGGGATCCGGGGGACCCCGCCGGAGTCGACGATGAGTGCGACGAGGGCCTCCGGTGGCAGCAAGATCTCGCGGGGGCTGCGGCCGACTGCGGGCGAGGTGTCCGAGAGCCGCACCTCGACCAGTTCGAGGCCGTGGTGGAGCTGCATCACCGGGATCATCTCCGTGACCGGAAGCTCCTGCTCGATCTGGCCGAGGATCGCCTCTGTGGCGGAGACCGTCGTTTCGATCCCACGCTTCTTGAAGAGCGCGGCGTTCTTCGGGTCGTTGACGCGGGCAAGGACGCGGGGGACGCCGCGGTAGCGTGCGATTTCGCAGATCACGAGGTTGTCCTCGTCCTCGCCGGTGACGGCGGCGACCAGTCCGGCGCGGCTGACACCGGCGCCGTCGAGGACCGACGCCTCGCAGGCATCGCCGACCATCACGGTGCCGTCGAGGCGGTCCCCAATCTCGGTGACGCGGGCGCTGCTCTTCTCGATGATCAGCAGCTCGTTGTCGTCACCAGTCAACAGCTCCTCGGCGAGGTAATAGCCGACTTTGCCGCCGCCCGCGATGATGATGTACATCCCTAAGCTGGCTCCGGCTGCTGCAGCATCTCGATCATCGTTGCCGCGCCGGCGCTGGTAGGGCTATAGGTCTGGATCCCGAGGTGGCCGAAAATCTCCTGCCGGCGTGGGTCCTTCACCCGGCAGATCACGCGCGCGACACCGTAAACCTCCTTCGCGAGTTGGCTGGCGAAGTAGTTGCGGTTATCGCCCTGCGTAACGGCGATGAACGCGTCCATCTCCTGGATCCCGGCTCGTTCGAGCGCTTCGCCGTCCATCCCGTTGCCTACGGCCTTCTGGCCACGGAAGTCCTCGGGGAGCCGGCGGAGTTGGTCGGGGTTGCTATCCAGCACCGTTACCTGATGGCCTGCCCCGTCGAGCGTGGCGCCGATCATCGAGCCGGTGCGCCCGCAGCCCATGATCAACACGTTCACCGGCGGGCGGTCGTCCGGGGCGCTACGGCCGCCGTTTCGGCCAAGGGCTGGCGCACGATCCAGACGTTGCAGTGGGCGTGCTTGAGGACGTAGTCCGCGGTGTGCCCCACGCGGAACTGGCCGAGGAGCGGTTTGTAGCCCAGCCCCAAGATAATCACCTCGACCTCACGGGCGGCGGCTTCTTCGACGATCGCCGGCCCCGCTTCGCGGGCCTGCAGCAGCTGATCCTCGATGGTGATGCCGTTGCCCACCTTGACCAGCGCGAGCGCCCGTCGCAGGAGGTCCTCGCCGCGGTGCGCCTCGAGGTCCATGTCGGCGGTCACAGGAAGGTCTCGCCTCACTTCGATCACGTGCACGAGACCGACGCTGCCCTTGGCCTGGCGCGCGAGGCTCGCGGCAATCGTGACCGCATCGAGGCTCGCGGGATCGTCGACAACCGGGACCAGGATTGAGCGGAAGCTCGCCATTTCGGGGGGCACCTTCGTGAGCCGAGAGAATAAAGAAACGGACGACCCCGCACAACGCGCGCCCAAAGGCCTGGCGCGTGCGGAGCCAGCGAGCGCGGAGCCGAAGCGAGCGCGGAGGTGAAGCCGGAGCAGTCGAGCGCGGGCGGGGTGCGGCGGGGGGCCCGAGCGCAGCGAGCCTACAAGCGAGCGCGGAGGTGAAGCCGGAGCAGTCGAGCGCGGGCGGGGTGCGGCGGGGGGCCCGAGCGCAGCGAGCCTACTGATCTATTCCGACTGCGCGAACCAGAGGCGGACGACGCCGTTGATGACGAGCAGCGCGCCGATGCCCATGCCGATGTTCCAGTCCGAGTCCTGGGTGAGCATGAACAGGAATAGCGCGATCCCGAGGACGATCGAGGTTGTCGAGAAGATGTAATTTGCGAGGCGCATTAACGGCAGTCCGGGGACTGCTCGATGCTACCCGCCGTCCCTTCGGGGCGAAACCGGTGGTTCGCGGCGGGTCAAGGCGTGCTCGGCTCTCGCCAGCGCCGGGCGATGCGCGTGGCGACGAAGCCGGCCACGAGCATCGGGCCTGCCCAGATCGCCACGACCGAGAGGTAGGCGAGCACGGTTGCGAGTCCGTAGAGGAAGTCCAGCGAGGCCTCCCAGGCGTTCACGAACGCCTCGCCGGGATCGGTCGAGCTGCCGCCGGCCGGGACCACGAACCCCTCGCGGGGCGCGAGCGTCACGTTCACGCTCGCCATTTCGGTCAGGTCGTCGAGCAGGTTGAGGCGGCCGCGAAGGCGGTCGATCTCGAGCCGCACCGGCCTGATGCGGTCATCGACGCGAAGGATGTCCTCGACCGTCTCCGCTTCGGCCAGGAGCGCCAGGTAGCGCGCCTCCGTCGCTTCGAGATTGTGGATGCGGCTCTGGGTGTCGCTGTACTCCTCGGTGATCTCGGTGGCCTGCGACTCCTCGCTTACGACCACGCCGTTGCGCAGGGTGCGGAGCGCGAGCAGCGTGTCCTGGTACTGGCTGATGGGTATGCGCAGATTGAGCCAGCCGAATTCACGCCGCTCCCCGTCTCGCTCGCTTCGCAGCGAGAGGCTCGACCCCTCGACGAAGCCGCCGTGGCTGCTGGCGATGCGGGAGACATCGTTGAAGGCACGGGCAACGTCCTCCACTTCGAGGTCGAGCCCCGCGGTGAAGATGATCTTCCGGTCGAAGGCCTGGAGGGCGAGCGCTGGACTCGCCTCGTCGCCCCTGCTCGTTTCGTCGCTGTCGACAGCGAGGGCGCCGTCACGGGCTTCATTCGCGCCGGGGCCGGCGGACTCCGTATCCGCCCGTACTCCCTCTGCGAACCGGCCGCCAGTGTCGTCGTCGTCACGAACGGTGTCACCGCAAGCGGCAACGATTGCGAGTAGCGAGATGACCATGAGGGGCAGGAACAGAGCACGGGCGTGCATGGCGGCGCTCCCAGGTCGTGATGCAGCACAAGACGCTGGCGGGAGCGTTTCGGTTCCGCTCGCCGCGCGGTCGTTCGGGAGATCGCGAGTCGAGTCGCTCTCGCTGCACGACGTTGAGGCCGGTGGCCGATCGGACTCTTTCGAAGGGCGCCACCGCGGGCGCCATTGAAAAAACGGCTGGGGGCTCCATAATGGGCGCGCTCGGCCGGACTGCGGCCGGAACCTACGAGGGAGAGCGCAATGGACAGCACGGATTTCTACATGGCCCCGATGACGATGAGCTACTTCTTCCTCGAAGCGCTCGAGGAGGGCGGCTACGCCTTCCCGAAGGGTTGGCGCTCGCACCAGCAGGATGTCGAGGCGCTGCTCGAGGACGGCAAGATCGTGCGCATCAACGTGGGTGCGGGGAACACGGTCGTGGTCGAGGACATCACCGCGGAAGCGGCGAAGGCCTAAGCGCCCGGCGGCTCCGCCGCCAGCTGTTTCGCCTTACGGGGACGCCCAGGTTACAGGGACGTCCGGGGCGGCGATCGCCCGTAGCCGTCCAGGTCGGGGCAGCTGCGCGTCGCCGCCAACCGCAGTCCGGCCGAATGGCGGCGTGTGCGGTCAAAAGCGAG
>CAUYXJ010000089.1:0-11337 GCA_963577065.1 Dehalococcoidia bacterium | reverse complement strand
GACAGGCCGTCGAACGCCACCGGGCGGTGCTGACCGAGGCCGAAGCGCGTTGGCCGGGCGGCAGGGTCCTGCTGATCGGGTCGCACGCCGCTTTCGTCGCTTTGGAGCACCTATGCGAGCGCGTGCCCCTCCACGAAGCGGTCACAAACCCACGCCCGTGGCAGCCGGGCTGGTCCTACGAATTCGCGTCGAGCGTGGGAACGGCCTAACTCACCGCCGCGGCCGACGACGACAGCAGCTCGATGGTGTTGCCGTCGGGGTCCCAGCCGTAGACGACCCGGATCCCGCCGGCGTAGTCGAGTACGCCCGACTTGAACTCCATGCCCGCGGCCTTCATCCGTTCGTACTCTTCGTCAGCGGAGTCGACGCTCAGGCAGATGTGGAAGCCACCGACATCGGAGGTGCGGAGGGGATTACGCTCGTAGCCAGTGGGAGCGTCGTATTTGATGACTTCGAGCGCGTAGCCGTCCAGGTTGAGGACCGCCGCCGTGATGTCGGTGCCGGGGATCGCCTGCAACGTCTCGATGAACTCGTTGTCCAGGTGGAGGCGGGTGCCGGTGTCCTCGAAGCCGAGGAGCTTGTAGAACGCGACCGCGCGATCGAGGTCCAGCACCGTGATCGACGTATGTCCCACACCGCGGATGCCCATGGTCTGCTCCTGGCCGAACGCTTCGACGAGCACATGCTAGCGGGCCGATCCTCCGGAATCCACCATCAAGCCGTTGCCCACGATGTAGCCGGCCGTGCTTTCGCTCAGGAGAAAGGCGCAGGCCTCGGCGATGTCGCGCGGACTGCAGATCTCGCCGGTGGCCGTCTGCCGGCTCCGCTGCTCGCGGGCGCCTTCCTCCGCCAAGAGGTCCTCTGTCATTCCGCTCTCGACGAATCCGGGACAGATGTAGTTCACGCGGATGCCGTGCGGGAGCAACTCGATCGCCATCGAACGGGAGAGCGCCGCCACGCCGCCCTTCGACGCCGAGTACGCGGCGAGGTTCGGCAGCCCCATGACCGCGGCCACCGAGGCGATGTTGACGATGGCCCCCTTGCGCCCGTCCGCGATCATCGCCCTTGCGACGGCCTGGCCGATCACGAACGTTCCCGTGAGGTTCACGTCGATGACCTCGCGCCACGTTTCAAGGTCGGCTTCGAGCGTGCCCGCGTAGCGGAGGATCGCACCGCAGTGCACCAGGCCGTCGACGCCGCCCCACTCCGTCCGCACCTGCGCCACCAAGCGCGCGACCGCGTCCCCGTCCGTGACGCTGATCGGTTCGGCGATCACGTCCTGGCCAGCAGCCTTGAGTGAGCGCTCCGTCTCCGCCAGCCCCGCCGCGGCGGGGTCGACGATCGCAACGCGCGCGCCGCGCTCGGCGAGGAGCGCGGCCGTCCCCCGGCCCATCCCCGAGGCCGCGCCGGTGACCACGATCGCCTTGCCGTCGAACGATGAGGTCACGTGAGCACGTCCTCTAGCGTGATTCGAAATCGATATGCTACGGCCATCGACACCCTGGCGGGAGGCTCACATGTGGTGGGAAGTGCTGCTTGGCCTCGCGACCGGGACCGGGTTCCTTGCGGTCGCGGGGTGGATCCTCTTCGCTCTCGGTAGGAGGGTTCTCGACCAGGTCTTGACCATGTCGGCGACACGGTTCGAAGCCGACCTACGCGCCCGGTCCGATCAGGAGTTGGAGCGACTCAGGACAGAACTTCGTCTGGCCGAGAGACAGACGTCGAGGGTCCACGAGAAGGCCTTTGAGGCGATATCGGACTTGTACGAGGCCTTGGCCGAGACTCAAGAGCTATACGAGCTGTGGACACGTCGCTTCAGAGAGGGCGACGCTGCATTAGACGGGGCCATGGACGAGGACGGAAGACGAGCTGTCGAGGCCCATCGCGCGCTGCAGACGCTGCTGAGCAGGCGCCGTCTCTGGCTCGGGAAAGACCTCGCGGACCAGTTTGACCGCTTCATGCGCGACCTACAGCTCGTCTGGGCGGGCTTCGGTGACCCCGACGACCGCGATTGGAAGGCGACACACGAGCGGATCTCGAACTCCATCCCCGCGCTCCGCGCTGAGCTGGAGAATCGGCTTAGAGAGTTCTTACTTGGCGATCTCTCCGAAGCGGCCTCTGCGGGCTAGTGCCGTTGCAACTTAGCTTCCGCCTCTCCCGCTGGGCACACCAACCCACGGTCGGACTTGCGGCTCGCGAAGGCCGGCAGACCCTCGCAGCCGCGAGTTAAGTTGGAGGAACACTAGCCTGGGCCCTCCCGAGTGGATCAGCCCTCGATGACGTTCTCGACTGGCATGACCGCGGGCGGGCCGCCCTGTATGCCCACCTCGGCGAGGATCGGCATGAGGGTCTCGCCGAAGGCCTCGAACTGCTCCGCCGAGTCCCAGATGTCGAACACCATCAGGGCACCTGGAGGGCCGAAGCAGGCGTGATGGGTTCGCCCTGCGGGCGAACCGGCACCCGCTGCCTCCAGCTTGCCGAGCACGTCGTCGTACTGGGCCTTCGTCATGCCCTGGGGGTGGTGGTATACGCCAATGCTCATCTCTCACTCCTCCGGCTACGCCGCTACGGCGGGGAATCTACCAGGTTGCGGCTTGCCCGGCCTCCTAGCGGGCGCCGCCGGGAGAAGCGCTCTCGTCCCACGCGGTTCGTCCTGTTGCTCTGGGACTTGGGCACCAACGCACCCTGCCTGCAGACGCACGAAAGCGACGAGCGGGCCAATGGGTCAGCAAGAACGCAAGCGGCCGCGCTCCCGGTAGGCGGCCCAAAATAGGCGGGCTAGAAGAAACCCCACTGGGGGAGGGGTGGCTGGCCGCTCATCTCCATGTGGCCGATGCCTTCGCGGTCGCCGAAGCGACAGCGCACCGCGTGCTCGCCGTCCCAGATCTGGGGCGAGAAGTCCTTGTAGGTGGAGAAGTCGCTGAGGTCGTACTTATCGTGTTCCTCGTGCCAGTCGCCCTGGTAGCCGCCGAGGAAGCGCGGCTGGCCGTAGCCCTCGCCGCGGATGTGGCGGGTCGCGTTCGGCTTGAGGATCTCGAATTCGAGCGGGTACTCCTCGCCGTATTCGTCGATCAGGGTGATCCGGGCCGACTGGAACTTCGACGTCCCCGGCTGTGCGGTGACGTCGATATCGGTGAAGTCGACGACGCGGATCTCCTGGCGGGGGTCGTCGACGGGCCAGGTGACGGCGCCGTCGAAATGGCCGCCGCGGTTGTCCGCGAGGGTGCCACCGAGACGGGGTTGGCCGAGGAACTCGTCCATCCACCACCAGAAGCCGATGTCCTCGAACTGGATGTGGCTGTGCCAGTGGATGCGGCCTGCGCCCCGGGGCGAGACCGTGCCCCCCGGGCCGGGCGGTAGCCAGCCCTGCCAGCGCTCGCCGCCGAGGCTCGCCCAGCAGCGGTCGCGCTGGCCCCAGGTGTTCTCGTGGTTCACGTCATACGTCTGGCCGTCGACCTTCAGCTCCCCGGTCCAGCGGCCCATGATCTCGAAGTAGGGGAGGACGCCGGGGAGGCTCGCGGGGCCGCCGAAGGCGATCGGTGTGCGCGTCTGCACCGGCTTGAGGAAGGTGTCCATCGTGAGGTCGTAGCTGATGCCCCAGGCGTTGTCGGAATCGAGCGTGAAGCGCGCCTTTCGGAGCGGCTCGATGACTTCCATCGTGGCGGGGCCGACCTGCTGGCGGATGCGGTCGGAGCGGTAGCCGTCCCGCTCCAGCGTGCGCGAATAGCGCAGGTTGTACTGGGTATCGCCGTGGACGATGATCTGGCCGTTTTCGATGATCCCGCTGTTCGGCCAAATCGGCCAGTTCGCGCCGACAATCCAGCGGCCTTCGGTGTCCATGCACTGGAACCAGTGCTGGTCGACGAAACGCGGGTCGCTATCGCGGATCGCGTCCACGGGGCTTGGCGTCTGGTGGTAGAAATGCTCGTCGAGCTCGGTCAGCATCGCGTTCGTTCCCTCGCTAGATGCTCAGCCGAACCACGGCGTGGCCCGACGAGTTGGGAGTGGTGATCTCGCAGAAATGCTCGATCGCAAACGGATTGATGTGGCCGGAATCGTTGTCGAGCAGTCGCGCGACGGTTGTTCCGTCGGTGGTGTCGATCGTCTCGGCCTGGGCCACGCCGTCCTTGTATTCGATGTGGCGGAAGTCCGGGTGGCCGTAGCCGAGCCCCTTGGCGTAGATCGTGCTGAGCGGTTTCAGGTTGAGCTCGTGGGTGCCGCCGTCCCAGTCCGTGACGCTGATGCTGCCACCCTTGAGCCGTTTGCCATCCGACTCGAACTGGAGGGCGGGCTCGGCGTTCGTGATCCGGACGGCGTCACCGGCGCCGTGCGGGCCGGCGAGGGCGCCGTCCACGCGCGTGCGCCCGCTGTCGTCGCTGAGGCTGCCCACCGCGCCCGCGTGGCCACCCTCGGGCTCGATCCGCCAAAGCCAACCGGAGCCGCCCTCGGTCTCGCCCGCGAGCCAGAGCGAGCGCTTGCCGATCGAACTCGGCGGGCGGCCGAGGTTCGGAATCTGGCCGAAGATGGGGCGCACGCCCCAGGAGCGCTCGCGCGCCCCGACGCCACCGCTGACCGCGATCGTCTCGCCGGCGATGGTGACGCTGCCGTTGGCGGTTCCCGTCTGGGAATACTGGTAGAGGTCCCAGATGAGCTGGCGCCCGTCGCGCCGGTGCTGCACCGGCCCCGAGACCTCCATCGGCTGGTTGGCCGATTCGAATTCGAGATCGAGGCTGATCTCCTGGCCCTCGGCGGGATCGAGGCGGAAGCGCCACTTGCGGAAGGGGTCGACGATCTCCGCGCTGATGCCGCCCACCTCGCGGCGGTCGCGGTCGTTCTCGACGCGCCGGCCGAAGCGCACGTCGTACTGCTTCCCTCCGTGCGCGACGCTGACGGCCGCGTCCATTGAGGCCGTCGCGGGGTAGACGCCCATGTGGCCTGCGACGCTCAGGGCGCCGTCGGTCGTGCCGATGTGGAACCAGAGCTCGTCGACCCAGCGCGGGTTGCGCCCCTCGACCCGCTCCATGTTCTCGACGATTTGGTGGATGGCGTAGTCGTCAAGTGCGGTTGCCACGATCACCCTTTCGCCGCGGGCGCAGGCCGCTCAGGGCCCGGCCGCGAAAAGCTCGCCGAATCTAGACCGCAGGACCGCAGAGTTCAAGATCTTTGAGCTAGATGGCGTTGTTTGGGCGATCTGGCGCTTGTCGCGCGGCTCGCTCGCCCCCGCGCCGGCTGGTCGGGACCCCGGGGCTGCTCTCTTCACTCGGTGCTGTCCGGCGTTGCCACGCCGGGGCCGGCGACGACGCGGGTGCCTTCACCCGGCATCAGGCCAACTACGCGACCCTCCCTGAGGTCGATGGAGACCTCGATGCTCGTCATCGCTTCCACCGCTATCTCCGTGGGGAACGACCGATGGGGCCTACCATCGATGGGCACCTGTTCGAGCTGGAGGGCCAACACCTCGAGCGTCTGTGTCAGTGGCGCCTGCAGCGCGACAATGAAGATGACTCCCGTTTTCTGGCGGTTCGCGGCGTACCAGGGAACCTCCGCAGTGATCGAGAGCGCGGCATCGTCCGTGATCGCCCTCACTCGTGGGTCGGCGGCGAGGATCGCACGGGCTTCCGCGTAGTCACGTTCGGTGAGGGGCTCAAACCCGCCCGGCCCCGAGTCTCGATCAGTGGTTGGCGTCAGGCGTCCAACCTCGACGGCCGCTGGAACGGCGGGCCGAGCGGAATCCCCACCACTCCTGAGGGCGATCACGACGGCGATCGCGCCCACGACGCCGAGGCCGGCCAAGGCGATGGCGACGAACGGCCTCATGACCGGGGTCCGCACCACCGCTGGCGCCGAAAACGCAGATCGTTCCGCGACGCGTCCACCAAGAGCCAAGAGCCAAGAGCGCCCGCTCAGCGCCCCTTGAAGGTCGCGGCGCGGCGCTCCTGGAAGGCGGCTACCCCTTCCTTCGCGTCCTCCGTGTAGGCGAGGTCGTCGAAGAGCTTGTGCTCCAGCGCCAGGCCCTCCTCGAGCGACAGCTCCAGGCCCTCGGCCATCGCGCGCTTGGCGGCGCGGATCGCGAGCGGCCCGCGCGAGCACAGCTTCTCTGCAAGCTGGCGGGCCGCGGCTTGGAGGCGGTCGGCGGGCACGACCTGGTTGATCAGGCCGACCTGCAGTGCCGTCTCCGCACCCATCTGGTCGCCGGTGAGCGCGATCTGGGCGGCGATCACCCAGGGGAGTTCGCGGGGCAGACGTTGGGTCGCGCCCCAGCCCGGAATCAGCCCCAGGTTCACCTCCGGCGAGCCGAAGCGCGCGCCCTCGGCGGCGATACGCAGGTCGCAGGCGAGCACGATTTCGAGGCCGCCACCGAGCGCGAGGCCGTTGACCGCGGCAATGAGCGGCTTCGTCACCGCCTGTCCGCGCATGATCGTCGGAGGCTCGTCGTAGGGGTTGCCGCGCGGGTCGTCGATGAGTGCGGGGATCGTTTCGCGCAGGTCCGCGCCGGCGCTGAACGAACGGTCGCCGGCGCCCGTGATGATCGCGACCCAGACATCGTCGTCAGCTTCGAGCTTCGTGCCGGCTTCGCTCAGTTCGCGCCAGGTTTCGAGGTCGATCGAGTTGAGCGCGTCGGGCCGGTTGATCGTGATCGTCGCGATGTGGTCGCTGACTTCGTAGAGCAGAGCCATGCCTGCCTCCTAGCGGTCGTAGTCGAAGAAGCCGCGGCCGGTCTTGCGGCCGAGATGCCCGAGCGAGACGAGCCGGCGGAGCATGGTCGGGGCCTTGAAACGCGCCTCGCCGTACTCCTCGAACATCGATTCGCTGATGTGGATCATCGTGTCGAGTCCGATGAGGTCCGCGGTAGCGAGCGGGCCGAGGGCGTGGTTCAGCCCCACTTTGCAGGCCTGGTCGACGTCCTCGGCGCTGGCAATGCCGCCCTCCACCATGCGGATGGCATCGAAGATGAACGGCACTAGCAATCGGTTGACGATAAAACCGGGCGAATCCTTCACCCGCACCGTCAGCCGGTCGATCGAGTCGCAGAACGCCATCGCGGCATCGATTGTGTCCTGCGAAGTGCTCTCCGAGGAGATCACCTCGACCAGGGGGAGGACCGTTGGGGGGTTGAAGAAGTGGATGCCGATGACCTCTTCGGGCCGCCCGGAGGAGGCCGCCATCTCGCTGAGCGAGAGGGAGGAGGTGTTGCTGGCGAGAATCGCCGCTGGCTTGCAGACGCTGCCGAGCTCCGCGAAAAGCACTTTCTTCACGGGCAGGTCCTCGACCACCGCTTCGATCACGAGGTCACTGTTCGCGAATTCGGCAAGCGTTTTGGTGCCCTGAAGCCGCGCGAGGGTCCGATCGTGGCGCTCTTTGCTCAGCCGTCCGCGCTCGACCTCGCGGCCGAGGCGCGTGCGGATCATGGCGAGGCCCTGTTCGAGTTGCTCTGAGTCCTCCTCGGCCACGAGCACGCGGTAGCCGTGGGTGGCGCAGACCTGGGCGATACCGGCGCCCATGATGCCGCAGCCGACGACGCCCACTTCCTCGATCGGCATCGCGCTCCCCTACTCAGCTGGTTGGTTGGGCCGGCGCACGGGTCGTGCGCCGGGCGCATTGTCGCATACGGCAGCGCGCTGGCCTCAGGCGATCTCGTGTCCCGCGAGCGTCTCCAGCGCCTTGACGAGGCCGGAATGGTCGAGGTTGCGCCAGCCGTTCGCGGCGCAAGCGTTCATGAGCTCCTGCGCCGTCGCGGTGTTCGGCAGGCTGATGCCGAGGGCGCGGGCGCCTTCGAGGGCCAGGCCCAGGTCCTTCTGATGGAGCGCGATCCGGAATCCCGGCTCGAAGGTGCGTTCGATCATGCGCTCGCCGTGGACCTCGAGGATGCGGGAGCCGGCGAACCCACCCATGAGCGCCTCGCGCACCCGCGCGGGGTCGACCCCCGCCTTCGAGGCGAAGAGCAGCGCCTCGCCTACGGCCTCGATCGTGAGCGCGACGATGATCTGGTTTGCGATCTTGCAGGTCTGCCCCGCGCCGATATCACCCACGAGGGTGATGTTCTTGCCCATCAGCTCGAAGAGCGGCCGGATCCGTTCGAACGTTTCACCGCTCCCGCCGACCATGATCGTCAGCCCCGCCGCCTTCGCGCCCACTTCGCCGCCCGACACCGGCGCGTCGAGGTAGTCGCAGCCCTTCTCCGTGACCTTGGCCGCGAAGCCCTTGGTGGCGATGGGCGAGATCGAGCTCATATCGACGACCGTCGTGCCGGGCCCCAGCCCCTCCACCACCCCGCCTGCGCCGAGGAGCACGGTCTCGACGTCCGGGGTATCGGGAACCATCGTGATGACGACCTCGCTGCGCGCAGCCACCTCGGCGGCCGACGCGCATTCGACTGCGCCGCCTGCCAGCAGCTCCTCGGGTAACGGCGCGACGTGTCGCACCACGAAGAGCTCGTGGCCGGCCGCCTGCAGGTGCCCGGCCATGGGCCGGCCCATGATGCCGAGCCCGATGAACCCGATCTTCGTCAAGAGGCTCCTCCACCGCTCAGGTAGGGCCGGATCCAACCGAGGCCCGCCTCGGTCGTCGTCGCGGGTGCGTATTCGCAGCCCACCCAGCCGTCGTAGCCGATCGTGTCCAGGTGCCCCAAGAAGAAGTCGTAGTTCACTTCGCCGGTGCCGGGCTCGTGACGGCCGGGGTTGTCGGCGATCTGGATGTGCCCGATGGCGGACAGGTTCTCCTGCACCGTACGGGCGAGGTCGCCCTCCATGATCTGCATGTGATACGCGTCGTACTGGAGTCCCACGAGGCCATCGCCAACGTCCTCGCGGAGCGCCAGAGTTTGGGCGCTGGTGTTGACGAAGAAGCCCGGCATGTCTCGGGTGTTGATCGGTTCGACGAGTAGCTGCAGCCCGGCATCTTGGAAAGCCCTGCCCGCGTAGCGGAGGTTTTCCACGAGCGTCCGCTGCGCAGTCGCTTCCGAGACACCTGCAGGCGCGAAGCCCGCCAGGCAGTTCGCGCGCGGACAGTCGAGCGCGCGGGCGTAGCGGATCGCTGCGCCCACCCCTTCGCGGAACTCGTCGACCCGCGCGGGATCGCAGGCCATGCCCCGGTCGCCGGCGGCCCAGTCGCCGGCGGGCAGGTTGATCAGCGCCTGCGTGAGCCCGTGCTCGTGGAGGCGGCTTGCGAGTTCGTCCTCGGGATTGTCGTAGGGGAAAGGGTATTCCACGGCCTCGAACCCGTGCCGTTTCGCGAGCGCGAAGCGGTCCAGGAAGTCGACTTCGGTGAAAAGAAAGTTCAGGTTCGCGGCAAGCTTCACCATGGCCCGGATGATACGGGTTTAACTGAGTTCAGCGTCCGAATCGAGTTCAGCGTTCAGAGTTCAAAGTTCAGAGAGGGACGGTGGGACGGGGAGACGAGGCGTGGGGCCAAGGGCCAACAGCCACGAGCCAGCGCCCCGCCCGTCGCGTACGCTAGGCGCACAACCACGAAGCGAGCGAGGTACGTCATGTTCATCGCCATGAACCACTTCAATGTCAATCCCGACCGCTCCCGCGAGTTCGAGGAGATCTGGGAGGGGAGGGAGAGCTACCTGAAGGACCTCGGCGGCTTCCTTCAGTTCTCGTTGCTCAAGGGCGACGAGCCCGGCGACTACATCTCGCACACGATGTGGGAGTCCCGGCAGGCCTTCCTGGACTGGGCGCAGTCGGACCACTTCAAGAATGCGCACGCCCAGGCCGGGCCCCCCGAGGGCGTCGTCGAGGGCCACCCGCGCGCGCTCTTCTACGAGGCCGTTCTGGTCGAGCAGGGAGCCGCCGCCGCTGCCGGCTAGTTCTCCGTCGGAGCCGGACGGGCCGTTCCGTCCCGAGCACTTCCGCCGGGTCGACGAGACCGACGACGCGTTCTTCTACGCGGAGCCGCGGCTGGTCAACCACATCGACGACGCTGCGATCGAAGCGATCCGCGCCTTCTATGGCCGCACGTTGCCGGCAGGCGGGCAGATCCTCGACCTCATGTCTAGCTGGGTCTCGCACCTCCCCGAGGATGCGGGCTACGCCGCGGTCACCGGGCTTGGTCTGAACCAGGTCGAGCTCGAGCACAATCCGATCCTGTCGCGCCGCACCGTGCACGACCTCAATCGCAGCCCGATCCTGCCGTACGCGACGGACGAGTTCGATGGCAGCGTGGTGAGCGTCTCGGTGCAGTATCTAACCCAGCCAGTGGCCGTCTTCGCGGAGGTCGGGCGTGTCCTCAAACCGGGTGCGCCCTTCGCTGTGACGTTCTCGAACCGGATGTTCCCCACGAAGGCCGTGAGTGCCTGGCAGGCTCTCAACGATCAGCAGCACGCGAACCTCGTCGGTCGCTACTTCGAAGCCTCTAAGGCGTTCTCGGAGGCGAAGGCCCTCGACATCAGTCCCGCTCCCGGACGCTCCGATCCGGCCTACGCGGTGGTGGCCGAAGCGCTTCCCGTTTCCACGGCCGCCAGCTCCGACACAGGCATCACGTGAAGGTCAGCGGCCGGTAGCTCCAGCGTCCACGACTTCTGACCCGCCACGCCCAGTACTTCGTACGGTCGTGAGGCGATCTCGACCTCGATCTCAGGTCCGCCCGCGCCCGTGTCGAAGCGCAACGTGTGCGTCGAGCCGTAGGCGAACTCCTCGCGAATCGTCGCCCGCAGGAGGTTTGGCTCACCCGTCCCTCGAGCGTCGACCCGGCGCAGATTCACGCGCTCCGCGCGGATCGCGAGGTCGACGGCCTCGCCCACCCGTGGCTGCCAACCCTGAGGCGCGATCGCCCTTAGCTGCATCTGGGCGACATCGATCACGAGCTCGTGGCCGCTTGCGGACGCGACGCGGCCCCGGAATATGTTCGCGACGCCCGTGAGTTCGGCAACGCGCCGGCTCGCCGGCTGGCGGAACACCTGCTCGCGGGCCTCGAACTGGAGGAGGCGGCCGGCGTCGAATACCGCTAGGCGATCGGCAAGCAGGTGCGCCTCCCGGAGATCGTGCGTGACGAACACCACGCTCAGCGCCAGCTCGCTGCGGAGGCGGACCAACTCCCTCCGGAGCTCGGCGCGCAACGACTCGTCGAGCGCGCTGAACGGCTCGTCCAGCAGCAGCAGATCGGCATCGCGCGCGAGCGCTCGTGCCAGTGCGACCCGCTGCTGTTGCCCACCGCTGAGCGAACGTGGCTTTCGCTCGCGCAGCTCGCTGAGGTGCATCAGCTCGAAGAGATCGTGGAGCCGCTGCTCGCGATTTTCGCCCGCCATCCCGAACGAAACGTTCTCAGCCACGGTCATGTGCGGGAAGAGCGCGAGATCCTGGACGACGTAGCCCAAACGCCGCTGCTGAGGAGGGA
>CAUYXJ010000088.1:0-11383 GCA_963577065.1 Dehalococcoidia bacterium | reverse complement strand
TCTCCCTTCGACGGCGCCTCGAAGCCCTGATCGACGGGGCCGCGCGCGCGGCAATGCAGGCGGGCGCGTTGCCCGATGTCGCCTTGCCTGGCGCCGACCTCGAGCGCCCGAAGGACCCCGCGAACGGCGACTACGCCAGCTCTCTGCCTCTCCGCCTGGCGCGAGCGGCGATGATGCCGCCCCTCCAGATCGCAGAGGCGATCGCCGCCCACCTCCCCGCCGACGATACGATTCAAGCCCCTGCCGTGGCGGCCCCCGGGTTCATCAATCTCCGGCTGGCCGAGCGTCTGATGCAGTCCGAGGTCGAGCGCATCATCGCCGCGGGCGCCGCCTTCGCGGACCTCACGCTCGGCCAAGGCCAGCGCGCGCAGGTCGAGTTCGTATCCGCGAACCCCACCGGTCCCCTGCACGTGGGCAACGGTCGCGGTGCCGCTATCGGCGACACGCTCGCGTCTGTGCTCGCGGCTGCCGGTTACGCGGTCGAGCGCGAGTACTACGTAAACGATGCCGGCACCCAGACCGAGATGTTTGCCGAGACGCTCTACGCCCGCTACCAGGAGCTCTTTGGCCGCGAGGCACCGATCCCGGCCGAGGGCTATCCGGGCGACTACATGATCGAAGTCGCGGAGGCCGTCCGCGACCGCCTCGGTGACCGCTTCCTGGCGGCCGAAGGTGAGCCCGCGGACGCGGCTTTGGCCGAACTCGGCATCGAGCTGATGGTCGAGCGGATCGAAGCGAGCCTCACGCACTTCGGCGTCCGCTACGACCGTTGGTTCCGCGAGCGTTCGCTCTTCGACGCATCGGGCGGGGACGAGACCGCGCCTTACGAAGCGGCGATGGCGGTCCTCCGCGAGAACGGCCATCTGGTGGAGCGGGAGGGTGCCGTCTGGCTGACCTCCAGCGCGCTCGGCGAGGAGAAGGACAACGTCGTCGTTCGCTCGGACGGGCGCCCCACCTACTTCGCGAGCGACATCGCCTACCACTACGACAAGTTCGCGAATCGCGGCTTCGACCTCGTAATCGATGTCTGGGGCGCCGATCACCACGGCCACGTCTCGCGCGTCAAGGTCGCGACCGAGGCGGTCGCGGGCCGGGGCGACGCGCTGCACGTACTCCTCTACCAGCTCGTCACGCTCAAGCGCGGGGACGAAGTCGTGCGGCTCTCGAAGCGCGGCGGCGAGATCATCACGCTCGATGAGCTCATCGAAGAGGTTGGCCCCGACGCTGCTCGCTTCTTCTTCCTCCTCCGCGCGCCGAGCTCGCAGATGGAGTTCGATCTCGAATTGGCGGTCACCCAGTCGAACGAAAACCCCGTCTACTACATCCAATACGCCCACGCCCGTCTCGCGAGCATGCTCGACCGGGCGGCGGCCGAGGGCCATTCTCCGGACGGCGGCGACGTGACCCTCCTGACCGCCCCCCACGAGTTCGCGCTGATCCGCGAAATGATGCGCCTGCCGGAAGTGATCGAGCTGGTGGCGACGACGTTCGAGCCCCAGCATCTCGCCCACTACGGGACGGAACTCGCGACGGCGTTCCACGCGTTCAACGATGCCTTCAAGCAACTCGGCGATTCGGGCCTCAAGGTGCTTACCGACGATGCGGCCCTGACCGCCGCCCGTCTCCGGCTCGTCTTTGCCGCCAAGATCGCGCTGAGCCGTGTGCTGGACCTGATGGGGATGAGCGCACCGGAGCGGATGTAGCGAGGCGCCTCAGCTCTCGGCGGCGTCACGTTCGCGCGGCACGACGACGTAGCCGTTCGTCGCCTCGCCGAGGACCTCCCAGGAATCGGGATCGCGCCACGCGAGAAACGCGGAGATCGCACAGGTGAGACCATCGAGCGTGTGCTTGAGCCCCCGGCCCCGCGCCGCCGCCGCCGTCTCGGGCGCCAGCACGTCGGTCACGTCTGCGTTGCGCAGGACGCCGCGCGCTTCCCGCGCGAGAAGCCGCTGGAGATGGGACTGGTACTCCCCGAGGACCCGCCGCCGCATCGCCACGCGCCGACCGCGCCCAGGCTTGTAAGGCAGGCGTTCGGAAAGGCCGAAGAGGCGAACGTGGATCGTGTGGGGGTAGACCTCGAAGGCGAACCGCCCCCGACGATCCCCTCCCAGTAACGCCGCCGCGTCGAGGGCGAAGCCCGCGTCCCCGAGCGCGTGCGCGAGATCCATACCGGCGGTGAGGCCGTTGCGGATCAACAAGTCGAGGTTCGCCGAATGGGCCGAGGCTTTGTAACGGCTGAAGCGGCGCCCGATCTCCCGCTCGACCCAGCGCTCCGGGGTCACGATCAGGGGTGCGTCGATCGCCACCACGACCGGGCCCTCGACGGCAGCGAGTTCCTCGGCGAGGCTCTGGGCGCTTCGCACCGACGCCTCGATCCGCGTGCAGCTGAGCTCGCTACCGGATTCGCCCTCGAGCCAGCAGATGCCCGTCTCGTAGCGGCCCGTCCAGGAGAGATCGAGCCCCACGAAGGTCGTCATGGTCGTCGCAGTTTAGGTGGCTCGCACTGACCTGCTGGCTTCGCCGGCCGCGCGATGGCACGATCGGTGCCGCTCAGGAGGACCGATGACGGAGTTGCTCCCGGCCCTCAGCGCGCGTCGCGCACGCCGCGCCTTCGCCCCCCGGGCGGTCCCGGCGGATGTCCAGGACCTCCTCTGGCTGGCCGTTTCCGTCGCCCCGAGCCACGGCAACGCGCAGCCGGTGCGCTTGCTCGTCGCGCGCTCCGCAGCCACGGAGGCGACGCTCGCCGCCGCGCTCTCGGAGGGCAATCGCAGCTGGGCGCCATCGGCGCCACTGCTCGTCGCGCTCGCGGCGCTGCCCGCGCACGAGCGCGGGGATGCGTACGGGGCGGAACGCGCGCTTTGGTCCTTCCACGCCGGCATCGGAGCGGCAAATCTGATGACGCAGGCCACGGCCCTCGGCCTCGTCGCCCACCCGATGGCGGGTTTCGACGAGGCCGCCGTGCGAGCCGCCTTCTCGGCACCGGAGGACCTGCGCGTACTCGTCGTCTTCGCGATCGGGTACCCCGGTGACATCGAGACCCTGCCGGAGGATCTGCAACAGCGCGAGCGACGCGACCAGCGCCGCCAGCCCCTCGATCGGCTCGTCGCGATTGATCGGTGGGGAACGGAGCACGAACAGGCGGCGCGAGCGCCCTCGCCGTCAACGCGCGAGGATGGCAAGCTGCGCTGATGTCTGCGATCACCGACCTTGGCGACGAATACGTAGAGGGTCTCGCAGCGCTCGATCCGATCGCCGCGACGTCCCTCGGCATCGCCGGGCACGAATCCGAGCTCACGGACTACTCGAAGGCGGGCGAAGAGGCTCGCGAGGCGCTCGCTCGCAACG
The DNA here is from genome assembly GCA_963577065.1 of Dehalococcoidia bacterium. GTDB lineage: Bacteria > Chloroflexota > Dehalococcoidia > Tepidiformales > Tepidiformaceae > CAUYXJ01. The sequence goes on along the minus strand of CAUYXJ010000088.1, from coordinate 8,038 downwards.
CGCTCGCTCGCCTCGATACGCTTCCGTCCGAGGCCGACGGCGATGGCATCGCCCGCGACGTCATGCGCGAAGCGCTTGCGATCGACTGTGATCTCTTCGACACGGGCGACTACCTCGCCAACCTGAACGTGCTCGCGTCACCACTTCAATCGATCCGCCGGGTCTTCGATCTAATGCCCGCGGCGGACGAGGGCGACTGGATGACGCTGGCCCAACGCATGGGGCGCGTGCCGGGCGCCCTCGGCGGCTACCGGGCCACGCTGCTGCGCGGCATCGAGGCGAGGCGGATCGCGCCCCGCCGCCAAATCGAAGCGTGCATCGGCCAGTGCGAGGCTTGGGGCGCCGGGGGCGATACGGGCGGAAACTTCTTCGCCGGCATCGTTGCGGGCATCACCGACTGCAAGTCCGAAGGCTTGCTTCGCGACCTCGAGGTCGCCGCCGAGTCGGCCGCGACGAGCTATCGCAGCTTCGCTACGTTCCTGCGCGAGACCTACCTCCCCTGGGCCGAAGATCGCGATGCGGTGGGCGAAGACCGTTACCAGCTCTACGCACGAGCGTGGAATCGCTGCGCACTCGATCTCCGGGAAACCTACGACTGGGGCTGGGACGAGCTCCAACGGATCGACGCGGAGATGGAAGCTGCGGCCGAGCTCATTGCACCGGGCGCCGGCGTCGAAGTCGCCAAGGAGGTGCTCGAAACCGACCCCTCGCGTGCGATCGAGGGCGTCGAGCGCTTCCAGGAATGGATGCAGGATCTCCAGGATACGACGATCGCCGAACTCAACGGTACCCACTTCGATATCCCCGAACCGCTCCAGCGCCTCGAAGCGCTGATTGCGCCGCCCGGGGGCGCTCTGGCCATGTACTACACCGGCCCCTCGGAGGACTTCAGCCGCCCCGGGCGCACGTGGTACCCGACCGGCGGCAAGACCCGCTTCCCCCTCTGGGGCGAAGTCTCGATCGCCTATCACGAAGGGGTTCCCGGCCACCACCTCGAACGTGGCAACACGCGCCTGCTCGACCTCTCGCGCTTCCAGCGGCTGTTCGGTGACTGCTCCGGTTACGTAGAGGGGTGGGGCCTGTACGCGGAGCGGCTCATGGGCGAGCTCGGGTACCTCGACCGCCCCGACTACGCCCTGGGGTTGTTGCGCTCGCAGGCGCTGCGCAGTGTGCGCGTCGTCATCGACATCGGGATGCACCTAGAGCTCCCGATACCGGACGGGCAGCCCTTCCACCCGGGAGAGCGCTGGACGCCCGCGCTGGGCAACGAGTTCGCCCTCACCCGCAGCCACTTCCCGGCCGAATTCATGGCCAGCGAGATCGATCGCTATCTGGGTATCCCCGGCCAAGCGATCAGCTACAAGGTCGGTGAGCGGGCCTGGCTGGCGGCGCGGGAAGCGGCGCGAAGCACCCTCGGCGATGCGTTCGACCTGCGTACCTTCCACAGCGGTATGCTCGCGCTGGGCCCGATGGGGCTCGGCCTCCTGGAACGGGAGAGCGCGAGGCTCGGCACCGGCGACAGCAGCGAGAAGGGCCGGTGACCGCTCGGCGACGCACCGTCGGCGGCATGCTGATCGTCGTCCCCTCGCTCCTCTCGGGCGCGGGGCTTGGCTTCATCCTCGCTGCCGTCCTCGCCAACAATCAGGTCGTTCAGGACATCTTCGTGATCCTCGGCGCAATCATGCTTTGGTTCGACTTCTTCGTAACGATGGCGGTCATCCGCTACTCGCTCCGGAGTCTCGACCGCCGGATGGACGCGCTCGAGTCACGGGGCGGCGGCTAGGACGAAGAGCACCGCAAGCACGGCTCCCGCCACCGCGAGGACGCCGAACAGGACCGTCCCTCCGAGTGGGCTCAGCCGGGCCGTGGCCAGGCCGGTGGCGACGGTCAGCGCCGCCGCGAGAGCCGCCAAAAGAAGATCCGCAAGGGCGATCACAGCCACCGTCACCGATGCGGCGACGGCGAATAGCACCACCGCGAAGGCGCGCGAAGCGCGTTCGCCCAACCAGCCGGGCAGGCCGCTGGCCGCGTCCTCGCTCCCCCGAACGTCCGGCGCTTGGTTGGCGAGGTGGAGCGCGAGCCCAAGTCCCGCCCCCAGCGGGAACGCCCACCACATCGTGGCCGTCCAGGCATCGCTGGCAACGAACACCCAGACGGGAACCAAGGGGAGCGCGAGCGCCAGCGGCACCCAGCTCAGCGGCGTGCGCTTCAGCCAAGCGTCATAGGCCAGTCCGCAGCTCAATCCGGCGATGCCGATGAGCCACGCTCCCAGCGGCAGCGGGAGTGTGATCAACAGGCCCGCGAGGGCGAAGGCGGCGCCGAGTCGCGCGGCCGCGGCTCGGGAGAGCGCCCCAGATGGGATCGGCTTCGTCGGTTTGCGGACCGCGTCGTCCTCGGCATCGACGACATCGTTCGTGAGGCCGATTGCGAACTGGTAGCAGAGCATCCCCAGGCCAAGGACCACGGCGGTGCCGATCCCGCCCCCCGCGATCGGCACGAGCGCGACCGTTAGCGTCGCCAGCAGCAGCGAGGGGAAGGGGTGCAGGGCACGAGCAGCGCGCAACCGGGCCATGGGCCGCGAGTGTACCGAGACGCGCTGCCGATCAGCGCTAAGGACGGGCGAGCCGCTCCCAGCGCAGGATGCCGGCGATCGACTTCGCATCGACGATGCGGCCGTCGTCCACGGCGGCCAACGCCCCCTCCCGGCTGAGGCGAACGACAAGGATGTCCTCGTCTTCGTCCCCGGGGAGGGGCGCCGGGGTGAGGTCGCTGCAAAGGAAGAGATGGATGTATTCGGTGGCGTAGCTAGGAGCGACGTAGAAACCGCCGATCGCCGCCACCCGCCCCGGTCGCATCCCCACTTCTTCGCGCAACTCGCGCTCGGCGGTCATCGCGGGCTCCTCGCCCGGTTCGAGCGTCCCCGCGGGGAGCTCGAGCAGGCGCCTGCCGGCGCCGTGGCGGTACTGCTCGACGAGCAGCAGCAGCCCGTCGCCATCCACCGGGACCATGCAGACGGCCCCGGGGTGATAGATCATCTCGCGCTGGAACGTGCGGCCGTCGGGGAGTTGGAGGGCATCCAAGCGGAGCGTCAGCAGCCGCCCAGCGAACACCGTTTCGCTGCTGGCCAGCCCAGGGTCTCCGGGCATGCGGTCTCCTAACGAGAAGCCCCACCCTCGAGCCGAGGGTGGGGCTTCTGTGCTGTTTATCGAGCTGTCAGCGCCGTGGCCTACTCGAGGTAGTCCTTCAGCTTGCGACTGCGACTGGGGTGACGCAGCTTGCGCAGCGCCTTCGCTTCGATCTGGCGGATCCGCTCGCGGGTCACCCCGAACTCGCGCCCGACCTCTTCGAGGGTACGGCTGCGGCCGTCCTCCAGGCCGAAGCGCAGCTGGAGCACGCGCCGTTCCCGGCTCGTGAGCGTCGCGAGCACATCCTCGACCTGTTCCCGCAGGAGCTGCTGGCTGGCGGCGTCGGCGGGCGCGAGCGCGGTCTCGTCGTGGATGAAGTCGCCGAGATGGCTGTCTTCCTCCTCGCCGATGGGCGTCTCGAGCGAGACGGGTTCCTGCGAGACCTTCTGGATCTCGCGGATCCGCTCGGGCGAGAACTGGCTTGCGGAGTCCTGCTTCGAGCTCTCGAACATGCCCCGCGCGATCTCTTCGCTCGTCGGCTCACGACCGTACTCCTGGACGAGCCGGCGGCTCACGCGAACGAGCTTGTTGATCGTTTCGACCATGTGGACGGGAATGCGGATCGTGCGCGCCTGGTCCGCGATCGCGCGCGTGATCGCCTGGCGAATCCACCAGGTCGCATAGGTCGAGAACTTGTAGCCCTTGCGGTAGTCGAACTTCTCCACGGCGCGGATGAGGCCGATGTTGCCTTCCTGGATGAGATCCAGGAGCGACATACCCCGCCCGATGTACTTCTTCGCCACCGAGACGACGAGGCGGAGATTCGCCTCCGTGAGGCGCTTCTCGGCCTTGAAGCCGTTGTGCTTGATGGTGTCGAAGTGGTACCGCAAGCGGTCTTCGAGAGGGGAGATCTTTTCGACGAGGCCGTCGGCGGGGGGTACGAGCACATCTTCGCCCCCGGCCTCTTCGCCCATCTGGGCGACGAGGTCGGGCGTGAGGATGTGCGTCACGATCGAGAGGGAGACGATGCCGAGGTGCGCCATCTCCTCGTCATGGCGCAACCGTTTCATCGCATAGGTGCGAAACGGAAGTTCCATGGTGCGATCGACGAGGCCCCGGAACTGGTCGTCCGCGAGGATCTCGGAGTAGCTGCGGCGAGCCAGTTTCGGCCCCTTGGGGTCCCGCCACCGCGGCGGCTTCGGCGGCCAATCACCCTCGTTGTCCTCAGGCGGTGTCTGACCCGCGACGATCTTCTCGTAACGGTCGACGAAGGTGACCGCAGCCTTGTAGACGGACTGGAGACCCGTGAACTGCTCGAGCAGGGAAACGGCCACGCGAGCGGCGGAGGGGGGATGGCCGTAGGCCTCGATGTAGGCTTCTTCGATCTCGCGCAGATGGATGCCCTCCTCCATCTGCCGGGCGAGGTGCTTCTCGTCATCGGCCGTGAGCAGGTAGACCTTGCCGATTTCGCGGAGGTACATGCGGACCGGATCGTCGATCCCCTCCGACTCGTCCGTGAGGAGCGCTACCGTCTCCTCTTCCTCCTCCTCGTCGACCTCCTCTTCCTTCTCTTCCTCCTCCTTGTCGTCCGTCGCTGCGGCGGTCGTGTTCGTCGACAGCTCGTTGTCTTCGTCGCGGCGCTCGTCGTCGAACTCGCCACTGGACAGGCGGCTGAGAACGCTGCCGATCATGGCGTCAGCGCTGGCGGAGGAAGTCTGATCGGTCAAGGTTTCGTCGCTCATTCGGCTGACAGGTGTCCCCTCATCCTGGATTGGGATGGCGCACTGGGGCACAGTCCACCATAAGGACAATAGCAAACCGCACGTTCACTTTCAAGCTCCCTCGCGCCTCTCCTTCGAGCCGCCAACGCCCGCCGACACGCGACTCAGACCCTCCGGAAGGCCTCTGGGCGCTGTGGGCAGGGTGGAGCCGGGCGGCGGTCGCTAGCGATCGAGCGCTCGCGCCCAGAACCCTTTCGACGCTAGTCGCCGGTCGGGAGCCCCGCCTCCGCCCAGGCGTCGGTGCCGCCCTCCACATTGAAGAGCTCGACCTCGTCGAGACCCGCTGCAGCGGCGTACTCGGCCGCGAGCGCACTGCGCCCACCCATCTTGCAGATGAAGAGGACTTCCTTCTTCTCACCGGCAAAGTCCCGGATCTGCTTCAGCTCGTTGATGACGGTGTTGACGGGGATGAGGCGCACGCCCTTGGCGTGCACCTCGACGTATTCGTGCGGATCACGTACGTCGACCATCACGGCATCGCCGCCGTCCAATTTCTCTTGGGCCTCTTCGATCGAGAGGCGCGTGAAGGGCTCGCGGGGGTCCTTGGTAGCCACCGGCCTTGCTCCGCTCCTGCGTGGGTTCGTACGGGCAGCCTAGCATGTCCCCGAGCCCCGCCGCCCCTCGCAGCGCGCTATCCGATGGGCCACACTCCGCTGATGACCGACCCGCTCCGCCCTGGCGAAGAGGAGGCCCTCGCCGCCTGGGCGGGGCGTGTCCGCCGCAATCGCGCCCAGGTCGAGCGGCACCGCGCGGTCCTCCCTCCCGGTGGCGACTTCTATGCGCCGATCGCGTCGTGGTTCAAGGCCGATCCACGCCGAACGGACGATGCGGCGCTGAACGCGCTCCTGGCGCTCGTCGGCCACAACGAGACCGTGCTCGATATCGGCGCGGGGGGCGGCCGCTACGCCCTGCCGCTCGCCCTCCACGCCCGCGAGGTGATCGCAATCGAGCCGTCAGAAGGCATGCGCAATGTTCTGCAGGAAGGGATGGCCGAGCACGGCATCACGAACATCCGCCTGCTCGACGAGCGCTGGCCATCGCCCGCACTGCCCGCCGCCGACGTCGCGCTCATCGCCCACGTGGGCTACGACATCGAGGAGTTCGGCCCCTTCCTCGACGCCATGGAGCGGGCGGCGAGCCGCCTCTGCGTGGCCCTCATGCTCAGCCGGCCGCCCACGGGGCGGGCGGATCCGTTCTGGGAGGCCGTCCACGGCGAGGCGCGAGAGCCCCTGCCGGCGCTGCCCGAGTTCCTGGCTCTCCAGCTTGCGCGCGGGCGGCTCTGCGAAGTGCAGCTGGTCGAATACTCGGCCGGCGTGGGCTACGACAGCATCGAAGAAGCGCTGAGCTTCCTGCGCCAGCAGCTCTGGATCGCCGCGGACAGCCCCCAGGACGAGCGGCTGCGCGAGGTCCTGCCCCGGCACGTCCGCGAGGAAGCCGGCCGCGTGACGTTCGCCTCGGATCCGGGCGTGCTCGGCCTGGTGCGCTGGCAGCCCGTGCCGGCGGACTAGCGGGAGCGTGCGTACTTTTTCGCGGGAGTGAGCACGATCGGGGTCAGCTCGAGGGCTTCGTAAGAGGTCCGCCGGCGCTCATCGGGCGGCACGCCGTAGGTCGTGGTGCGTTGCCGCGGCAGGCGTCCGATGCTGGAGATCAGGGCATCCATCGCCTCGGGCGGCATCTCCTCGCCGTGGCTCGCACCGGCCGCGCGGCTGATGCTTTCGTTCATGAGCGTGCCGCCCATGTCGTTCGCGCCGGCTTGGAGGCAGGCCTTCGAACCGGCGTCGCCCATCTTCACCCACGACACCTGGATGTTCGGGATGAGCGGATGCAGCGCCAACCGGGAGACGGCGTGCATGAGCACCGCTTCGCGGTAGGTGGGGCCCCTGCGCGCGCGACCCTTCAGGTAGATCGGCGCCTCCATGTGGACGAAAGGCAACGGGACGAATTCGCTGATCCCGCCCGTGCGCTTCTGGAGGTCGCGCAGGCGGAGCAGGTGTCGCGCCCACGAGACCGGCCCGTCGATGTGGCCGTACATGATCGTCGAAGTGGTGGTGAAACCGGCGTTGTGCGCCGCTTCGACGACGTCGATCCACTGATCGGTGCTGAGCTTGTCCGGGCAGAGCGTGGCCCGCACCTCGTCGTCGAGGATCTCCGCGGCCGTGCCGGGGAGCGTCCCCAGGCCCGAGGCTTTGAGCCGCTCGAGGAACGCAGGCACGGGGATGCCCAGGGTCTCCGCTCCCTGATGCACTTCCAGGGGCGAGAAGGCGTGGACGTGCATGCCGGGCAGCGCGGCCTTCACCGCTTCGCAGATCTCGAGGTAGGTGGCGCCCGTGTATTCGGGGTGGATGCCGCCCTGCATGCAGACCTCGGTCGCCCCGCGGTCCCAGGCCTCGCGGGCGCGGCGCACCACCTCGTCGAGCCCGAGATCGTACGGCTTGCCCCGCAGGTTCTCACTGAGCTTGCCCTTGGAGAAGGCGCAGAACTGGCATTTGAAGTAGCAGATATTCGTGTAGTTGATGTTGCGATTGACCACGTAGCGGACGATCTCGCCCGAGACTTCGCGCCGCAGTTCATCGGCGGCCGCGCAGACGTAGTCGAACTCCTGGCCGCGCACCTCGAAGAGCCGCGCGATCTCGGCCTCTTCGAGCTCGTCACCGCGGCGCGCCTTCGCCACGAGTGCGGGAATGGGTGAGACCTGCGGCAGCGCTGCGGGCTGTGCGCGGGGGAACTCGTGCCCGGCGGGCGGTTCCAGAACCGCCCCGGGGCACCAGTCGCCCTCGCGCGCGAAGCCGTCGGCGTCCATCGCCCGGAGGACGAGCGTGGCCATCGCCGGCTCCTGCCAGCGGTCGTTGTCGCGGGCGTAGGTCGGGTAGACGGCGAGCCGCTCGGAGAGGTGGTGGCCCGCCGCTTCGGTCTGCTGGCGCAGCTCCTCGAGCTGCGGCCAGGGCGCCTCTGGGTTGACGTGGTCGATGGTCACGGGGGAGACGCCACCCCAGTCGCTCAGCCCTGCCGCCACGAGCTTCCCGTAGGAGTCCGGCATGAGGTTCGGGGGCGCCTGCACGCTCATCTCGGGCCCGAAGAGGATGCGCGTCAGCGCGAGCGTCCAGACGAGGTCGTCGAAGGTCGGCTCGGGCG
>CAUYXJ010000087.1:0-11399 GCA_963577065.1 Dehalococcoidia bacterium | reverse complement strand
CCGTTGCAGCCGGCTCCTTGGTTGTCTCGGCCTCCCCCTCTTCCTCGGCCTTCTCCTTCTCCTCCTCGGTGGGGCGCTGGGGGCGGCGGATGGACCAGCGGCGGAAGCGCTCCTCGGTGCGGGCGTGGCCCTGCCGGTCGATCATCTCCTCACGCATCTTCATGAAGTCCTCGCGCGTGCGGTTACCGATCTGGCTGGCGTGGCAGAGCACGGCTTCGAGGCGCCGCTCCCAGTGGTCGGTCACATCGATGGTGTGGTCGGGGTCATCGCTGCCCGCAAGGAGGACCTCGTTGACCTCGTGCGAAGGCAGGCCATCCTCCTCGTCCCGCTGGTAGTAGAGGCGGTCGCGAACGAGCGGATAGACCGCGTCTGCGGTAAGGGTGCCGACGTTGCGATGGTCGCGGTGATTGAAGCCACGGCGGAACGCGTCCCAGGTGACGACGACCTCGGGGCGGTGGATGCGGATCAGCCGGACGATCTGGCCGCGCAGCTCCTCCTCGTCGACCGTGTGCCCGTCGGGGTGGCCGAGGAAGATGCAGGCCTTCACGCCGAGCGCCCGGCAGGCCGCACGTTGCTCCTCCTCGCGAATGGCGGCGAGCTTCTCCGAGTGCATCTCCGCGTCGTGCGTCCCCTTGTCGCCGCCGGTGACGACGACGTAGACGACCTCGGCGCCCTCCGCGCACCACTTCGCCACCGTGCCCCCACAAACGAACTCGGCATCGTCGGGGTGGGCCATCACCACCATCGCGCGCTCGGGGGTCCCGAGCGGCGGGAGCTCCGGCTGCGGAGTCGCTTCCGCCTCTCCCGCGGCGGCGCCGTTCAGACGCTGGCGCAGGCCGGCGAAGCTCGACTGACCGGCCTTCGCGAGCCGCGTGATGCTTCTCTTCGCCTGAGTCCGTGCGTCGCTGAGTTTGCTATCGCTGGTCATCACTCGCCTCCGGCGGCCTCGACTGGGACCTCGCGTGAGACCGCCGCAGCGATCACGTCTTCGTAGAGCGCGGCCATCTGGCGCGCGATCTCGTCCCAGCGGAACCGCTGGACCGAACGGCGCGCCGCCCGTCCGAAGTTCGCCCGCAGCTCGGGATTGCGGATCAGGACTTCGAGCTTCTCGGCGAAGGGCTCGGGGCAGCGCCAGGGGATGAGATAACCGGTCACGCCATCCGTGACCGTAGAGACAAGGCCGCCCACGCGCGAAGCAACGACCGGCGTTCCGCAGGCCATCGCTTCCACCGCCACGAGCCCGAAGCTCTCGTAGTAGCTTGGCACCACGCACACGTCGGCGGCACTGTAGTAGGAGGGCAGCTGCTCGTGCGCAACCGCGCCCTCGAAGCGCACGCTCGCGGCAAGGCCCACGTCGCGCGCCTGTGCCTCGAGCTCCTCACGCAGCGCTTGGGCGCCTTCATCGCCGCCGATCACGAGCAGGAGCACGCGTGGGTCCTCGAGCTGGGCGAGCGCATCGATGAGGACGTCGACGCCCTTCAGTTTCTCCAGGCGACCGACCCAAAGGAGCACGGGCCGGCCCGGTTCGATGCCGAGCGCCCGCCGGCATTGCGCTTTGTCGCGCGGCTGGAAGACATCGGTGTCGACGCCGCAGGGAATGCTCAATACGCGGTCGGGGTCGGCGTCGTAGTGGCGGGCGAGGAGCCCGCGCTCGTGCGCACTCGCGGTGACTATGGCGTCGGCGCTGGCGACGAGGGCTCGCTCGTGGCGGATGCGCTCGCGTGGCTCCTCCTCGGAGACGCGCGCACGGTTCTTCACCTCACCGAGCGTGTGGAACATGACCAGGTGGGGCGCGCCCAGCTGACGGGCGAACGCTTGGCCCGCGTGGGCGCTCTGCCAGTAGTGGCTGTGGACCAGGTCGTAGGACCTGCCGTCCTCCTGGGTGAAGCGCGTGAGCTCCTCGGCGAAGGCCGGGAGGAACGGCACCAGGAGACGCTTGTCGAGCGGCTGCGCCGGGCCCGCGGGCAGCTGGACCAGGCGCAGGTTGGGGGCGATGGGCGTCACCTCGGGATGCTCACCGTCGCGGCGCGTGAAGATGTCGACCGAATGGCCAAGCCGCGCCAGCTCCCGCGAGAGCTCGTGCACGTAGACGTTCATCCCACCCGTCTGCCGGCCCCCAAGGGGCGCGAGCGGACTCGTGTGGTAGGAGATTTGGGCGATTCGCATGAGCGTCCGATTAGCCTAGCGCCTATCATGCCTTGGTGTTCGCAACGAGGCGTGGTGTGTACGCCGCCCCCCGAGCCAGCGCGCTAGCAGGCGTCCCAACAAGCACTCTCTATCTCTGGGCCCGGCAGAAGCTGGTCACTCCGAGCATTTCTCAGGAGAGAATAAAGCTCTGGTCCTGGTCCGACTTAGTAGCCGCGAGATCGGTCTATTGGCTGAGGCATCCTGCTGACGAACGGCGACGACCGACTCCTATGACTCAGGTGAGGGACCTCATCGCGTTTCTGGAGTCCGATGAAGGCTCGCTTGGTGAAGCCCTAGTCTCCAACCGTGTCTTGCTGTCGGCAGATCAGTCGGGGACTCCACATCTCGAGTTCGATGGGTTCCTGACCGAGGGTCGGGGTTCCTCGCGCCAGCGCGTGAGCGCGGAAATAACGCGAGACATGCTTGAGCCATTCTCAGTCCACGTCGGCGTAGTTGGGCCACACCTCCTACAACCGGCACCGCAGATCCGCATCATCCCCGGCAAGCTTGCAGGGGAACCGCATCTGGTGGACACGCGTATTGAGACCCGAGTTCTGAGCGTCCTTTCCACTCGGGGCTTCGACAGCAATGGCCTAATCCAGCTGTATCCCGGTCTCGACTCGGTATCGATCCGCGCCGCTCTTAAGCTGGAACGGCAGCTCCAGCGGAACGAGCGCCAGCTCGCGGCATGAGCCCCAGGCAGAAGGCCGTCCTTCTCCTGGACCAGGACTTCCCCGATCCGTCGATTCCACCGATGCCGGATATCGACATTCAGCCGCTCCGGAACGTGCATCCCGATCTGACACGAAATCACGAAGATTGGGCCGTGATGCAACAGATCAAGCAGCGAGGAGGCGTTGATGGGTTGATCACGCTTGACGCTAGGATGCTGAACCAAGCGAAAGAGATGGTCGTCCTCAAGCAGGCCCGCCTGACACTCGTGGTGTTCGAGGACACTGACAACGACCCCTTCGTTGCGGCGGGACTTCTCATGATTCACGCTCCGGAGATCGCTCGCAGGCTCGATCGGCGCAAGGCCGAGCTGTGGATCCTGAGGAAACCCAAGGCATCACCGCAGAACCCGTGGGACCGGATCGAGCTGCTAGCCGCGCGAGAATCGCTTTCTCCAGATCGCCTGATGCGACGGGAGCGGATTCCCGCACGCAGCGTCCTCCGCCGTCACGCGACCTAGTATCGCCACCTGCCGCCTACGGCGCGCTCAGCCTCACGGTCACGATCGCCTTCGGCTCGCCGCCCAGGTGGCGCTTGTACTCCTCGTCGCCGCGCAGGAAGTCGACGGCGCCGTGGCCGCGTTCGATCGCCTCGCGCACGACATACACCTTCGAGACCAGGCCGGCCGAGAGGGCAGCGAATTCGGGATCGAAGCCGCTGTTGTAGAGCATCGTCCGGCTATCGTTCTCGATGGTGAGGACGCGTGCTACGGCCCGGCCGTCGAGCGTGAGCGTCGAGATCCGGGTCAGACCCAACGCCGATAGTTCGCTCGCGAGATCCCGGAAGAACGCCTCGATGGGCGGGGTCAGGAAGGCGCGTTTGTCCTCGCGGCTCTCGCGCATCATCTCGATCAGGCCATCGACCACGCCCCGAACTTCCTCCGCCGTGGTCGCCGACTCGAAGCCAACGTCGCCGGCCCGCTCGAGGTTGCGAATCTTGCGGCGCAGCTCGTGGCGGTGCTTCTTCGCGAGCGAGCCCAGGTATGCCTCCCACACCGCCGGAAGCTCCAGGATGGGCGTGACCGCCTCGTGCTCCTCGGTCGCGTCCCAGCCGTAGTGATCCGCGGCGGCGAAGAGGGCCGCGTGCAAGGGGCTGCCCGCGGGCAGGCCCCAGGCCTCGAACGAGCGGACGAGGTCCTCCATGAGCCACTCGACGAGCGCGATCATGGACGCCTGCTCGTCCCCGGCGCGGACGAGCAGTCCGGCGTGATCGCTCAGGTTCGGATCGCCGAGCACCCTCGCTTCCCGCCCTTTGACGGTCAGGGGAAGGACGCCGATGAGCGCCTCCTCGCGCCGCAGCGCGAGAAAGATCGGGAACACGCTAGCGCCCAGGTGTCGGAGCCAGGCTTCGTGCCAGGCGGGGTAGGCGAAGGCTGTCGCCCCGGGGACGGTGCGATGCAGTGCCGCCCATTCGCCGCGCAGGGTCTCGATCGGCTCGGCCGTAATCAGCGGCAGATCGTCGAGCGCGGCCTCGTCGCTGGCGGTGCTCACCCGAGATCCTTGGAGTAGCAGGCCTGGTCGGCATCGAGCGAGTAGCCCGCCCCCGACCAGAACTCCACGACACCGGGCTCCGCGTGGAATGCGCGCGAGACGATCCGCGCCGCGCCCTTCGCGCGCAGCGCCTCCTCGACGCGCTCCAGCAGTGCAAGCGCAAGGCCCTGGCGCCGGTACGCCGGATCGACCGCTAGCCGGTAGAGGTTGCCCCGCCAGCCATCCCAGCCGCCCATCAGGCTGCCGACGATGCGACCACCTTCCAGGGCCAGGAGGAACAGCTCCGGATCGCGCTCGAGGCGCCTGCTCAGGGCCGCTGCGTGATCGGTGGGGCGGGGGACCGCCTCAGCGCGAAGCCACAGTTCGAGGACGGCGTCGATGTCCCGCGCCTCGCAGGGGCGGAAGCCGATCGAGGCCGGCATCGCCCGGCCTCAGGCCGAGCCGTGGACGAGGGCGAGGAACTCCGAACGGGTGACACTCGATCGCTTGAACTGTCCGCGCATCGCGCTCGTGACCATGCGGCTGCCGGGCTTACGCACGCCCCGCATCGTCATGCAGAGGTGCTCGGCTTCGACGACGACGGCGACACCATCGGCGGCGAGCGACTCCATCACCGTCTCGGCTATCTGGCTCGTCAGGCGCTCCTGGATCTGGGGCCGGCGAGCGAAGGCTTCGACGACACGCGCGAGCTTGCTGATGCCCACGACGCGAGACTCGGGCAGGTAGCCCACGTGCGCCTCGCCATGGAAGGGCAGCAGGTGATGCTCACACATGCTGTAGAAGGAGATGTTGCGCAGGATGACCATCTCGTCCTGGGCGACTTCGAAACCCACCTTGAGGTATTCCGCGGGCTCCTCGGCGAGGCCCCCAAAGATCTCCTCGTACATCTCCGCGATGCGGCGCGGCGTCCCCAGGAGGCCCTCGCGCTGCGGATCCTCGCCCACGGCCTCCAGTAGCTCGACGACGGCCGCGCGGATGCGCTGACCATCGACCTGGGTCCCCGACAGGATCGCCATGGGCGCCTCCCATTGCACGAAGCAGTGGCCAAGGATCGTAGCAGGGGTGCCCCCTGCCGTCATGGCGATCCGAACCAGCAGGGCCGCCTTTGTGCGCTGGGCACCGAACATTGGAGACGAGCGTAACAGCGGTCACCACCGCGGAGCTGAGGGCAGCCTACCTTCCGATCGCGATACCCCATGGGGGGTACATGGAAGGAGCGATTCGATGGACCATCCGCGAATCCGAAGGGGCTGGCAGTAATGAGCGCCAGCACGACGGGGAGATTCGGCCTCACCCGCCCGCGCGACGCCACGCAACACGATGGGGGCCGCCGCCTCTGGCAATCGACTGTGGGCGGCAGCGCGGCCCTCGCGGGGGTCGGCGCGCTGATGCTGTTACCTACACCCCCGCCAGCAACTCCTCCGCCATCTCCAGGTGCCTGGGCACCCTCTTCGTGATCAGCGCGGTCGTAGCCGGCTGGGTATCTGACCTCACGGACCCGGGTTTCGCGGATCTCGCGAGCCGCCTCGGCCACGTCGAGACCTGGCAGGCGTGGCTACGGCCCGCCAGCATCGCGACGCTCGGCGTCGTCCAGATCGGCATTGCCCTCATCCTCTGGGGCATCGTCCTGCGCCTCTGGGGATGCGTCGAGGCGCTGACGAGCGCCATTCCTGTCTTCATTGAGAGGGGCAAGGAGAGCGGCAAGGGGCGGCGGTCATGAGCGCCACCACCCAGCCGATCAACCAAGGGTTTCGAGACGGCGCTGCCGGCCGCCCCGCCCGCTCCTCGTTCACAAGCTCGCGACGGTGATGTGGCTGCCGATGCTCCTCATGGGCACGATGGCGCTCGCCACGGCGATCGTCCTCGGCATCGTGCGCGCGGGCTTCGCCGAAAACCTCGGCACCGGCTTCGATGCGGGCGATCGCGCGAACGTGGAGACGTTGCGACCGCTCGTCGACGGCTTCCTCTTCTTGGGCTTGGCCCTGGTGCTCGCCGGAATCTCGTTCCTGCTCGCCACGATTCTGGGCGCGCTCCGCGCCGGTGGCGGCGAAGTGCAAGCCGCCGCTGGAGCCACAGCAAGGGCACTGCGCATGCCCTTCTCCGCCAAGGCGTTCATCGTCCTGATGATGCTGGGCGTGGCCGGTGCCGTTGCCGCCTTCGTCACCCAGATCGTGATCGCCACTACAGCGCATGACGCCTGGATCGGAGCCACGGCCGCTGGCGTGCCCGGCGACGCGGGCGATCTCGCGCGCGTCCTCACTGGGGGCGCCTGGGCGACCCCGCTGGCGCTCACGAGTACCGGCATGCTGCTGAGCGGCATCGCCCTCGCGCTCTACACAATCTCGAACGTGCTCGGCTTCCAGTTCATGCGCGTGCGCGAACTGGTGACGGGCAGGAGGAGTCCCGGTAATGGCCACTCAGAACATCGTCCACGGACATCGCACCCTGGCTTACGCCGAACACACCGCGCCCCCGGGCCGGACCCTCCCCCAATCAATGGGCCACTACCTCTGGGGCCCCATGGCCGCGATGGGCGCGATGCTCATCGGCACCGCCTTCGTCCTGGCGCTCATCCGCGCCAACATCTCGACGGACTTCGTGACCGCCTTCGACGCCGGCGAGAAGGCCAACTTCGAGACGCTGGGCCAGCTCGTGCCCGGGTTCATGTTCCTGGGGATGGGCTTCGTCCTCGGCAGCATCAGCCCCGCCATCGCGCGCATCCTCGGCGTCTTCGCAGTCGGCGGCGGCCGCATGCAGGCGCTCGTGGGCGAAGGCATCAAGGCGCCGAAGATGCCGCTCACGGCGAAGCTGATGCTCGCGGGCATGATGATGGCGATGATGACGCTGATGTTCGCGTTCGGCGGCCACATCTACGCGGCCGTGCAGGCGCACGAGGCCTGGAGCGGCGCGACGAGTCTGAGCACCGCCGACGCACCCTTCCTCGGCCGCGCCGAGACGTGGGGTACCTGGCTGGCGGGGCTGCGCTTCCTCGGCATCGGGCTGTTCCTCGGCTCGATCGCCCTGGGGTTGCTCACGATCACCAACGTGATCCGCTTCCAGGCCCTCCGAATCCGCGAGATGGGAGCGACGGCCGCGGCGCAGAGTTAGCGACTCCCCGGCACCAACGACACAGGCCCCGGCATCCGCCGGGGCCTGTGTCGCGTCCGCCCTGACGCGGGCTAGGACTCCAGCCAGAGCACATCGCCGTGGAGATCGGACGGATGCTCGCGGGAGACGAAGACGGCGTACTCCGCCTTGCTTGCGCCGATGGTCGTCTTCCCGCCGTGGCCGGGCCACACCGTGGTGTCGTCATCGAGCGCGAAGAGCCGCGACGTAATCGAACCGATCTCCTGCTGGAGCGCTTCGTTCGAGCGCGAGTTCCCCGGTCCGCCGGGGAAGAGCGTGTCGCCAACGAACGCGTGCTGGCCGTGAATGAAGGCCGTACTGGCGGGCGTATGACCGGGAATCGATACGACGCGGAAGGCGAGCCCGCCCACGTTCACGGTATCGCCGTCCGCGATGACCTCGTCGAGCTGGCCCTCGGGGATCCAGGGCTCGGCGGGGTCCGCGATCAGGCGACAGCCGTAGCGCTCCTTGAGCGCGGCGATGCTGGCGGTGTGGTCGCCGTGGGAGTGCGTGAGCAGAATGGTGGCGGGCGTGACGCCCGCGAACTCGGCCGCGGCGACGCTTTTCTCGACCTCATCGGGCGCATCGATGAACGCCGCTTCCTGGGTCTCCTCGTCGATGACCACATAGATGTTGTTCCCGAAGCCCGCGGGGCCAGCCCGTACCAGCCCCAAGTTGCCGTCGACCAGCTTCTCCATGATGCCGCCCCCGTTCTGCTACGCCGTAGGGTACGAGCGCCGCGAAAGGGTCGCTAGCCGTCGCCGTTCGGGGATGGTTGCGACACGGCCGGGGCTGCTGCCCCTTCGGCGCTGGCGAGGCGGCCGGCGGCAAGCCCCACGAACACGCCCACCACGGTTTCCGCGATGTGCGTGAGCGTGCTCCGCACCCCGGCGTCGCCGCCGAGGATGCCCAGCCCGATGAGGCCGAGGAGCGAGAGCACGAGCACCACGGCCAAGACCGAGATGATGTTCGCGACGACGCGGCTAATCGGGACTTGCTCGGCGCTCATTTGGTACCCACCCGCCCAGGCCCACTCGTGCCCACCCGCCTGACCTCACCCGCATCTACCCGCCCCACCCGGCCGGTCCCGCGCTCGATGGTGCAGGCCGTCCGCGGACGCAGAAGCCCGTGCAGCGCGAGTCCGCCGGCGCCGCGCAGGAGCGCCAGGACCGCCGCGAGATAGTTCCGCCAATTCGGCGTTCGCATCGCACCCTCCTCAGCAGCAGTGACGCAGCGAGTATTGCGGCCGGGAAGCGAAGCCCGGAGGGGAAGGTGTCAGCCGCGGGTAGAATGCGCGGGCGGCCGGGAGCGGCCACGGAGAGGCTGGAACGACGATGAAGGATCTCACGATCGGCATGCATGTCCTGGCGCAGGATGCGAGCGGGCTGATCGATGGCGTGCTCGCCGCCGACCGCGCCGGCATTGAAACCGCCTGGCTCACCAGCGGCGGCCCCGCCCCCGACCCCCTCGCGGTCTTCGCCGCCGCCGCAGGGGAAGCCGAGCAGATCGGCTTCGGCACCTCGATCCTCCCCACCTTCCCCCGCCACCCGTTGGCGATGGTGCAGGGCGCTGTTGTGGTCGAGCAGCTCGCCCCCGGCCGGCTGAAGCTGGGCATCGGGCCGAGTCACAAGCCCGCAGTCGAGAGCACCTACCGCTTCGAATTCGTGCGCCCCCTCCAGCATCTGCGCGAATACCTCACGATCCTCAACGCCATCCTCAAGGAGGGGGTGGTGGAGTTCCACGGCGAGCGCCTCCACGCCGAAGCCAGGCTGCAAGCGCCCACGGGCGTAAAGGTGATGGCCTCCGCGCTGCGCCCGAACGCCTTTCGGCTCTGCGGCGAACTCAGCGATGGCGCGATCTCCTGGGTCAGCCCGCTGCCCTACCTCCAGCGCGTCGCGGTGCCCGCAATGGACGAAGGCGCGACCGAAGCGGGGCGAGCGCGGCCCGCGCTGGTAGCGCACGTGCCGGTCGTGGTTTCGGAGGATGCCGAGGCGGTCTGGGCCGCCGCCCAGACCCAACTGGGCTTCTATCCGCGCCTGCCCTACTACTCGGCGATGTGGCAGGACGCCGGCTTCCCCGAAGCGGCAGAGGGGACCTTCTCGCGCGCGATGTCCGATGCGCTCGTGATCCAGGGCAGCGCCGACTCCGTCGCCGAGCGCATCCGCGGCCTCCCCGCGTTCGGCGTGAACGAGATGCTGGCGGCCATCATCCGGGTCGAGGACGATCCCGCTGCGACCGACCGCACGATCGAGCTGCTGGGCGCCCTCGCCAAGGAGAGCTGAGCGGCAGACTCCTAGGGCGCTGGGTCCGCGGTATCGTCGGCCGCGCCGGCTGCGCCATCGCCCGCCGCCGCAGGGTCGCCCGCGGCTGGATCGGCAACGCCTTCACTCGCATCCATCGCGGGCTCGAGGTCCGTCTCGGGATCGCGCAGCGCAATCTCTGACGCGATCGCGCTGTAGGCCGTGCCGAGTGAGGCCAGGGTCGTGGCGCCATCACCGCTCTGCCAAGCGAGATCGACGGCCGCGGCGCAGGCCTGGCCAAGGGACGAATCGACGTCGTGCGGAGGGAGTAGGCCAGCCTCACAGGCGAGGCGGAGCTCGCCCTGGCGTCCGTCGATGGTCGAGGCGACGAAGCCGGGCTCGCCCGTCATCCAGAGCGCGACAGCCGCCTGCGTCGCGAGCACCTGCAGAGCGAGACCCTGCAGGCCGGTGACGGCGACATCGGCGCTGCAGGCGAGCGCACCGAGCTGCGGATCGGCGGTGCGATCAGCACCGACGGCGGCCGAGGCCTGCTTGCAGAGCGCGGCCCAGCCGGCGGGCGTGCCCGCCTCGACGACAGCCGCATCGATCGCGCGCCAGACGGCGCTCTCCCGCGGCTCCGTCGCCGCCGGGAACCAGCCCGTGAAGTCGATCGCCTCAGCGAGCGCGACGGGAGCGGCCGTGCCGATCGAGTCCAGATACGCGGCCGCGGGGGCCGCCGCGACGCCTCCACCGAGGAGCCCTTCCGCCCAGCCGAAGCCCGCGCTCTGGAGACGTAGTACGCCCAGGAGCAGCAGGCCGAGGACTACGAGCGGGATCTTGCTCACCCCCTGATCATCGGATCAGGCTGGGATAGCGCGCATCGCCGGCACGGCGGCTCGTGGCAGCCCTCGAACGACGCTTCGGGCCGCCGGTCACACACCTCGCCCCAGGGCAATCCCGCATTGTTCGCATTAGGGGCCTGACCTATAGTTTCGCCCTTGGGTTGGGCCGCGAGCGCCCTCAGACGAAGCGGTGATGCCCCTCGGGCCCGCTCATCCCACTCACCGAAGAGGAAACCATCGTCCTGAACGAACCCCTTCAGGTTGGGCAATTCGCGATCGTCAACCACGAGCCGCTCGAAAGCGCGCCCGGGGCTGGGATCGCCGAGGGCCCCGGCACGGACCCTGATCGGCGGGAGCTCTTTCTCGTGGCCGAGGGCACGACCCCGGCGGGCAACGATTTCGCTGGACACGTCATCTCCCAGGTCACACGCCACTGGAAGACGCTCGACCTGAGCCTCACGGGGGCACTCGCCCAGATCTACGGCGAGGTCCAACGCGCCCTCCACGAGTGGAACAGCACAAGCATCTCCCAGCACCAGGTCGGCATCAGCCTCAGCTGCGTCGGTCGCCAGGGAGATCGCGTGGTGATCGCGGCGCGCGGGCCGGCGGCCGCGCTCCACTTCACCAGCGGCAGCGTCACCCGCCACGAGCCGGACGATGAACACGCGGCCCTGATGTACGGAGCGGGCCAGGCACCACCGCAGCTGACACGCCTCCACTTTGGCGCAGGCGACCGCGTCCTCCTCGTGACGACGAACGTCATCAGCGAGCTCGATGACGAA
>CAUYXJ010000086.1:0-11423 GCA_963577065.1 Dehalococcoidia bacterium | reverse complement strand
TCGTGGCCGTCACCGTCTGTACCATCAGCCGCTTTCCGCCGACCTGGCGCAGCGTCCAGCGCCCGCCGCTGCGGGTGGGCGAGCGCTATTACGACACCGCCAAGCACCGGGCAGCGTTCACGCACCAAGGCGGCGCGGGCGCGGTCGAAGCGCTCCTGCGGAAGCGGCGCTATCGCGTCACTCATACAGGCGCGGGGGAGGGCATGACCGAACTCTTCGCGGAGCGCTACGCCTGGAGCCAGTACGCGACGTTCGCCTCGCATCTCGCCCTGCTGATGCTGCTCGTCGGGGGCCTGCTCACGAACATCGCCGGCTTCCAGCGGACGCTCGCACTGGCGGAAGCGCGACCGGCCGCGCCGCTCTTCGACGACCCCGGCCCGGGCCAGATCTTCGTGCAGATGGAGGATGCCCACCGGGGTGTCGATGCTGCCGGAAACATCATCGACTTCCACAGCGACCTTCAGATCCGGCGGGGAACTGAGGAGGTGACCTGCACCGCGACCGTCAACGGCCCCTGCTCCGCCTTCGGCTACCGCTTCCACCAGGCGGCCTTCTTCGACGACCTCGCCCACCTGACCGTCTGGGGGCCGGACGGCCGGCTGGTCTTCGACGATATCCTCGATTTCGAGAACGAAGCAACGGCCGTGCCCGCCCTCACCGTGACCGATCGCGAGGGCGACGTCGTGTTCGACCAGGCGCTCCCGCAGATGGCGAGCGTGTCCGGCGGGCGGCTGGGCTTCGCGGGGGAGCTGGGCCTCGCCGAACTCGTGGTGCCCGGCGCCATCTACGGCGCAAGCTGGCGAACCGAGGACGACACCCTCGTCCTCATCATCGACGGCGAGGGGCTGGAGCCAGCCGAACTTCGCCCCGGGGGATTCGTCGAGACCGCCGTCCACCGGATCGTTTATCGAGGCATAGTCCCGGTCCCCGCCATCACCGTGCTCGACATGCCCCGGGGCGAGGCTTCCGGGCCGGTCACCGTGCAGATGCCGGAGGGCGGCGATGGCGAACCCTATCTGTTCATCTCGAACGTCGACGCCACCAACGTGGCGATCGAAGCCGGCGAGACGATCGAAACCAGCGCTGGCTACCGCTACCGCTTCGGTGGGCGCCTCGATGCCTCGGGCATCGACGTGCGCCGCGACCCAGGCGACACGTTCATCTGGACAGCCGTCGTCATGGCCTTGGTCGGCCTCGCAGTCACGTTTTACGTCCCCCGCAGGCGACTCTGGGTGCGCGTCACCCCCACCCGCACCCAGCTCGCCGGCGTCGCCGAACGTACCACCCGCTTCGGACGCGAGTTGCGGCGACTCGGCGCGGAGCTCGGCGCCCCCGACGCCTTGCTCCCTGAGGATGTCGAAGACTAGGCGTTTGGAGTTCAGGGTTCAGAGTTCAGAGAGGGCCGGCGCAGCGAGATCGACCAGCGAGCCCGCAGACGTAGCGGCCCGCAGGCCGCGTAGACGCAGCAGTCGAGCGCCGGGGTGGCGGCGGGGACGCGGGGTCCGAGCGTAGCGAGATCTAAACGATCAAGCGAGCGCGGGAACAGAGCGGCCCACAAGGGCCGCGTAGTGGGAGCAGCCGAGCTCGGGTGGGGCGGCCGGGTGGGGTCCGAGCGCAGCGAGCTTTTCTTACAGCTAGACAAACAGCTCGCCGACGCTCTGGCCGGTGTGGATCCGCTCGATGGCGTCCCCGAAGAGCGCGGCCATCGAAATGACCGTCATGTTCGGCAGCCGCTTCTCTGGAGGGAGCGGGACCGTGTCGGTGACGACAAGCTCGTGGACGTTCGCCTCACGCAGACGGTCGACCGCAGGGCCGCTCAGGAGGCCGTGGTAGCAGCCGACCACGATCTCGCCGGCGCCCTGCTCGCGCAGGATGCGCACCGCCTCGACCATCGTGCCGGCGGTATCGATCTCGTCATCGAGGATGAGGGCGTTGCGCCCCTTGATATCGCCGATGACGTTCATCGCCTCGGTCTTGCCCGTGTTCCCAAAGCGGCGCTTCTCGATGATGGCGAGCGGAAGATCGAGCCGCCCAGCAATGTCGCGCGCGCGCTTCTCGTCGCCCACATCGGGGGAGACGACGGTGTAGTTGCTCATGTCTTTCGCGACAAAATGCGCGCTCATGGGATAGAGCGCGTTGAGCTCGTCGAGCGGGACGTTGAAGAACCCTTGGATCTGGCCCGCGTGCAGGTTCATCGTGAGGATGCGGTCCGCGCCTGCGGTCTCCAGCATGTTCGCGACGAGGCGCGCGGTGATGGGCACACGCGGCTGGTCTTTCTTATCGCTGCGCCCGTAGCCATAGTAGGGAATGACCGCCGTCACGCGCCCGGCGGAGGCACGCTTCGCAGCATCGATCATGATCAGTAACTCGAGGATCGATGTGCTCACGGGCGGGAGGAACGGCTGCACCAGGAACACGTCGCGGCTGCGGATGTTCTCCCGGTACTGGACGAAGATGTTCTCGTTCGCGAACTCAAAGAGGTCGGCCTTGCCCACGTCCATACTGAGATGGACGCAGATGTCTTCCGCGAAACGCGGGTGCGTGCGTCCGGAGAAGATCGCGAGGTCGGCGAGGTCGTTGCGCATGCGTTCGGCCCTGCACGGGAGATGGCACGAGCGCCGGCCCGCAGCAGGGAGCGGCGCTCGCAGCGAGCGGAGGACTGATAGTGCGGTGACTCTAGCACGTGGCCCGGATCGGGGGTAGATGAGCGGCTAGGGGTCGAGGATTGCGACGAGCTCCGGAGCGAAGTAAAGGCTACCCCGCTGAACGGTTGGGATCTGGACCAGGATTTCAGCGCCGACGAGCACCTCGATCGCGCTATAGGCGGTCTGCCGCGCGACACTCAGACCGAGTTCGACCCCACGTGGCGTCACCCCGACCTGCTCGAGAACGTAGCGGGCCAGGCGTCGCGCCGAGGGAGAGGCGCCATCGGTCGCAAGTCGTTCTTCCCAGAGGCTGCCTAGCGCGATGATCTCTTTCGCGACCGACACGGCTTCGGTCGCCTGCGCGGCCACGCCGAGCAAGAAGAAGCGCAGCCAGCGCTCCCACGCCGATGTGGTGCTCACGGCCAACAGGAGGTCGTAGTACTCACTCTTTCGGCGCTCGAAATACGGGCTCAGATAGAGCAGCGGATGACTCAGCTCCTGCCGGGCCGCGAGGAGTATGGGGATCAAGAGGCGGCCAACACGCCCATTGCCATCGAGGAAAGGGTGGATCGCTTCGAATTGATAGTGCATCCACGCCGCCTCAACGAGCACCGGGGTACGGGGCTTCTCCCCCTTGAGGTAGCCAAGCAGCTGCGTCAGCGTCTCGTGCATCTTCTCCGGCGGCGGCGGCACGTAGATCGCGGCGGCAATGTCATTGGTCGTGCCGATGTGGTTCTGGATGATGCGAAGCTCCCCGGGATTGCTGAATGCCTCGCCACGCGCACCCGTCATCAGCTGTCGATGGAGCGAGCGAAGGGCGTCCAGGGACAACCAGTCCTCGTCCGCCACGCTCCGAAGGCCCCGATCCAGCGCCGTCACGTAGTTCAGGACATCGACCGCATCGGTCCCCGGCAACGGCCGTACGCCGGCCTCGAGGGCAACAACATCGGAGAACGACGCCTGCGTTCCCTCGATCCTCGAGCTGGCGACCGCCTCCCGGCGGAGGTAGGGGCGCACGAGCAGGTCCGGGTTCGGGAAGAACTCACCGATCCCCATCAAGCGCCCTAGCGCGAGATTCGCATCCCCAAGCTCGCGAGCCACTGCCGCTATAGCAGCGTTTTCCGCGATCGGCGGCAGCAAACCAGGTATGAAGGCCACGTACGAGGCGAGCGGGAGCTCCTGCTCGACACTGAGGAGCCGCCCTGAGGGCTCTGTGAAGAGTCTCGTGTCCATTTTCTAGGCGTCCTTCGGCGGAGGAGTTCAACGTTCAGAGCTCAGAGGAGGGGGGCCGAGTGCAGCGAGCTGCAACCCGGAGTTCAGAGTTGTCGAAGTCTAAATACGGCCCAAAATTGGACATCCCGCACGCGACAGTCTAGAGATTAGACTCAACTCGCGTCTTAGTCCAATTTTTTATAGTAATTAGACTGAAAGTCGCCAAGCGTCTAGCAACTAGACTTGCTTATGCTAATGATCATTTTGTGGAGAGGGCGACCTGTCCCGGGCCTTCCCCGCTAGCCCCCCGCTCACGCCCCTCCCCATACTGACTCGGACGACTGTCCCGGAGGCGCGCTATGCCCGACCGACCGCTCATCGCGATTACGATCGGCGACCCCTCGGGCATCGGCCCCGAGGTGGCGGCGAAGGCCCTGCAGCGTGACGAGCTGCGGCGAGACGCGCGCCTGTTCCTGCTGGGATCGCCGACGAGCGCTGCGGCTGCGCTGCGACTCATCGGCTCGACCCACGAGCTCCGGCCCGCAAAGACGCTCGCGGAGATCACCGGCGAGGCCGGCACGACGGAGATCCTGATCGCGGGCGACTTCGGCGAAGCCGCGTTCGCTATCGGGGAGCGCTCGGTTGTCGCAGGCTCGGCCTCGCACGGCTGGGTCGAGGCCGCGACAAGGCTGGCGCTCGCGGGCGAGGTCGACGCAATCGTCACCGCTCCGATCAACAAAGAGGCCTGGCAGCTCGCGGGCAGCTCCGATACGGGTCATCAAGAGGTGTTCAAGCGGCTCGCGGGCGCCGATCACGTCGCCACGATGCTGATCAGCGGCGCCCTCCGCTGCATGCACCTCTCGACGCACAAGACGCTCTCCGAGGCCTGCGCCTACGTCACCCGCGAGAACGTACTGGCCGCGATTCGCCTCACCGACAAGCACTTCCGCGCATGGGGCTTCGCCGAGCCGCGCATCGCCGTCGCGGCACTCAACCCGCACGCCGGAGACGGAGGCCTGATCGGAACCACTGAGATCACCGAGATCGCCCCCGCCGTCGCGGATGCGCAGGGGGAAGGAATCGCCGCCTCGGGACCGATCCCCGCTGACTCCGTTTTCAACCAGGCGATCGACGGCCGTTACGACGTGGTCGTCGTCATGTACCACGACCAGGGGCACATCGCGATCAAGGTCCACGGGTTCGAAGAGAGCATCAGCGTGAACCTGGGCCTGCCCTTCATCCGCACCTCCGTCGACCACGGCACCGCTTTCGACATCGCGGGCAAGGGGGTCGCCGACGAAACCAGCATGGTGGAAGCGATCAGGACCGCGACGCGATTGGCGAAACAGGAGGGCCTCGCTTAGGCAGCGAGCTGAACCAAGGCGCAATGAGCCCCCTCGTGCTTCTCGACCTCGACGACACGCTGGTGGACCGAGCGGCGGCCTTCGGCCGCTGGGCGGGACAGTTCTGCAACGACCACCGCCTTGCGCATGACGCCGCCAGCTGGCTGGAGGCGGCGGACCGGGACGGCTACGCCGATCGCGTGACGTTCTTCGCCGCTGTTTGCCGGCGCTTCGGCATCGACGACGAAGACTTTGCTGCGGATTGGGCAAGGAACTTCTCTGCGTTCTTCGAGCTCGAGCCGGGAGTCGCCGAAGGCCTGAAGACGCTGCGCGCCGTAGGCTGGCGTGCGGCGCTCGTGACCAATGGCGGTACGGAGGCCCAGACGGCGAAGATCCTTCAGGTTGGCCTCGACCAGTTGGTCGACGGCTGGGCGATCTCCGAAGCCGTGGGCGTGGCCAAACCCGACCCTCGAATCCTCGAGGCGGCCGCAGCGGCCGCCGGCGAGAAGCTCGCGCCATCGAACTGGATCATCGGCGACAGCGCCGAGCACGACATCCAGGCTGCTCACCGCACCGGGATCCGCAGCATCTGGCTGACCCACGGCCGCGCGTGGTCCGAGCGCGAATTTCGGCCGGCGCTCATGGCCGAAAGCGCTGCCGGCGCACTGGCGCTGGTGACCGGCCAACCGCGAGCCAGCTGAGCGAAGCCTCAGGCGCGGGTCTCCGTCGCTCCCCAGCCGTCCCAGAAGGTGACTTCGTCGACGGGCTTGCGCCGCGTCGGGCCGAAGTTCGCATCGGGGAAGCCGAGCGGAATCAGGGCGACCGGGGCGGCGGTGTCAGGAATGTCGAGGTAGGCACGCAACTCGGCCTCGATCGCGGCCTCGAAGCTGGTCAGTACGGTACCGAGGCCGAGGCCCCGGGCCGCGAGCTGCAGGTTCTGGATCGCCCCGTAGATCGAGCTCCCGCTGCGGAAGCTGTCGGCGATCGGGGCGCCGTCGCGATCGAGGCAGGGGATGATCAGTACCGGCGCCTGCGCGAGGTCGTCGAGCAAACTGAGCGCGCCCGTGAGCATCAGCCGCTCGCTTCGCTCCTCGGAGCGGGAGCCGCGGCTGAAGTACTCGCGCGTACCTGGATTCTTCTGGGACTGATCGCGCACCATCTGGGCGATCGCGCGCCGGCGCCCTTCGTCCTCAATGACGATGAACTTCCAGGGTTGGCTATTCGTGCCGCTCGGGGCCTTCGTGGCCGCTTCGATCACACGCCAGAGCAGATCCTTGGGCACGGGCTCGTCGCGGAACTTGCGGATCGCGCGCTGCGTATAGATGGCGTCGAACAGGCTCTCGGTGCCGGTGCGGTTGTCGGACATGCTCGCCCCTCAGTCGATTCGCCATCCTACGCGGGAAGAGCCACCGCCTCGGGATCAGGGGCCTCAGAAGATCGCCAGCGGGTTGGCGGGACTGCCGGTGCCACCGCTGATCCGCAAGGGCGAGAGGACTAACTGGAACTCCCAGCGGCCAAGTCGCTCGCAGGTCTCAGCCAGCTGCTCGAGGTTGCAGTTGTCGATTAGGTAGAGGCCCATAGCGGTGAGCCCGACCATATGGACGGGCTGACGCGCGGCTTCGTAGCCCGAGGGCATCGCGTCCTGGGCGGTGTCGGCGCCGATCGCCGCGACACCCCGCTCGTGCAGCCAGGGGAGGGAAGCGGCATGCCAGCCGGCGTAGCCGCCAGCGGGCAGATCCTCGCGCCCCAGCTCCGCCTTCTTGCGGCCGTAGCCTGTGCGCAGCAGCGTCACGTCCCCGGGCTCGACGGTCACGCCCTGACGCGCCTCCGCCGCCTCCAGGTGTTCGGGGTAGACACCTTCGCCTGGGTCGAGCCAGGGCCGATCCTGCGCCGCGGCAACGTCGAGAAGGACGCCGCGCGTGACGATCCCATCCTTCAAGGCGGTTACGGCGTGGTGGGTGGCGCCCAACCCCGAGGTGACGAGCTCGGCCGGCTTGCCGTTGTACATCTTCCCGTCCCAGAAGAAGTGGCAGAGCCCATCGAGGTGGGTGATCGCATAACCGTGGAAGATGAAGCCGATGTACTCGAGCGCGCCGGCACTGCGGACGCCAGCGGGGACGACACGGTGCTCGTCCTGGAGGCCTTGGCCCGTGGAGAGCATGTAGCGCTGGGGGGTGCCGAATGCGTGATCCGGCTGCGGCTGCGTCTCGATGTCCCAGGCGCAAGAGACGCTGATGCCCTCCGATACGAGGGCGGCCGCGGCCCGGCGCTTCTGCGGCGTGATGTGGTTGAGCGTGCCGAGCTCGTCGTCATCGCCCCAGCGGCCCCAGTTCGAAAGCTGATCGAAGTAGCCGAGGACCTCGGCTTCGCTTGGTGCGGTGGGCATCGCTTGCCCCTTTCACTAGCAAGAGCGCGAGCAAGATCGCGCGGAATCGAGCCGAGGATGGGAGGCGCGGGGGCCAGCCGTCAACCGTCGACGACGCTCTCCATCGAGCCCAACTCGGGGCTCGTCGGCGAGACGCGCGAGACCACGTACAGGAACACGGCTCCAATCGCCCCCGCAACGAGCGAGCCGGCGAGCACCCCGAGCTTCGCCTCGTCGAGCAGCACCTCTTGGCCCTCGAAGGAGAGTTCGGCGATGAACAACGAAACCGTGAAGCCGATGCCGGCGAGGAGCGAGGCCCCGAAGACGTGTCCGAGATGGACGCCGTCGGGCAGGCGCCCGGCGCCGAGGCGCAGCCCCGCGATCGTCGCCAGGCTGATCCCGAAGAACTTGCCCACGACGAGGCCGAGGACGACGCCCCAGGCCACGCGCTCGCTGAACGCGTCACCGAGCGCGCCGGGCGTGACCTCAACCCCCGCGTTCGCAAGGGCGAAGATCGGCACGATGACGAAGCTCGAATACGGCAGCAGATTGTGTTCGAGCTTCTCCATCACATATCTGCCGCCGAAGGGCCGGGCGGGGGTGAGCAGACCGAGCGTCACCCCCGCAATGGTGGCGTGGACCCCCGACTCGAAGGTCGCGTACCACATCACCAGCCCGAGCACGAGGTAGAGGGGCACGTAGCCAAGCCGCAGCCGCTGCGAGGTCAGGATGAGCACGATCATCGCGAGCGCCGTGATGAGCCAAGGGAGGGAGAGATCGTCGGCGTAGAAGATGGCGATGATGGCGATCCCGCCGATGTCGTCCGCGATCGCAAGGGTAAGGAGGAACACGCGCAGGCCGGCGGGCAGGCGTCGCCCGAAGAGCGCGAGGACGCCCACGACGAAAGCGATGTCCGTGGCGACGGGAATGCCCCAGCCATCGATGCCGTCGCCGCCGAGGTTGATGCGGGCGAAGATCGCGGCGGGGACGAGCATCCCCCCTGCCGCAGCGAGGATTGGGAGCGCCGCCCGCTTGGGGTCGCGCAGCTCACCGACCACGAGCTCGCGTTTGATCTCCATCCCCACGACGAAGAAGAAGATGACCATCAGGGCGTCGTTCACCCAACCCTCGAGATGCTCCTCGATCTTGAAATCGCCGAGGCCGAGGGTGAGGTTGTAGTCCCAGAAGTCGTGGTACGAGCCGGCGTGGGTGTTCACCCAAACGAGGGCGGCGATCGCCCCAACGAGCAGGACGATCCCGCCCGCGGCCTCGAGCCGCAGGAACTCGACGATCGTGGTGCGTACGCGCCTGGTTGCGGGCGGCCACCAAGGGGGGACCCGCCCGGTCAGGGGCTCCTGTGGTTCCTCACCTGGCATCGTTCGCTGCGCGCTCGATCCGTACGTGATTCGACGCGGGTCGCCAGCGCAGACTCACAGGCTGGTGCGGCCCGCGCCGTACCTGCGCGAGCCTAGCACAGGCCGGCTCTCCGCCTACGTGCAGGCTAGCGGCGCCCGCCGCGGAAGAACCCGGTGATCTGGTCCCACATCGACTTGTCCCCCGCGCCCTGCAGGAACTTCCCCCACGCTTGTTCCGCGGAAGCGGAACGATCGAGGCCCCGGACGCGCTCCTCCATCACATCGCTGATGCGCCCCTCCTCGCCCGCATCCACCCAGAAGCCGTGCTCGTCCTCGCAGGTATCGAGCTCGAGGTTGTAGGCGCGGTAGTTGAAGGCGCGCATCTGCTTGTCGCAAACGGGACACTTGAGCTCGCTCGGCCGCTTCGCGTACTCGATCATGGCGCGGCGCTGCTGCTCCTCAGGGGCGGTCTTCGCTTCCAGCTCGTCGAGTTCGTGATGGTCGAGCCAGCGACCGTTACAGGTCGGGCAGTGGTCCACCTCGATCCCTTCGTGGTGCTCGATCAGGAGTTCGGCGCCGTCGCGTGGGCAGTTCATGAGGCAAGCCTACTGGAGATCGCGTGAAGGCCGCGTGAGCCTTCGTTGCGCCCAAGCGTCGCCCGCCGGGAATAGGCGCGCGACCGGCGGGCTCCGCGAAGATGGCCTTGAGCGTGTCGATCCCCTCGAGCAGACGGGGACCGGGCCGGCGGAACCAGGCGTCCGCATCGAGCGCCCAGACGGCCCGCTCGCGACCGGAGGGAGGGTGCGCCACTCGGGCGCGGGCGCGAGAACACGCGCTTCACGGGCCACCTCTCCGAGGCTAACGCCGCAGCGCAGGAGCAAGACGATCTCCGATTTCGCCGCGACGATCGCCTCCCAGGTCACGCGCTCGGGCCTCTCCGCGACGCGCCCCGGGGACGTCCGTTCCCCCCGCGACCTCGATCTGTTCTGGCACCCAATCGCCGGCTGCATGCGGGGGATCGAGCCACTCGAGCTCGGCGACGTCGCGTCCGGCCTCGGCGTGGCCGGTTGCCTCGCCGACTCCCTCAACCGAACGGACGATGCCCTCGAGATCGAGCGGCGTGAGCGTGATGACCCGCGCGCCGAGCTCCTCGTCGTGCACCGCGCGATGGACTCGCCGGCGCTTACCGGCACAGACATCGCAGAGGGCCTGGGTGACGACGACGTCCGGCGGTAGCGACCGCAGCGTTGGGACGTCGATCGCATGGGTCGAGCGAGCGGAGGCGAGCAGCCCCGAGATGGCGGCGTCGATCTCAGCCTGGGAGAGTCCGCGGGTAAGGGACGGCCGCGGGCGTGCGCCTCGTTCGGGGAATCGCACTGGTGAGAGACGCCCACGACCTCGCTTCCCGCGCCAATCGCGAAAGCGATCTCGGTCGCGCTGGAGGCGAGGCGATGCCCAGCCGGCTCGTCCTGCGACACGGGGGCCGACGGGATCTTCTTACACGCTTCTTACACAGGAGGTGAGCGCGCTCATTGTCGGACGAGGGGGGCTGCGCTACGGTGGAAGTGCCGAGTCCTGGCTCCGCCAGGAACGGGGGAACCATTTTTGGGGTGTATCGCGCGCAAGCGCGTAGGCGACTTCCGACGCCGAACCCGTCAGCTAACCCCGTAGGCCAATCGGGAGGCATTCTCCCATGCCTCCAGCGTCTTTGAGTTCGCGGCGAACGCGCCGCCGGAGGTTGCTGTCATGGCCCAAAGCCACGCCCCGCTCGCCCCACCATCCTCATCCGATCCACGAAGGGACTACGATCCCCTCATCGCAGCGGCCGATCTCCTGCACCAGGCAGGCCGCCTTCCGTTTGATGCCCACGAGGCCGGAGCCTGGGCCCGCCGCTACCGCCCGCTCGTCCAGAGCGCGTCCGAGCGGGTAGAGGTCCATCGCTGGCTCACGACACTTCCCGACTCCGCCCTAGAACGCGTGGCAGCCGAACAGCCCCAGCTGCGCAGCGCGACCGACCGCCAGCTTGTCGAGCACGCCGACATCACTTCGAGACTGGCTGAGCTCATGGCCGGCGCGATCTCTGAGACCCCGCTCGCCACGGCGGCCGTGGTCGAGCTGATGGAGGGGGCGCTCGCATTGGAGCGCGAGCTTCGGCGGCACCACGAGCACCTCGTCGACCTCGTGTACGAGGCCGCGAACCGCGAGTGGGGCGGACCCGGCTAAGGATGGGCGGGGGCCGCGATCCGGGGCCGCTGGGCGCGGCCTCGCTGAGCTGCGACTTCGCCGCACGCAACGCAGCGCGAGGTGGGCCGACACGCCCGGCCTCAGATCTCGCCCTAAGATAGAATCGCGCGAGCCGGCGACAACGGACAGCGGGATCCGGAGGCTCCGTGACGATCGACGACCGTGAGGCTGAGTCCCCCACGGCCAAGCTGTGGCGGGCACCGGTAGCGGCTCGGCTCGGCGAGTTGGCCGCGGGGCTCGCGCAGCGATACCGATCGGC
>CAUYXJ010000085.1:0-11522 GCA_963577065.1 Dehalococcoidia bacterium | reverse complement strand
CCGCTCGGGGAAGGCCGATAGAAACTGCCACCACGGGCCTGATAGCGCCGGCTGCTCCCAGCGGCGACGATCGAGCGAGGCTAGGGCGCCCACCCCTGAGGAGGCCCTGTGCTCCGTCTGCTGCCGCTGACCGGCGTTGCTCTTGCGCTCGGCTTCGCTGTCTGCAGTGGCGACGACCAAGTGACGAGGGCCCGGACCCAACCGCTGCCACGGAGGCGGAAGCGACCTCGGAGAGCGAACCCACGGCCGCAGCGACGGCCACCTCCGAAGCAGCGGTCACGCCCGCCACCGACGACACGTTCGGCGTCGCAGCGCTGGCCCTCACCGTGGTTCAGATCGTCGCCGTCGATGCGAATCGCAACATCGTCTGGACCGGTTCGGGGACGGTGAACTCCTCCGATGGACTGATCTTGACGAACGCTTTCGACGAGCACACGACGCTCTGGGCGTTGTCGTGACCGAGCGCACGGACCAAGCGCCCGAGCCCACCTTCATCGCCGAGATCGTGGCCGTCGACTACGTCCTCGACGGCGCGGTGGTACGCGTCGTCAGCGGCTTCGGGGGCGAGGCCGCCGACTTTCCCGCTGCCGTAAGCGACCCGGCGGTGGTTCGTCGGTCGTGGCGACGGTCCCGTCTGGACCGTACCCTGCGCGTGGGGGTTGGCATGAGCGTGATGGACGACTTCCGTCTCGACGGCCATGTGGGCGTCATCACCGGCGGTGGCCGCGGCATCGGTGAGGGCATCGCCCTGGCGATGGCCGAGGCAGGCGCGGATGTGGTGGTGGCGGCGCGCCGCGAGCACGACCTCGCTGCGGTCGTGAAGCAGATCGAAGAGCGGGGCGCGCGCGGCCTTGCCGTTCCGACGGACGTCCTCCAGCCGGAAGCGATCGAGAACCTCGCGGCCGCCGCTGTCGAAGCGTTCGGGAAGATCACGGTTTGGGTGAGCAACGCCGGCGGCAGCCAGGACCACAAGATCCGTGACCTCGTGGACACTCCCGACGATATCTGGGACGAGATGATTCGCTTCAACCTCACCTCTGCCTTCCAGGGCGCACGCGCGGCGATCCCGCACATGCCTGCGGGCGCGAGCATCGTCAACATCGTCTCCGGTGCGGCGCTCAACGCCGCGCCGCACACGGGTGCCTACGGCGCAGGCAAGGCAGGCGTCGTGAACATGACGATGACGCTGTCGCGCGAGCTCGCCGATCGCCGCATCCGCGTCAACGCGATCGCGCCTGGGCCCATCGTCACCGAGATGTTCACGCAGACCTTCCCGATGACGGACGAGCAGCTCACCCGCTTCGGTGAGACCCTCCCCACCGGCCGCCTCGGCGAGCCCGCCGACATCGGCGCGGGCGTCGTCTATCTGGCCTCGAAGGCGGGCTCCTGGATTACGGGGCAGACGCTCGCGATCAATGGCGGCCACGTGCCCGGTTCGATGGCGGTCGTCGCCCGCGAGTAGCTAGCCGCGGCCGTCGCTCGCGGGCTTCGTCATGCGGTGGTAACCGGTGAATCCGAAGAGCGTCGAGAGCGGCGGCCACAGCCGGCCACTGCTGGTGATCGCGTAGCCGTTGCGTTCGTAGAGACGGATCGCGCCGAGGTTGTCTGCGAGCACGTCGAGCGCCAGTTCACGGTGCCCGCGCTCCGTCGTGATCGCTTCAGCCTCGCCGAGAAGACGGCCCCCGACGCCCTGGCCTCGCGCTTCAGCCGCGACCGCGAGCGCATCGACCATGAGCGTGTTTGCTGGGGCGCCCTCGCCGAGCAGCGCGAGCAGGGCGAGGCGGATCGGCCCACGCAGGCGTCCGTACGTCCGAGCGTAATCTCGCAGGCTTGCACCCATCGCCTCACCGCTGCGGTCTTTGAGCGCCATCACCCCGAGCAGCACGTCGCCACGCAGCGCGAGGACGGTGTGACCGGGGTCGAGGCCGGGGCCGGGGCCGAGCACTTTGACGGCGTCTTCGCGCGAGCGCAGGACACGCCCGAGCTTGCCCGCGAAGGCTTCCCAGAGGATCGAGACGGCCGCCTGCCGCTGCTCCTCCCCGAAACCCCGCCGGATGATCAGCGCTTCGGGCATCGGCCCACGGTACCGCGATCGCCGGCCTGCGGTCCTCGGCCGCGACCGCGAGCGTATCAACGATGAGGGTGTCCCCCGCCCCCGTCCTCTTTGAGCGTTGAACACTGAACACTGAACTCCGCCGGTGCCAGGATCCCGCCATGACCTTCCGAATCGGCCCTCCCACCGCCGTCGCCCTGCTCCTGCTGATGTTCGCCGCCTGCGGGAGCGGGGAGAGCGATGGCCCCTCGCCCTCGCCGACCGCAGGGGAGGGGGGCGACGAGGCGACGGCCACGCCTGAGTCCGGCAGCGGCGCCGCGATCGACGGCCCCCTCGTCTTTATCTCTGGCCTGGGGCTCTACGCCGTCGACGCCGAGAGCGGTGAGGGCCGCGCGCTCGAGTTCCGCGATGTCGAGGGGGCCGCCCTACGCCCGAACCCGGTCGTCGCCGATGGCCTCGCCTACGTCTTCACCTTCGACACGATCGAAGGGCAGGAGAACGCCCACACCGGCTACCTCTCGCGGCTCGATCTCGCCACCGGTGAGGACACGCGCTTCGTCGAAGTCGGCTTCGACCGCGAGACCGACACCCACGAGGAGCTCTTCGAGTACGAGGAGATCGTCGTCGCGGCGGGCGACCTCTGGGTGGTGAAGCAGCAGTTCGGCGAGGGTGGCAGCGAGCTCCTGCTGCGCTTCGATGGCGTCACCGGCGAACTCCTCGAAACGATCGCGGCGCCGGGCATCGCCGGCATCGCGACGGACGGCGAACGGCTCTACGCGTTCACTGCCGCCGGACTCGAAGCGCTCGATCCCAGCACCGGCGCGTTCGAAACCCTGATCGCGGCGGGGACCGACGTCGATGAGCTGCTCGCGCCCGGGATCGATCTGGGGCCGGCGTTTGCGAGCGAGGACGGATCGGCTCCGCCCGCGCGCATCGTCGCGCTGGCCGAGATCGACAGCCGTGCGGTCGGCCGCGGCCAACGCGATGTCGCCACGCTCGCTTACGGCGAGGGCGGGCTCTGGTTCGGCTGGCACCAGAATTTCTCGACAACCGATGGCGCGAGGGTCCTGGCAGAGGCGCTGATGCGATTCGATATCGTGTCCGGCCGTATCGATCGGATCGTGGCGACCGTCCAGCTCGGGACGCGCTTTCTCGACGACAACACCATCTCGAACGGCCACGGCGACATCGTCTGGCACGCGGGCGCCCTCTGGGTGGTCGATCCGTAGTCGAACGGAGCGGTGCTTCGGATCGAAGCCGGGGGCGGGGCCGTGGATGTCGCCTACGAGCCCTGCGGCGAGGAGTTCATCTGCGCGGACCGCGACGACGTGCTCTTCAACCGCACCGATCCCGAGCGCCTCTGGATCGAGTTCACCCGCTTCGA
Source organism: Dehalococcoidia bacterium (assembly GCA_963577065.1). Taxonomy (GTDB): domain Bacteria; phylum Chloroflexota; class Dehalococcoidia; order Tepidiformales; family Tepidiformaceae; genus CAUYXJ01. The sequence goes on along the minus strand of CAUYXJ010000085.1, from coordinate 8,085 downwards.
GGATTAGGGCGACGGTTCCCGCGTCGGGATGATCTTCCTCGAACGGCTGGACTCCGCGACGGGTGCCCTCGCGCTGCAGGTTCCGTTCTCGCAGATCTTCCAGTAGCGACAGATACGACGAGGCCCGCGCCGAGGTGGGTCGGCGCGGGCCTCAAGCAAAGTTCGCGGTGTCTGCGCTAGGAGCGCAGGCTCCGCCGGGCGAAGACGGTCCCGGAGCCCGCAATCGCGAGGGCGCCAAGCCCGAGGGCGATCAGGAGCCAGGGGGTGCCGCTGCCGCTGTCGGCCGCTAGGCCGCTGCCGGTTGGCGGTGGACCAATTGGGGCGGGGCCCGACTGCACTGCGATCTTCGCGACGTTGCCGGTCCAGCCGTGCTGGGCCGCATCGAGGTGGCCCGTGCCCTGGATGCCCGCGTGGGCGGTGATGACGCCGCCGCTCGAGGCGGGTCGCTCGTTCCCGTCGGGGTCGTGCTTCACGGGGCCAGCGCCGCCACAGGGGTCGACGATGTCGGCGGTGAGCTCGGAGTTCTCTTCGGTGCCCGCGTCGTACGCGACCTTCTCGACCATCTGCATGCCTGCTGCCGCGAGCGGGAGCCCGGCCACGCCCGTGAAGGCGTCGTTCGTGCAGATGAGCATCGTCACGACCGAGAGGACGGCGTCCGCCGGAGCCTCGATCGTCACGCTCGCGGAAGTGCCAGGAAGAATCGGCCCGCCGAACGTGACGACGTTGTGGACGCTTCCGAGGCCACCGAGGGCGGCCGCCAGCACACTCGTGTCGCCGTCTTCAGCGATGGTGCGGACGCCTTCCGAGGCGGCCTCACCTGTCGTGAAGACGCTCGTGTCGGCGCTGTGCGCTGCTACCAGCGGTGGCGAGAACGGCTGGCCGCTCGTCAGGTTCGTGACCGTGACGGTGTGCGTGACCGTCGCGACTTTCGCCACGCTGATGCGGATCACGGGGTCCGTCCAGCCGTGCTGGGCGGCATCGAGGTCACCGGTGCCTGCGATGCCCGGGTGCGCCGCGATCGTGCCACCGGTCGTGGCGGGTCGCTCGTTCCCATCCGGGTCGTGGGCGACCGGTCCGGCGCCGCCGCAGGGGTCGACGATGTCGGCCGTCAGCTCGCTGTTGTCCTCGGTGCCGGCGTCGTAGGCATTGCCTTCGTAGGAGGCGCCGTCGCTCAGTGCAACGGAGTCGACGCCGGTGAAAGCGTCGTTCGTGCAGATCAGCATGGTCGCGACCGAGAGCTGACTTCCGGCCGGAGCGGTGATGAACACCGTGGCCGAAGCGCCGGGGAAGATCGGCCCGCCGAGGACGACGACATCGTCGGCGCCGGCAGCGAGCAACGTCGCCCCGGCGGGCGCGGCGTTGCCGTTCTCGGCAATCTCACGGATGTCTTCGGAGGCGGCGGCGCCGACAGAGAAGAGGTCGGCGCCCGCGCCGTGCGTGCCGACGACCGGTGGCGACATGGGCTGCCCCGTCGTCAGGTTCTCGATTGTGATCTGGTACGTGGTGCTATTCGCACCCTGCGCGGCCGTGCCTTCGGCCTGGCCAAGCGCCATGGTCGTCAAGAGCGTCAGTGCCGCCAGTGCGGCGAAAGTCCCAAGGCGTCGCATCGCCCCTCCATCGATGTGCGTGTCCCGACGGGCGTTCCCGTGAGGCGGCCGTCACGTTACGTGAAGGTTCTTACGCGCCGATTACGCCCGGGGCGCCGCCCGCGCAGCCGCACCGCTCCGTAAGATCGCCGTAATGCCCGCCCCTCAGACTCAACCTGAGGGTGCGCCGTACTGCCCGCCCCGAGCGATTTGATGAGCCGTATTTTGGTTGTCGAGGACGAGGAGATGGTGGCCGAGGTCGTGGACCGCTACCTGCGGCGCGACGGCCACGAGGTGCGCCTCGTGCGCGAGGGCCTCGACGCCCTCCCCGCCGTCGCTGAGTTTGCGCCTGAGCTCGTCGTACTCGATCTCATGCTCCCCGGCGTCGATGGTATCGAGATCTGCCGGAAGCTCCGCGAAAGCTCCGAGGTGCCCGTGATCATCCTCAGCGCGCGCCGCGAAGAGGTCGATAAGCTCGCCGGCTTTGGGGTTGGCGCCGACGACTATGTGACGAAGCCGTTCAGCCCCCGCGAGCTCGTGGCCCGCATCCAGACCGTCCTGCGCCGCGCCTCGGGCGATGACCGCGCCCAGCCCGATGTCCTCCGCTTCAGCGATCTCGTGATCGACGTGCGCGCCCGCTCCGTCGAGCGGGACGAGCAGCCGATCGACCTCACCGCGCGCGAATTCGATCTGCTCGGCTTCCTCGCCGGCCACGCGCGGCAGGTGTTCACCCGCGACCAGATCCTGGAAGGGGTCTGGGGCTACGAGTTCACGGGCGACGACACAACCGTGACCATGCACGTTCGCCGCGTGCGCGAGAAGATCGAAGGCGATCCGTCGCGTCCGAAGCACATCAAGACCGTGTGGGGAGTGGGGTACAAGTTTGAGCCGTAGTCTCGCTCTGCCGCTGCTTTCGCGCCCCGATCTGCGTCCCCTCCTGGCGGCGGGCGCGATCGCGCTGGGCGGCCTTGCCGTCGGGCTCGTTGCCGCCCAGCTGCTGCTTTCGCCGCCCTCGGGCGAGCTCTTCCGGCTCGCGGCGTACTTCGCCGCGGCCGGCGCCGGGAGCCTCGCCGCGGGCCGCCTGCTGCTCGCCCTCGCGGAGCGCAGCGGCCGCCTCTCGCTGCGCATGCGGGTCGCCTTCGGCGCGTTCGCCGGCGGCCTCGTGGCACTGACGAACGTGGCCATGGTCGCGGCGCTGATGTTCGTCTCCATTGACCACGACTTCCGTCTCCTCCTCGCGATAATCGCGTTTAGCGTGGTCGTGGGCGGGGTGTTCTCGCTCTGGGCCGCGACCTCCATCGCGCGTGGTGTGGAGCGCATCACCGACTCCGTGCGCGCCCTCTCCCAGGGTGCCTATACGATCGAGCTGCCCGTCACGAGCAACGACGAGATCGGGGCCTTGGCCGGCGACGTGCGTGCGCTCGCGGAGCGCCTGCAGGCGGCCGACGCGCAGCGCGCGGCCCTCGACCGCGAGCGGCGGGAGCTGACGGCCGCGGTCTCCCACGACCTGCGCACGCCGCTCGCGAGCGTGCGTGCCATGATCGAAGCCCTCGACGATGGCGTCGTCCAAGATCCGGATGAGGTCAGCCGCTACCACGCCTCCATTCGGCACGAGACCGAGCGCCTCAACCGCATGCTCGACGACCTCCTCGAGCTAGCCCGCGCCGACGCTGGTGTGACGACGCTCACGCGGAAGCCGCTTGCTGTTCAGGAGATCGCGGGCGATGTCGTTGCCGCCCTGGGCCCGTTGGCCGAGCGCCACGGCGTCGCGCTCACGTTGGAGAGCGAGGGCGAGCCGCCCGCGATTGCGGTCGATGGCGCGCGCGTGGAGCGCGCGATCGCGAACCTCGTGCGCAACGCCATCGAATACACGCCCGCGCGCGGGCACGTCGAGGTGCGTGTTTGGGCCGAACCGTGGGCGATTGCGACGGCGGTCGAAGATTCGGGCCCGGGCATCCCTCCGGACGAACAGGATCGCGTTTGGGATCGGTTTTACCGCGGCGAGCGTTCGCGCACGCGGAGCTTCGACGAGGCGGGAGGGGGGGCGGGTCTCGGGCTCGCCATCGTCCGGGGCTTCGTGGAGGCGCATGGCGGCTCGGTCGCGCTCGAGTCGTCCGAAGGCGCTGGTGCGCGCTTCACCATGCGGCTGCCGCGGGCCTTGGACTAGCGCCGTTGCAACTTAGCTTCCGGCTCTCCTCGCTGGGCATGCGAACTCGCGGTCGGACTTGCGGCTCGTGAAGGCCGGCCAGACCTCGTAGCCGTGAGTGAAGTTGGAGGGACTCTAGCCCGCCCTAGGCCGCTTGCGCCGAAGGCCCATCGAGCAGCTCCAGGAGGCGCACGCGAAGCTCAGCCACAACCGGCGAGATGGCATCGTCGATCTGCTGCGCCCGAACGGACTCGATCGCCCAAAGCGCATCGCGGAGACCGGCTTCGTAGCCCTCGTACCAGTCCACCGGCCGCGGGCCCTTCTGGGGTCGAGTCTCCATACCGAGACGATCGGCTGTCTCGGTCAGCGCCAGCAGCCCAGAGAGGTGCCAGTACCTACTGAATCGCCTCCACGAGCGCGCCCGTAAGAATGTCGTAGCCGATCGCGCGGGGGTGGATGTCGGGTGGGGCTTCGGCCATATGGGTGGTCGCGCCCGCCGTCCCTTGCATCGGCGTGAAGCCGTCGGCGATAAGGACGTCATGGATTAGCGCCACCTCGACGGCGACATCGTTGAGCCGGGTGATGATCGCATCCGTGTCTTGTTCGAGGCCGACGACGTTGAATCCGAAGCTGAACGGGTTGTAGGTGAGGAGGAAGACGATGGTCGCTCTGGGCGCCGCACCGGTCAGGTCCGTGAAGATGCGGTCGAGGTTTGTGCGGTACGTCAGCAGGCTCGCTTCGATCCGCTGGACGCAGGTGGGGTCGTTCGCCGACTCCGCGCACTCGGCGGAGCCGAGATGGCCGAGCAGATCGTTGGCGCCGATATCCACGGTCATGACTTCCACGGGGAAGCTGTTGATGAAGTCGAGCGCTTGCTGGAGCTGGCCGCCACTGATGAGGGTGCCCGAGGTCTCGCCGGACCGCCCGAAGTTGCGTAACCCCAGCGTCGAGCCGTCCGCGGCGACGATCTGGCGATGGAAGCGGGAGACGTAGCCGTCACGCGCCTGGTCGACGCCGACGTTCGCCGCGAGTGAGTCGCCCAGGGCCACGTAGTAGCTCGCGCCGTCCGCGCTCGTACCGTCCACGTCGCCCGCGCCGTACTGCTCAGGGGGCGGTTCGACCGCCCCGGCGATCTGCTCGGCATTCGCGCGCAGCCCTTCGAGGAGTGCCTCCGCGGACAGGAGATCGCCCCCTGCTTGCGTGCCCACGATCACGATGCTCGTGTCGGTGACCTCGACGCTCTGCACGGTCGCGCGTTTCTCGGCGAGGACATCGTTCACATCGAGCACACCGTCGACGAGATCGTCGAGAGCGCCCAGCACGACCCCGGGAATGCGGAAGGCACCAACGTCGATCTCGAGCAGCTCGACCGCAAAGCCGCCTTCACGCAGCTCGTAGCTCACGCGGCCGGTGGCGGAAAGGCCGCCACTCTTGAAGGCAGCCTCGAAGCGGAGCTCGCCCAGCGCTTCACCTTCCCCAGGGGCCACGGCGTCGACGAAGACGGCCCGGATCGGTGTGTTGTTCTCGGCGAGGCCGTCCTGGAGGAAGGCGGTCATCTCGGCTTCCGTGAGCTCGATGCGGAAGCCCGCCTGCGTGTCGATGGCATCGAGCTTGGCGTCGATTGAGGCCAGGTCATCGGCGTCGGCCGGGTCGGTGGGCCCGCTTTCGTCGGTGAGTGCCTGAACGAGCTCGTAGGCGTTGTAACCGCCGTACGCAACCGACGCGACGAGCGCGATCGGGAACACCACGACCAGCACCATTGGTAGGGGCTTTTCGGCAAAAAGCGCGCCGATCGCAAAGAGCAGGACGACGATGATCGCCGCCACCGCCCACACCTCGCCGACCGTGAACAGCGCGAGCGCGCCGACGACCAAGGCTGTCGGGATCCCAAGGATCAACGCGAGGATTCGCAAGCGCCCCTCCTCCGCAGTTGCCCACTCACTGCCCTGAGCGTCGGCCCCAGGATAGGCCGCAGCCCACGCCAGGGGCTAGCCGACCCATGAGCGCGAGGGGTTCAAAGTTCAGGGCTCAGAGGTCAAAGAGGGACGCTGCGAGCCACTCCGGAGGGCCCACAGCGAACTGGCAACGCCAGCCAAAAGCCAACGGCCAATAGCCAAGGGGAGTTCAGTGTTCAGAGTTCAAAGGAGGACGCTCGAACGGCCTGTGCTAGCGGTCGACGCGGTTTCCAGAACGCGCCACGGCGGCTTCCTCCGCGCCCAGCAACTCCCGGCGGCGGGCTTCCTCCGCCAGTCCTGGTACGCAGCCCAGACAACCATTGCGGGCGGGACCACGACGATCGAGGCCAACAGGGCATACGTGATGGTGATCGCCGTGACGAGCCCGAACTGCTGGAACGGCGCGAGCGGAGAGAACATCAGCACCGCGAAGCCCAGCGTCGTTGTCAGTGCGGAACCCAGCAAGGCAGAACCGGTCGTCGAGAGGGTGATTCTCGTCGTCTCGACAATGTCGGTCCGCAGCTTGTGCTCCTCAGTGAAGCGGTGGATCACGTGGATCGTGTAGTCGACGCCGATGCCAATCGAGAGGGCAGTGATCAAAGCCGTAACAACGTTGTATGGGATTCCGAGTAGCGCCATCGTTCCGAGCACCCACACGAGGACGAGAACGATCGGGCCTACCGCTATCACCGCCAGACTTGGCCGCCCTTCCGTCAGACCGAAGAAGATCCCGAGCACGATCAGCGCGGCCGCCATCGTGATGACGATCGACTCCGTCTGACTGTCGATCATGGCGCTGGTGACCTCCAGTCCTGTGATTTCGCCGGAGGTAGCCGTGAGCTGGTCGCGGTCGCCGAACCAGAGACCGTCCAGGTCCCGGACCATCTCCTCGGTGCGATCCTGCTGCCCAGTGAGGGCTTCAAACTGAATGACGATCGCATCGATGCCGTTTTGGTTAACGACGGCAACCTGATCGAAGCCCAGGGGATCAAGCTCGGCCAGCCGGTCCAGAATTGCCTCGACCTGTACAGGATCCGTCCGAATGCCCGCGTCGGCAGCTTCGGCTAGAGACACGAGCTCGGCATCGAAGTTATCCCCTGGGGTCCCGTCGTCGGTCGTCCAGTCGGTGAACAACAGACCCAGCGAGGAACGTATGCCGGTTGCCACGCCGTCGGGCCGCCGCAGCGGGTCCTCCAGGGCTTCGGAGAAGTCGACTATGTTCAGCAGCGTGCGGGTCTCGGTTAGCTCCGCCTCGACGAGGACGTTCACGACCTCCGTCTGGCCCCCGAAAGCGGCGTCGAGGGTGTCAAGATCCTCGATGGTGTCACCGTCGCTGGGGAGGAAGTCCCGCGAGCTGAATTCCGTATCCAGGTTCCTCGCGGCCGCACCGAGGACGACTGTGACTACGACGATGGCGGCGAGGAAGAAGAACGGACGTCGCGCAACAGCTTCGCCGGTGGCCTCGATGGCCTTCCCCGCTCCCGGGATTGCCCCGGCAAGCGGCCGCGGCGGTTTCAAGCTCCCCTTCCGCTCCCGCCGTTCGTCGATCAAGACCGTTGCGGCGGGCACGAGCATCAACATCACCAAGAGGCCCGCTCCGACGCCAACCCCGGCCGCAACTCCGAAGTCGGCGTTTGCGGGTATCGGCGACGCGAGGTTCGTAAAGAAGCTTACGACCGTAGTACCGGCCGCCAGACCAAGCGGGAGCAGCACTCTGCGCAGGCCCAATCGCGCCGAGACTCGAATGGGCTGTCCGTGCTCACGCTCCTCGCGATAGTGTCCAATCGTTTGGATCGCGTAGTCCACGCAAAGCCCGATAAGGATGATCGGGACCATCGTGGTGATGCGGTTCGGCGGGCCGATCAAGCCGAGGGCATCGGGCCCGAGCCATCCCTGCGCGCCCAGCGCCCAAACGATGGCAAGCCCCAGCCCCAGCACTGCCAGCACCAGATCGGTGACGCTCCTCATGAACGCATAGAGCAGAATGGCGATCACGACTAGGGCTACGAACATCAGGATGGTCATGGACGATGCCATCGCATCGTCGGTCTCTTCGTTCGAGGTTGCGGCGGATAACGCAGTCACCGCGAGGGGTCCCACAACCGCCTCGGCCGCGTCGCGCGCGGCCAGCTCAGCCGCCTCGAGCGCCTCCGGCTCTCCGAGCGCCCGGAGTTTCAACGTAGCGCGAGCGACCATTTGGCCGGCACCGTCCTCTCTGACGAGGGACTCGAACCCCGCCCGGACCTCTTCCAGTCCCGGGTCCGTCCTGACGCGTTGAACGGCACCATCGATCGCCTCCTGGCTGACCGAGGCCAGATCGTCCGTTCCAAGCACCTCAGAGAGGATGGCCGAGGGACTACTCACGGCGTTGGTCAAAGCCAGCCGCTCGGCGACCGAT
>CAUYXJ010000084.1:0-11798 GCA_963577065.1 Dehalococcoidia bacterium | reverse complement strand
CCCGCGGATCATGGCGATGAGCGGCTTGCCCAGCTCGGCGTAGGCGCGGGTCGCGTCCCCGCCGATGCGGTTGTACTCGGCGATCGACGCAGGGTCGGAGCGGAGGTTCTCGAACTCGGAGATGTCCGCACCGGAGACGAAGGCCTTCTCGCCCGCGCCCGTCATCACGACCACGCGCACGTCCGGATCGTCACGAAAATCGTCGAGGATCACGGGGATCGCCTTCTGCATCTCCAGCGCGAGCGCGTTCCGCCGATCCGGATTGTTGAAGACCATCCAGCCGATGCCGCCCTCTTTGCGGGCGATCATCTTGTCGGTTTCGAGCTGCATTCGAACTCCTTCTCCTGTGCGAATGGCGCGCACGGCGCTCAGATGACGGCGTCGTCGCGGAGCTGCTGGATCGCGTCGGTCGTGAAGCCGAGGTCGCGCAGGATCTCGTCCGTATGTTCGCCGAGCTCGGGGGTCGGGGCGAGGCTCGCGGGCTGGGGCGTACGCGTAAGGTTGATCGCCTGCCCGACGACGCGGAGGTCGCCGAGCAGCGGGTGCGCGACCGGGCGCGCAATCCCCAGCGACTGCACTTGCGGGTCCGCGAAGGTCTTATCGATGGTGTTGATCGGCCCGCAGGGGACGCCGGCTTCGTTCAGGACGGCAATCCACTCGGCGCTCGGGCGCGAAGGTGTGACCGCGGCGATCCGTGCGTTCAGTGGCGCTCGGTTCTCGGAACGCAGGACCCCGGTCGCGTAGTCCGGCTCAGCGAGCAGTTCCGGCAGGCCAAGGGCGTGGCAGAGCCGCTCCCAGAGGACCCCGCCCGAGGCCGCGATATTGATGTGGCCATCGGCCGTCGGGAACACGCCCGTGGGGATGCTGGTGGGGTGGTCGTTCCCCGCCTGGGGCGCGACCTCGCCCTCGATCAGCCAGCGGGAGGCCTGGAAATCCAGCATCTGGATCTGCGCTTCGAGCAACGAGGTGTGCACCCACTGGCCTTCACCGGAGCGTTCGCGCTCGAAGAGGGCGAGGAGGATGCCTTGCGCGAGCAGCATTCCCGCGGTCAGGTCGGCGATGGGGATGCCCACCCGCACCGGCCCCTGCCCCGGCAGGCCCGTGATCGACATGAGACCGCCGAGGCCCTGCGCGATCTGGTCGACCCCGGGGCGATCCCGATACGGGCCCTCCTGCCCGAACCCGGAGATGCTGCCGTAGACGATGCGGGCGTTCAACGTGCGCACAGCCTCGTAGTCGATCCCGAGCCGGTGCTTCACGTCGGGCCGGTAGTTCTCGACCACCACGTCCGCCGCTTCCGCCAGCCGCAGGAAGATGTCGCGCCCAGCGCTCGCTTTGAGGTTCAAGGTCAGGCTGCGCTTGTTGCGGTGGAGGTTCTGGAAGTCGAAGTCGTGGCGCGGCCCGGTGATGCCGTCCGTCTCGGAGGGGCTCGGCGGCAGCTCGATCTTGATGACATCGGCACCCCAATCGGCGAGCTGACGGGCACAGGTCGGGCCCGCGCGCGCCCTTGTGAGGTCGAGCACGTGCGTTCCCTCGAGCGGCAGTCGAGTCTCAGACAGGGCACACCTCCGTACCGCCCCGATCCTACGCGGGTGGGGCGCGCCCGTGCCCGCGCTGGACAGGCCCGCGTGCATCCCGTCTGCTTGTGTGAACGAACCAGGAGGAGCGCCCATGTCCCGCCTGCCCGCCCTCGAGGAGCAGAGCTTGAGTGACGATCAGCGAGCCGTGGTCGACGCGATCCGCAGCGGCCCGCGGGGTTCCGGCGGCCTCACCGGCCCCTTCGGTGTGTGGCTGCGTAGCCCCGGACTCGCCAATCCGGCGCAGGAACTCGGCGCCCACTGCCGCTTCGGCTCGTCCTTGGCGCGGGACGTTTCGGAGTTCGCGATCCTGCTCACGGCAAAGCGCTGGCGGGCGCAGTACGAGTTCTGGGCGCATGCCCGCCTGGCCCGCGAGGTGGGTATCCCCGACACCGTGATCGAAGCCATCCGCAAGGGCGCGCCGCTCTCGCTCGAGCGGCCGGACCTCGCGCTCGTCGACAAGCTCGTGGGCGAGTATTTCGAGACGAGTCGCGTGTCCGACGGGACCTACGCGGAGGCGATCGAGACGTTCGGCGAGACCGGCCTCGTCGACCTCGTCGGGACGGTCGGCTACTACGGCCTCGTCTCGGCCACCCTCAACGTCTTCGCGGTCGAGCTCCCGCCGGGCGAGGATGAGCCCCTCGCCTAAAGGCTAGCCCTCGACCGGAGCCTTCTCGATCGTGTTGACGATACCGAGCAAGAGGCTGATCTGAACGCGGTCGCCGGGCTGCGGGTCGCGGTAGATGCTCTCCGCGGCGATGCGCGCCTCGGTGATCGCGTCCGGCTGCTCCGCCGTGGCGTAGGCGATGCGGAAATAGGGCGTGCCGTGGATCTCGTAGGGCTGGATCGCGGCGATGATCGCTTCCACGACACCGATGATACCTGCCCGCGGGGCCAGATCCCCGAAGGATCGGGGCGCGGACGACTCAGAAGAAGTTGGTGAGCGTCTTCCGGGCCGCGCTCAGCGCCTGCACGTGGCCGCGGGCATCGAGACTGCCGCCGAGCGTGCGCAGGCAGAGGTGGCTCACGCCGAGGTCGTTCCAGGCCGCGACCGTCCCCGTCCAAGTGCCCTCGTCACTCCCCACGATCGCGACCGCGCTCTCCGAACCGATCTCCGCAGCCTCGCGGCCAGCCGCCTGCGCTTCCGCCTCAATCTGTGAGAGGGTCGCTCGAAAATCCTCGGGGGCCATGAGCGCAAACCAGCCGTCGGCGAGCCGCGCGATTCGCTTCACCACGGGTGCGCTGGGAGAGCCGCTGCCGCCGATCCAGATCGGGATGGGCTGCTGTACCGGCAAAGGGTTGATGCCCGCACCGGCAACGCGGTCCCAGCGGCCCTCGAAGTCGACGGACTCCTCCGTCCAGAGGCACCGGAGCAGCGCGATCTGCTCGTCGCAGCGCTTGCCGCGGGTGTGGAAATCCTGGCCCAACGCCGCGTATTCGTCGGCGTTGCCGCCCACCCCGACGCCGAAGCGGAGGCGCCCGCCACTCAGGCGATCGACCTCCGCCGCCTGCTTCGCGACCAACACGGTCTGGCGCGCGGGAAGCACGATCACCGACGGCACCAGCTCGATCGTCTCGGTGACCGCGGCGATGTAGCAGAGCAGCGTGAGCGGCTCGTGCAGGTGATCGTTCCCGGGGCGCATCACCTGATCGGGGATGCGCAGGTGGGTGAAGCCGAGGCTCTCCGCTTCCTGGGCGAACTGCGCGATTCCCGCGAGGTCGTCCGCGAGCTCACGCACGGGTAGCGAGACTCCGATTCTCATTGCGATCCCTCCACGCTGGATCGGCGGCTCACGTTGCCGAGACCGCCTTCTTCTTCGCTGCTCGTTTCTTCGGCGCCTTCGGCTTGAGGCCGCGGGCGTGGTGCAGGCTTCGTCCCAGGTAGGGTGCAAGCGCCGCCGTGTCTTCGAGCATGGGGTTCGGCACGGCGACGTATTCCTTCGACACGGGCCACGCGGGGTCGCCCCGGAAGAGCTCGGCATCGTACTGCTCGAGGAACGCCTCGCGCTCGTCCTTTGGCAGCCGAATGCCGACGAGCCCGTACTTCGAGATCATCGAGTACATGTTCTCGTTCCCGGCGGTGTAGGCCGAGCCGAAGTTCGACTTCTCCTCGACGCCCTCCACCGCTTCGAGCAGGCGCTGATACAACGCCAGCTTTTCGGGCGGGACGCTCGTTTTCTTCATTTTCTTGGCGGCCACGGCGAGGAGCCTTTCGGACGCTACGCGTCGAACTCGATCTCGAGATGGAGCACGCCCCGCACGCCACCCCTGCCCGGTGGGGGGAAGACAATGCCGTGGTTCGGGACATCCTTCAAGCGCGGATTCTTGAGCACCTCGAGCAGCATCCGCGACGCCGTCACGGCCTCCTGGCGGGCCATCGCATAGCCCATGCAGAAGTGGCGCTCCTGGCCGAAGCCGAGGTGGCTGGCGACGCCGTCCTGCCAGTAGCCCGTGCGCAGCTCCTTCCCGAAGTAGAGGTCATCGCGAAAGATGTTGAACCGATCGGGATCTTTGAAGACGCGCTCATCCCGGTTCGCGGAGCCCAGGCAAAGGGCGACGGTCGCGCCTTTGGGCAGGACGCGGCCGCCGAGCTCGGTCTCACACGTCGTCCGCCGCGGCTGGAAGTGGTTCGGGCCGTCGTAGCGCAGCATCTCGGTAAAGACGCGGTCGAGCAGGTCCGGGTTCGCTCGCACGGCCTCGTACTGGTCCGAGTTGTTGAGGAGGTGCCACCACATCGAGTCGATCGCTTTGTGGGTGGTGTCGCCACCGCCCACGAGGAGAAGCGTGATGAAGGCCTTGATCTCGTCGGTCGACATGCGTTTACCCGACATCTCGGCCGCGCAGAGCTTCGAGACGAGATCGCCAGTTGGGTTCGCGCGCCGATCGGCGATGATCGGATCGAGGTAGTCGTGGAGCTCGTTCCGCGCGTTTACGCCCGTGCGAAAATAGGCACGGCCGTAGCCCATGCCCGCGAAGAGCGTGGAGTAGACGCCTTCGAAGTAGTCGAAGTCCTCCCGCGGTAAGCCGAGCATCCCGGCGATGACGCGGATCGGGAAACGGCGGCTGAACTGCGAGACGAGGTCGATCTCACCGGCCCCCGAAAGGTCACCGGCAAGTCCCTCCGCGGCCTCTTCGGAGAAGCGCCCCACCATCTCGGCCGCCGTCCGCTCGATGATTGGAAGCCAGGCGGTGAGCTTCCGGCCCACGAATTCGCCCGCAACGATGCCGCGGCTCCAGCGGTGTTCCTCACCTTCGCCCATCTCCAAGATCGTCGAGCCCAGCGGCGATTCCGAGCCGAACTCGAAATCCCCCTGCGGCTCGTAGATGGCGCGGGTGAAGTCGCCCCCGTCGCGGCTGCGTTTGTAGGCGTCCCAGATGTCCGCGTAGCGGCTCACGAAGAAGCGGTTCTGCAGGCGGTCGTGGTAGACCGGCTCCCAGTCCCTGATCTTGCGGTACAGGGGGAAGGGATCGATCCGGTGCTCCTCGGTGAGGAACTCGCCCGGCTCGATCGTCGGAGCTTCAGCACTGGAGCTGGTCATCGCTGCTCTCCTCCTGCGGCTCGTCGCCGAAGCGGCCAAGACCGCCGCGTTACCCGCCGCGGGCCCAAGCCTTCGCCTCGTCCGACGCCACCCAATGGATCGCATTCGAAAGGAAGCGCCGGAACTGGGGGTTCGCGTAGCCCGCAGGCCCATCGCCCGCATCGGACCCCACGACCGGACTGTTCCCGGAGCGCTTTGCCCACGCTATCAGGTTGCTCCCGCGCGGGTGCTGCCAGTTCGCGAGCTCTTCCGGCGTCCCTCCGGGAAGCTTGAAGTTCTCTTGCACCCAGTCGTAGTCGCTTCGGAGAAGCGGCACGATGTCCGGGTCATTCTCGAAATCGGCAGTCTTGAGGTAGCCCTCGTCGACCATCTGGAAGCCCTCGCCCAGCCCCTGAAGGACCGGGTGATTCGGATCGACGACCGAGAGAAAGTGGTCGACGTTGCGCTCGGGCTCGCTGGCTCCGCCACGGAATCCAGACCGGGGCACGCCCTCGTCTTCCGGAGTCGCAGGCTTGTACATGAACGACGAGCCGTGCACCGTGCGCCAGAGCGGCCATCCCGGCCACTGCACCATGGCGTGGTTCATGAGGACCATGCCCACCCCGTTGTCGAGCAACGCCTCGACACTGCGGCGGTAGTCGTCCGACGGCTGCGCGAGCTGCCCGTTCGCGTCTGGGGCGACCCCCCACATGTCGTAAAAGACGACCGCATCGTAGGCGGCGACATTCTCCGGCCGCAGCAGGACCTGGGCGGCGGGCTGCTCGACCTGGGTCGTGTGCAGCTCGGGGTCGTCGTCGAAGATCGCGTAGAAGCCGCCGTAGTCGAATCCGTGACCCTTGGTCACGAGCAAAATGTCCACTGGCATGGTTTCCTTACCTCCTGCCGGCTATCTAGCCGGCGTATTTCGCGAATTCGCCGCTCAGGTCGGCGGGGCCACGATAAAGCGCCGAGAACCTGCGCGATTTGAAGCACCACTGGCCGTCGATGCGGGCGTAGTCGTCGATGTAGCAGATCGAGTTCATCGAGCGACTGCCATCGGGCATGTTCAGAAACTCGCCCATGTACCAGCGGCCCGATGCCGTATCGCCCGTAACGTCGTCGATCACGCCCGAGTAGACGTGCATGTAGACGTTGGGGATTCGGGTCATGGCCCCCATCCACGCCTCGAGCACGGCCTCATGGCCCTTCCGCTCGTTCCATTCGCCATCTGGCGCCCAGGTACCGATCCAGGCTTCCGGATCGAAGCGGTTGACGGCGTCGACGTAGCGCTCGGCGACCATGCGGATCGCGGTGTAGTCCTCGGTGGTGGGCTTACCCATGGCTCCTCCTCTGCGGCCGGCGGCGCGCCTGAGGCCGCGCGCGGCGGCGCGTATTATGACGCTTCGCGCCGCGGTGCGCCGCGGCCTCACGTCCGGTCGCTAGAGATCGAACTCGATATCGAGGTGCTGGACGCCGCGGACGCCGCCGCGTCCCGGGGGCGGGAAGGCGATGCCTTCGTTGGGCACGTCCCTGAGACGGGGGTGCTTGAGCGCATCGAGGAGGACGCGCGAGGAGATAACGGACTCCTGGCGGGCGAGGGCGTAGCCCAAACAGAAGTGCGTCTCCTGGCCGAAGCCGAGGTGGCTGGCGACGCCATCTTTCCAGTACCCGGTGCGCAACTCCTTCCCGAAGTAGAGGTCCTCGCGGAAGATGTTGAAGGTATCGGGGTCCGCGAAGATCGCCTCGTCGCGGTTCCCCGAACCCAACCCCAGCCAGACGCTGGCGCCGACGGGCAGAACGCGATCGCGCAGCTCCACCTCGACCTTCGTGCGGCGGCGCTGCCAGTGGTTCGAGCCATCGAAGCGCAGCATCTCCGTAAAGACGCGGTCCATCAGCTCCGGCTTCGCCCGCACCGCCTCGTACTGCTCCGGGCTGCGGAGGAGGTTCCACCACATAGCGTCGATCGCCTTGTGCGTGGTATCGCCACCGCCGACGAGGAGGAGCGCGACGTAGCCGCGGATCTGGCCGAGGCTCATGCGCGCACCGTCCTTCTCCGCGTGGCAGAAGGTGGAGAGCAGATCGCCCTGCGGCTCACGCCTGCGCGCTTCGATCAGCGGATCGAGATAGGCGAAGAGCTGATCGCGCGCCTTCAGCCCCCGGCGCTGGTGCGCCTTTCCGTAACCACCGCCGGCGAAGAGCTCGTCGTAGAGCTCCTCGAAGTAATCGTTGTCCTCTTCGGGCAGGCCGAGCATCCCCGCGATCACCCGGATCGGGAAGCGCGCGCTGAACTGCGCAACGAGGTCGACCTGGCCACGTGTTGTGAGCCCCGCCGCGCGGTCGCCGGCGGCCTTCTCCAAGAAACCATCGACCAGTTTTGTCGCGACCGCTTCGATCATCGGGACACGCTCGAGTAGGCGATTGCCGACGAACTCACCGGCCACGATGCCGCGCAGCCAGATGTAATCCGCCCCCTCACCCAGCTCGTTCAGGGTCTGCCCGAGCGCGGTGTCGGAACCGAAGTGGAACTTTCCCTTGGGGTCGTAGACAGCACGGGTGAACTCGGCGTTGTTCTTGTAGATCGCCCAGATGTCCTCGTAACGCGAAACGATCCAGCGGTTCTGAAACCGGTCCTGGTAGACCGGCTCGTACTCACGCAGGCGGCGATAAATGGGGAAGGGATCGACGCGGAACTCCTCGGTCAGGAACTCGCCCGGCTCGATCAGGCTTGGGTCTGCCTCGACGGGTGCGGTCATGGTGCCTCCGCGCAACGCCGCCTCGGGGCGGCCGGCGGCTCCATTCAGGCGGACGACATCGGCGCTGTCAAGGCGCCGGCCCAGGGCTACTCGCCGTTCCGGATCCAGCCGGCGATGTGCTCGCCGATCATGATGCAGGTCAGGTTCGTGTGGGCGCGCACGATCGTCGGCATGATCGAGGCGTCCGCCACGCGCAGCCCCTCGACCCCGTGGACGCGGCCACGCGCGTCGACGACGGCTTCAGCGTCGCCAGCCGGGCCCATCTTCGCCGTGCCGACAGGGTGGAAGTTGTGCGAGCCGGTCGCCCGGATGTGGGCGTCGAGCGCGTCGTCATCGGCGAGGACCGCCGCGTCGGGGCCGTTGAGCGCCTCCGCGAACTGCGCGATTGACGGGTGCTCGGCGATGCGCCAGCAGAGCTGCAGCCCTTCGCGCAGCCGGCGCACATCCGATTCGTCGTCGAAGAAATTGAGCTCGATCCGCGGCTGCACGCGGTAGTCGGCGCTCTCCAGGTGCAGCCGGCCGCGCGACCTGGGCCGTTGCAAAATCGCGATCAGCGCGAACACGCCCTCGCCGCCGGGGAAGTGGTTGACCATATAGATCTGCGTGTCGTTCTTCTCACCGCCGTCGGCGGTGTAGCGCAGCATCGTCTGCACGGGTGGGTCCGGCATCAGCGAGACGCCGGGCTTTGAGGCATAGCTGATCGCAACCAGGGGATGGTCGACGAGGTTGTGCCCACGCCCGACAGTTCGTGCGCGAGGGGCACGCCGATAGCGTCGAGGTCTGCGTTCGGGCCGATGCCCGAACGCAGCAGGATCGGCGGCGATTGTCGCTGGGCTTCAGACCCCGAGGCAGACCGCTCTCGACCCTATCGAGGGGCGGGGTTGTCGGTCGACTCAATGGCGGCGATGCGCGCGAACGCGGCCTAGGCCCGGCGCACGTCCGCGTACTGCCCCGGAGGCTCCTCGCCGAGGTAGGTCTTGCCCATGTTCCCGTAGTTGCGCCAGCTCACGCCGCCGTGCGCGGCCGCCTGATGGGCATCGCGGAGCTTGCGCTCCAGCGGATGCTCCATCCGGCTCGCGGTGGTGCCTGCCGTGTTGTGGATGAGATCGACGACTTGGCGGCAGGACTGGGCCGCATGCGTCGCGGCAAGTAGGCCCCGCCGCAGCAACGGCCACTCGGGCACCGAGCGGCCACCCTCGAGTGGCCCCAGGTTCGCCTCGATCTCGTCCTGGGTCTCCATCACGAAGGCGCGTGCCGCCTGCAGCGTCGCTTCTGCCTCGCCCAGGCGGATGTAGGCCTCAGGCTGGTCCTTCAGCAGAGTTCCCGACATCCACGGCGTCTTCGTCGTCGCGAGCTCTGTGAACACGTCGACCGCCCCGCGGGCGATGCCGAGTGCGACCGCAGCTTTGTTGTAAGGCACCTGCGAGGGATTGCGGTAGGTCGGGTTCTCCCAGTGTTCCGTCGACGCAAGCGCATCGAGGGGGAGGACGTGCTTTTCTGGAACGTGTTGGTCGACGATGCGCACGTCGTGGCTGCCGGAACCGCGCAAGCCCGCCATGTTCCAGGTGTCGACCGGCTCGAACTCACCCTTCGGCACCATGAACGACGCCTGCGCCATCTCGCCCGTGTCCTCGTCCACGACCTCGGCAGCAGGGTTCAGGACGAGGTTCCAGGTGGCGTTGTAGCAGCCGCTGGCGAACGCGCCCTGGTAGGTCGTGCGCCAGCCATCCCCCTCCCGCTTGGCGGTCCGCCCCGGGAACTCCCCGTTCGGGCTGCCCAGACCGGAGCAGACGAGGAAGTCCCAGTCGTCGCAGATCTCGTGGGCGAAGGCGGGGTCCATCCGGCGCAGAACGAGGGCGTTGATCTCTGAGTTGATCTGGACGCACCACCCGACTGAGCCGTCGATGGCGCAGGCCGCCTCGATCGTCTCGATTTGGCCGCGGGCATGCATATCCTCGCCGCCGAGCTCCTTCGGCATGGCGATGCGGTAGATCCCGGCAGCGGCCATCTCCTTCGATGCCCAGTCCGGCAAACGGCGAAGCTCCTGGGCCTCGTCGCCCGCGGCCGTCAGCGCCTCTTTCATGTTCGCGATGCGCTCGCGCATCGGCGTCTTCGCGAGCTCCGTGCTCCGATCGATCAGCTCTTGTCGCACCATCTCCATCCACCCTTCGCTGATGGCGTCCGGCGACGAGGACAACGGGCCTCGGCCGCACCTGCGTTTCTTGCTGGCCGAGAGTAGCTGAACGAGCCGGGCCGGAGCCACCGGCGCGGGCCCCGCGAGGATGGCAACCGCCAAACTCAAGGGCTCCATCCGGGCGAAGCCCACCGGGGGCCGGTCCCTCCGGCAGCTTCGTTCATCCCGCGAACGGCCGCCTGCCGGAATCCTGCGCGCGGGCAGTACCATGCTCGCAGTATGCCTTCGCGATTGGCGTTCGGCTTGCTCGCCGCTTTCGCCCTGGCGCTGGCAGGGTGCGGGGGCGGTTCCGATTCCCCGCTTACCCCGGGGCCGGCGGGCGGAGCGACTACCAAGGCCACCGACCCCACCTCATCCACGGACCCGGCGACATCCACTGCCGCAGCCGCGAGCCCCACAGCCGCTCCGACGATCTCCGTCGGCGGGGTCAACATCGGGCCCCTCGTCGAAAGGCCACCAACACCGCTCGACGGCCTCGCCGTGATCATCGAGAGCGGCTGCTGGCAGTGCGACGGCCCGACGGAAGGCCTCGTCCGCCTTTACGTCGACCCCGCAGGAGTCACGCGCAACGAGCCGCTGCTGCGCGAGCCGCTCAGTGGGAGTCGAGGGCTCACCGACTACCTCGTCGCCAAGGAGGGTGGGGAGCTGTGGCTGGGGGTGTGCGATGTTGGCTTCTGCGGCTTGCTCGGGTTCCCGAGCGAGGACGCCCAGGTCACGTTGCACCGCTCCATCGACGGGGGTGTGAGCTGGCGGCCGATCGAAACGGTGGACGGGGCCGCCTACCCCGTCGAGCTCGACGCTACCGGCCTCGTGACCGCGACTTATGCACCGGCGCCGGGCGGTCCGGTAACACTCGCCCGCCTCCCCTCGGGCGACCCCGTGAATGCACCGCCGGGGAGCGGGGGGCTGGCCGCTTCGCTCGCCGGCGGAACCCTCGTCTGGTTCTCGGCCGATCGCCGCGCCTTGCTGCGCAGCGACGGCAGCGACTACTTCCGCGCCCCCGCCGGGGGGACGCTCACGGCCATCGCCGCGCACCCCACGGAGGAGCGGCTGGCGGTGTCGGTGTTCGTCCCGAGAGCGGACGGCGCAGGGCCCGGCCTCTCCGTGCTCGCGATCGTCGAGCGGGGAGACGCGCGGGCGGTCTTCAACGCCACGGAAACATCACTGCTGCTCGTCTGGGGCTGGCTCGATGACGACATCATCCTGGGGAATCGCGCCGGGACCGCGAGCGGCGCACTGCCTGAGCCCATCCTGATCGATTGGCGATCGGGTTCCTACTCGCGCCTCGAAGGGCCCTTCGCCAGCAACTTCTCCGATGCGGGCGAGGATCTGCTAGCAGGTCGCAACTTCTTCGTCGCCGCACAGCGCGGGCCGTTCGCAAGGGTGGCCGCGGACGGGGAGTGCCTGAACGTACGCACGGAACCGTCGACGTCGGCCGTCGTCCTCGGCTGCTTCGCCGATGGCGTGCTTTTCCAGACCGAGGGCAGAACGGACGAGGGCAGCGACCTCGAGTGGCTCGCGGTAACCACACCGGCCGGGGGAGCCGGCTGGGCGGCGACCGAATTCCTGGAGTTCGCCCGCTAGTTTTTCTCGGGCCCCACCACCTCTCCACCCCCGCACTCGGCTGCTGCGGCTACGCGGCCTGCGGCCGCTCCGCCTCCGCGCTCGCTTCATGCCTTAGAGCTCGCTGCGCTCGGGCCCCTCCCCGGCCCCCCCGCCCGCGCTCGTCTGCTTCATGCGCTACGGTCGTTCCGGC
>CAUYXJ010000083.1:0-11834 GCA_963577065.1 Dehalococcoidia bacterium | reverse complement strand
TATCCCGGCGCCGCCGTGCTGGCCGTCGATACCGTCACGGGGCCGTACGACGTGATCGTCCAAATCGAAGCCGATGATCTCGACACCCTCGGGAACGCCATCACCGACGCTATCCAGACGGTGACGGGCGTGCAACGCACGACCACCTGCCTGGCGGTACGTCTCGGCTAGGGCCCGAAGGCCTCGCTGACATGACGATCCCCACCTCCGCGATGATCAGCGTCGAGGACGCCCGCGCGCGCATCCTCGGCTTCTTCTCCCGGCTCGAGCCCTCACCGGTACCCGCCCTCGACGCGCTCGGGCAAGTGGTGGCCGAAGACGTCACCGCCACGTTCGACATCCCGCCCCTCGACAACACCGCCATGGACGGCTACGCCGTGCGCGCAGCGGACACGAGCGGTGCGACCGAGGAGAGCCCCCGCCGCTTGGACGTCGTCGCCGACCTCGCAGCGGGCTACGTGCTCGACACCGCGGTCGGCGAGGGCGAGGCCGTGCGCATCATGACGGGCGCGCCGATCCCGCCCGGGGCGGACGCGATCGTGCCCTTCGAGGAGACCGACGAGCCATTACGTGCGCCGGGTGAGGCGCCCACGCGCGGCGATGTCGTGGCCGTCTTCAAGGCCGCCGCGGTTTCGGCGAACGTCCGCTTTCAAGCGGAGGATATCTCGGCAGGCCAGGTCGTCCTCCACGCGGGACGCGTCGTGCGCGCCTCAGAGATAGGTGTGCTCTCGAGCATCGGCCTCACGCAGGTCTCCGTGTATCGCCGGCCCGAGGTCGCGATCCTCTCGACCGGCGACGAGATCGTGACGCCCGGCGGGGAGCTGCGCGCGGGACAGATTTACGACGCGAACGCGCACAGCGTGGCCGCCCTGGTGCGCGCCTTCGGGGGGAGGCCACGCCTCCTCGGCATCGCCAAGGACACGGTCGAGGACCTGACCGCCAAGATCCACACCGGCCTGGAGGCGGACATGATCGTGACCAGCGCGGGCGTCTCCCGCGGCGACTTCGATGTGGTCAAGGACGTGCTCGCGCGCGAGGGCGCGATCGATTTCTGGACCGTGCGCATGAAGCCGGGCAAGCCCCTCGCCTTCGGCTCCTTCGAGGCGCCGGACGGGCGGCGGGTGCCCCACCTCGGCCTGCCCGGAAACCCCGTCAGCTCGATGGTCGCCTTCGAGCTGTTCGGGCGCCCCGCGATCTTCAAGATGCTGGGCCGCGACGACTGGCAGCGGCCGCTCATCAAAGCGATCACGCGCGACAAGGTCGTGAACAGCGACGGCCGCCGCTTCTACGCGCGCTGCATCGTTAGCGAGGGCGAGGACGGCCGCTACTACGCGGACCTGACGGGCCCGCAGGGCAGCGGCATCCTCACGAGCATGAGCGCCGCAAACGGCCTCACGGTCATCCCCGAGGACGTGCCCCATGCCAACCCCGGCGACGAGATCGACGTGATGATGATCGACTGGGAGCACGCGCCCTAGCCGAAGTAGTAGCACATAAGCTATCTCAGGTGGTAGCGTATGCGCTAGTATCACTAGGTGGATATCGGAGTCGATATCGCGCGCCTGAAGAAGGCCAGGCGCAGCGTCCGGCCTCAGGATCTGCACAGGCTTCTCGTGGCGTGCGGCTTCGAGCGACGATTTGGTAAGGGCGATCATTGGGTCTACCGCCGTCAAGGGTGGCGCGGGCGCTTGGTGATCGATCCGAGGACTCCGCTGTTGCCCGACTACGTGACGAAGGCCATCCGCGTGATCGAGGAGGTGATGTGATGACCGCGATCGAGGAGTACCTGAAGCTGCCCTACCACACGGAAATCGTGTGGAGCGAGGCTGTGGATGGTGACGCCGGCTGGGTGGCAGAAGTGAAGGAACTCGCAGGCTGCATCGCTCAGGGTCGGACCCGTGAAGAGTTACTCGAAAACATCGATCTGGCCAAGACGGTCTGGCTGGAAGGCGCACTCGAAGCGGGCGATCCAATTCCGAAGCCGTTCGAAGAGCACTCACATAGCGGCAAGGTTCTGGTTCGAATGCCCCCCTATCTCCACGGTGAACTCGCGGCAGAGGCCGGCCGCCAGGGGGTTAGCCTCAATCAGCTCGTGGTGTCGCTGCTCGCGAAGCGCAGCGCGGACAAGGGCCCTGGTGAGCTGGATCTGCTTGCGGCCGTGAGCGCCATCGATGACAGAAATGAGCGCGCAACACCGGCCGCCGTCGCACGTGAGCTCGGGTTGAACGTCCTCGAGGTCCTCCCCCGCTTGATGCAGTTGAAGCGCAGGGGGCGACTCGATCTCAAAGATGACCGACCTGAGAAGAGCGGCCCGGATGGGGCCGTGTGGTTCCTACCAACGCGGGAGGGCCAGGAAGCAATTCGGGAACAGCTTGCCGTCATCTTCGCAGCGGAGCGAAGGGCCTGACCGGCGCCGATCTCCTGAGCGACGTGGGGGAACGGCCCTCCAACGAGGAAATGAGCGACGGATCGCCCCGAGAGACGGCCGTCTCTGATATCGGCACCCATTACGGCCGCGCTAAGGAGCTTCAGCACCGCCCAGCGGCCCTCTCCGCAAATCCGGGCGGCGTTCTTTCGTGCGCTGGAGCCGTTGT
Organism: Dehalococcoidia bacterium; assembly: GCA_963577065.1. Classification (GTDB taxonomy): domain Bacteria; phylum Chloroflexota; class Dehalococcoidia; order Tepidiformales; family Tepidiformaceae; genus CAUYXJ01. The sequence goes on along the minus strand of CAUYXJ010000083.1, from coordinate 9,240 downwards.
TCGTGCTTCCACTTCTCGATCTCGGCGTGGTGGCCGCTGAGGAGGACCTCGGGGACGGTCCAGCCGCGATATTCCGCCGGGCGCGTGTACTGCGGATGCTCGAGCAGGCCGTCGACGAACGACTCCTCCTGGGGGGAGGCGGCGGCGCCGAGGGCGCCGGGGATGTGGCGCGCGACCGCCTCGATCAGCACCATGGCCGGGAGCTCGCCGCCGGTGAGGATGTAGTCGCCGATCGAGACCTCGCGGTCGACGCAGTGCTCGACGAAGCGCTCGTCGACGCCCTCGTAACGGCCGGCGACGAGGACGAGACGGGGGGAGGCCGCGAGCTCGCGGACGAGGCCGTCGTCGAGCCGCTCGCCCTGAGGCGAGAGGTAGACGACGAGCCCGGCAGGCTCGTCGGCCTGTACCGCCTGCAGGGCAGCGTCGAGGACATCGACCTTCATAACCATCCCGTGGCCGCCGCCAAAGGGTTGGTCGTCGACGGTGCGGTGGCGGTCAGTCGCATGCTCGCGGATCTGGTGGAGGCGGAGGTCGAGGAGCCCGTCCGCGCGCGCGCGCTTGATGATGGAAACATCGAGCGGTCCCACGAAGGCCTCGGGGAACAGCGTCAACACATCCACCCTCATTTCCTTTTCTTTCAACCCCGGCAGATCTGACCGCTGTCGCTGAGCGCGCTGGCCGTCCCTCGCGACCACACCGTGCGAACGCCGTCCATGCGCATGAAGGCGGCCCGTAGCGGATCCGTCATCCGTCGTGCTCCACCGGGCCCGCGAGCAGCTCGGCGATATGGTCGAGGAGGGGCAGGAGCACGGCGAGACCATCGGCGACGCCTTTTTTCGAGCCCCCGGCAGACCTGACCGGCGCCGCTGACCGAGCGGGCGGTCCCCCCTGACCACCCCCTGCAAGCGCCGTCTGTGCGCAGGGCGAGAGTAGCGTCGCCGATCATCCGTCGTGCTCCACCGGGCCCGCGAGCAGCTCGGCGATATGGTCGAGGAGGGGCAGGAGGACGGCGAGGCCATCGGCGACGCCCTTCGGGCTGCCGGGCAGGTTCACGATCAGCGTGCTGCCGCGGGTCACGGCGAGACCGCGCGAGAGAATCGCGTAAGGCGTGTGCTTCAGCCCCTCCTGCGCAATTGCGACGGGGATGCTGGCGACATCCCGCTCGGCGACGTCCCGCGTCGCTTCGGGCGTCACGTCCCGAGGCGTTAGGCCCGTACCACCGGTCGTGAGGATGACCTCGGCGTTGCCCTCGTCGCACCAAGTCGCAAGCTGCTCGGCAATCACCGCCCGGTCATCGGGCAGGGCCGCGCGGGCGAGGACGGCGTGGCCCTCATCGCGGCAGCGCGCCTCGAGGAGATCCCCGCCAAGGTCGGCACGAGTGCCGGCGGAGACGCCGTCCGAGGCGGTGAGGACGGCGATACGAACCACGGGGACAGTCTAGCGAGCAGGCAGAGTTCAGAGGAGACGCTGGGACGCAGGGGCGTCCTCGAAACAACGGCCAAGGGCACCTTGTGGGGAGATGTGGGGAATTTGTGTTGACACGGGGTAGGGGCGTCCCTATTATCCGCGTGGTGAGAAGTGGGGCGTGATGGGAAATCTACCCAAGATTCTCGCTAATTCGGCGGAGGTATCCCTGCTCCGGGGAAACAAATGGCATTCCGTGGGAACTTCGAATACCAGCTGGACGACCGCAACCGCGTCGCCCTGCCATCGAAGTTCCGCGAGGCCTTCGCGAATGGAGCCATCCTCGTCCCGGGCATGGACGGCTGCATCGAGGTGTACACGCCAGAAGGGTACGAGCGCGAGGCCACTGTGGTCGAGCGCGTGCCCGCCTACTCGGACGAGGGCCGCCAGCTCCGGCGCGCCTTCTACGGCGAGGCCTTCGATGTCCAGCGCGACGGACAGGGCCGCCTCCTCATCCCCGCCAAGCTCCTCGCCTACGGCGGCATCGAACGAGATGTCGTCGTGGTCGGCACCGATCAGCGCCTGGAGCTCTGGGACCGGCCCACCTGGGAAGCGCAGGAAGAGTCGCTGCAGGCCGCCCGCGCGCGCGCACTCCAACGCCTTTCCGAATCGCCCCCAACGAACGGCGCCGAGGGCGACTAACGTGAGTGTTATGACATCCGAACGCGCCGTACACGTGCCCGTCCTCATCGAGGAAGCGATGCGCTACCTGGCCGTGCGCGAAGGCGGCACCTATATCGACTGCACGGCCGGTGCTGGTGGCCACAGCGCCGCCATCGCCGAGGCGATGGGGCCGGAGGGCCGGCTTCTTTCCATCGATCAGGACAGCGAGGCGCTGGAGTTCGCGCGCACGAGGCTGGCTCCGTTTGGGAGACGGGTCAGCTTCGTGCACGGGAACTTCCGCGAACTCGACACGATCGCCGCAAGCGAGGGCTTCGCAGCGGTAGACGGCATCCTCATGGATTTGGGTGTGTCGTCGATTCAGCTCGATCGCGCGGAACGGGGCTTCGCTTTTGCGAAGGAAGGCCCCCTCGACATGCGCATGGACCAGTCGTCGGACGGCATGACGGCTGCGGACATCGTCAATACGTGGGACGAGCAGGCGCTCGCCGACCTCTTCCGGGAACAGGGAGAGGTGCGGGGCGCGCGCCGCATCGCAAGAGCGGTGCTAGCGGCACGGCCGTTGCGCTCGACCTGGGATCTAGCCAAAGCCGTCGAGCAGACTGCGGGGGGCGCGAGAGACCGAACCCCAAAACACCCCGCCACCAAGGTTTTTCTCGCGCTCCGGACATGTGTGAATCGCGAACTCGACTCGCTCCACACGACTTTGCCGCTTGCCCGCAGTCTGCTCGGCTTTGGAACTTCCCGCGAAGGCGGGAGGTTCGTGACCATAGCCTTTCATTCGATCGAGGATCGCGCGGTGAAGACGTTCTTCGAACGTGAATCGCGCGATTGCCTCTGCCCGCCCAAGCTCCCGGTCTGCCGGTGTGAGCACAGGGCGACGCTCCAGCGCCTGAGCCGCCGGGCGATCCGTCCCGGCGGGGACGAGATCGCGCGGAACCCACGCGCGCGCAGCGCTCTGCTACGCGCCGCCCAGCGGGTCGGCTAACGCCCGTGTGGACAGCCATTCACTCCCGAGGGAGCGATCGTTCGTGACGGCGCTCGACCGGCCTGCGCCACGGGCCCTTGAAGGCGAGCTCTCCCTGCCACATTTTGGCATCAGCAAATGGGTGTTGGCGGGCGTACTCCTGGCCTCAGCCAGCGCGATGCTCCCTGTCTTTCAGAACAGCTCGGTCACGAGCCGGGGGCTCGACCTGCAGTCGCTCGAAGCCGAGAAGGACGCACTGCGCGCCGAGATGAGCCTCCTCGAGGCGGACGTCGCGCGGCTCACTTCGCTCGAACGGATCGCTAGGCGCGCACGTGAGATCGGGCTGTTCCCTAGCGGGACCGCCTTTTATGTAACGGTCACGGAAGCCGGACCGGCTCCCGCAAAGATCCCCGCGGAGTATCTCCTCAGGCCTTCGGAGCCCAGCTCCGAGCCCGCTCCGTGGTGGCGGTCGCTTTTGGAGGCGATCCCGCTGCTGAACTGAATTCGCGCCCGGTCGCTGGGGAGGGACCGGCTGGAGGGGCGCCGATGGCGCACCAGCAGGCCACACGCACGAGGCGTGTTTGGCTCCCCGCCGCCGCATTTTCGCTGCTCGCCCTCGTCGTGCTGGCGCGGTTGGTGCAACTGCAGGTGCTCGACCACGAGCGCTACGCCGCCCAGGCGCGAAGCGAGCTCCGCGGAAGCGATACGCTCTTCGCCCGGCGCGGCGCGATCCTTGACCGCAACGGCGCCGTGCTCGCGATCAGCGTGGATACCTGGGACTTCTACGTCGCCGCGCGCGTGTGGCGCGAAGACGACGTCGCCCGGCGTGGCTCGGAGGCCATCGCCAAGGTGACCGGGCTCGACCCCGCCCAGCTTCGCGAAGACGTGCGCACGAGCGGACTCGTCGACGTGCTCGTGGCACGCGATGTGCCCTACGAAGCCGGCCGTGGGCTGCTCGATGCCGGCGTGCCCGGCCTCGTGGCGCTGCCCAACACGGAGCGCGTCTACCCGGGCGGCGATGTCGCCGCCTCCATCATCGGCATCACGGGCCTGGACAACACCGGCCTGACAGGCATCGAGGCCTGGTACGACGACCTGCTCCAGGGCACGCCCGGACGTGTGATCTTCGAGCGAGACACGACCGGATCGCCGATCCCCTACGGAGTGTTCTTCACGACCGAGCCGAAGCCCGGCTCCGACGTCGTCCTCACCATCGACCGGCGGCTCCAGGAGATCGCAGAGCGCACGCTCGCCATAGCGCTCGAGGAGCACTCCGCGCGCGGCGGGGCCATCCTCATGATGGACCCGCGCAGTGGCGAGATTCTGGCGCTCGCAACGACGCCCGGCCTCCTCTACAGCACGCTCGACCTCTCGGATGCCGCGCAGGCCGATCTGCTGCGGAATCGGGCCGTCACCGACCTCTACGAGCCCGGCTCGGTGATGAAGGTGATCACGGCGGCCGCCGCAATCGACGCCGGGCTGGTGAGCGCCGACACCGAGTACGTGGACACGGGAATCGTACGGATCTACGAAGTGGAGATCAGGAACTGGAGCGACGGCGTCTACGGGACGCAGACGATGACGGGCGTGCTCCAGCACAGTATCAACACGGGTGCCGTCTTCATGGCCGAGAAGCTGGGGGCGCACCGCTTCCAGGAGTACCTGGACGCGTTCGGCTTCGGCGAGGCGACCGGAATCGATCTCAACGGTGAAGCCACCGGTATCCTCCGCCGGCCGGAGGATCCGCTCTGGTCGCCCGTCGATCTGGCGACCCAGGCGTTCGGTCAGTCGATTAGTGTGACGCCGATCCAGATGGCGACCGCGGTCGGAGCCGCGATCAACGGCGGCCTGCTCCTCAGGCCCCGGCTCGTTTCGGCGACGGTGGCGGCAGACGGCACGGCGCACGACCATCGCACGGAAGTGCTCGGTCGACCGATCTCCCCCGAGTCAAGCGACACCATCCGGGCAATGATGGGAGCGGTGATCGATCCCGGCTGGTTCCACCCGGGCAAGCCCAAGCTCTATACCGCCGGCGGCAAATCCGGCACTGCGAGCGTGCCCATCCCGAACGGCTACGACGACAGCCAGATCGCCTCATTCGTGGGTTTCGCGCCGCTCGATGAGCCGCAGATCCTGATCCTCGTGAAGCTGGACGAAAATCGGGACTTCCTCACGGGAACGGCCGCGGCGGGGCCGATCTTTGCCGATCTTGTCGACGAGGTCCTTCCTTACCTGCGGGTGCCGCCTGATGTAGCCCTGGCGGCAGCCCGATGAGCGGCCTGACGACGACCTTCCTGGCGGAGCGCATGCGCGCCCACGGCTATCGCGTACGCGGCGGCGCTGAAGCGCCGATCCTGGGTGGGGCGGCCGACTCCCGGCTCGTGCAAACCGCTGATCTGTTCGCGGCCTTTCGCGGCGAGCACCTGGACGGGAACGACTTCGTCGACGAGGCCCTACAGCGCGGAGCCGCCGCCGCCGTCTGCGAGCGGGAACCGGCCCAGGCCTGGCCGGACCGCACGGTCGCGGTCGTCGACGACACCCGCGTCGCGCTCGCCGCGCTCGCCCGCGACTGGCGGCGTGCTTGCGGAACGAAGGTCATCGGGATCACGGGGACCGTCGGCAAGACGACCGCCAAAGACTTGACCGCAACGGCCCTGGCCCAGCGCTGTCGCACCCACCGTAGCCCCGGCAACCTGAACTCGCGCGAGGGCCTGCCCCTGGCCTTGATGAGCCTGACTCGCGATCACGCGGTCTCCGTGCTCGAGATGGCGATGGACAGCGAAGGCGAGATCGCGGAGCTGAGCGCGATCGCCGAGCCACTCGTTGGCGTCGTCCTCAATGTCGGCGCCACGCACCTTTCGAAGCTCGGGAACATGGCCGCAATCACCCGCGAGAAGCTCTCGCTCGTGCGCGGCCTGCCCGCGGACGGCGTCGCGGTCATCAACATGGACGATGAGCGCATCGCGCCGGTGGCGGACGAGTTGCACTGCAAGGTGATCGGCTTCGGCGCGAACGCACCGGCCTGTCTGCGGCATGGCGAGATCCGCGATTTCGGGCTCGAGGGGACGGAGTTCCCTGTCACCTTCGAGGACGAGGAACTGACAGTCAGGCTGCGCCTCCCCGGCACCCACCTGGTGCCGACCGCGCTAGCAGCGATCGGTGCGCAACTCGCCCTCGGGCTGGAGCTCGCGGAGGCAGCCGCCGCAGTGAGCAGGGCCGAGATCGACGGCAGGCTGATGGTCCGTCGCGGCGTGAGCGGTGCGCTGATCCTCGACGATACCTACAACGCCAGCCCCGACTCAGTCGCGGGCGCACTCGCACTCCTCGGCGGATTGAGCGGGAGACGAGTCGCACTGCTCGGCGAGATGGCCGAGCTGGGCGAGCGGGCGGAACCCGAGCACGAGCGCATTGGCCGCCTGGCGGCGGAGCGCTGCGACGCACTCCTCGCGACGGGGGGACTCTGCCAGGTGCTCGTGGAGGCGGCGCAGCGCGCCGGCCTGCGCGAGGCGCGTTGGTTCGAGACGAAGGAGGCGGCGGCCGCCTTTGCCGCCGACCTGCTTCGCTGTGGCGACCACATCCTGGTGAAGGCTTCGCGCTCCCAGGCGCTCGAAACCGTCATCCCCACCCTGGAGGGCTCCGCATGATTCGCGCGCTCCTCTCCGGTGGGATCACCTTCGGCCTGACCGTCGCGATCGGCTGGCCGATCGTCCAGTACCTGCGCGCTCAGCGGACGGGGAAAGCGATCAGCGAGGACCAACCCGCTTCGCACCAGAGGAAGGCGGGAACGCCGACCTTTGGCGGCTTCATCATCTGGGTGCCGACACTGCTCGTCACGGCCTTCGCGGTGGACTGGCTCGATCACCGATCGATCCTGCTTCCGCTCGGAATGATCGCCGCGACGGGTGCAATCGGCTTCGTCGACGATCTCGGAACGCTTCAGCACCGCGGGGGAGCGCACGCAGGCCTCACCTGGCGGTTGAAGATCGCGATGCTGACGCTCCTCGCCGTTGGCGCCGCCTGGATCCTCTACTCCGAGCTTGATGTCGAATCCGTGAACGTGCCCTGGCAAGGGAGCCACGCGCTCGGCCCCGCCTACATGGTCATCGCCGTGTTGACGATCGTCGCGACGACGAGCGCCGTGGCCGTAACCGACGGCCTCGACGCACTCGCGGGCGGGACCACGCTCTTTGCGTTCCTGGCTTACGGCGTCATCGCCTTCGTTCAGGGCCAGGACTTCGTCGCGAGCTTTGCCTTCATCATCGCCGGGGCGAACCTCGGCTTCCTCTGGTACAACGCCCACCCGGCACGGGTGTTTATGGGAGAGACGGGCGCCCTCGCCCTGGGCTCGAGCCTCGCGATCATCGCGCTCATGACGGGACACTGGCTGCTGCTTCCGTTGATCGGGTTCGTCTTCGTGGCGGAGGCGATGAGCAACGTGATCCAGATCGGGTACTACCGTCTCAGCGGCGGCGCGCGTGTGTTTCGACGAGCACCGTTGCACCATCACTTTGAGGAGATCGGCTGGAACGAAACGACGATCGTGACCCGCTTTTGGGTCGTCGGCATCGTCGCCGCGATGATCGGCGTCGCATTCGCGTTGGCGGTCCCGGAGTGACGATGGCGATCGAACGGCCCACCGGCACAGCGATCCCCAACGTGGCGCGCGCGCTCGTGTACTCGCTCGGCATCGAGGGGCGCGACCTGGCGCGTTGGCTGATGGCTCATGGTGCGACCGTCTCCGTCTCCGATAGCCGCAGCGAGGCGCAGCTCGCCGCCGCGGGCGCAAACGCGCCCGACGGCGTCGAGCGCGTCATCACCGGCGAGCTGCTGAACCCAACGGGCTACGACCTGCTGGCGGTCTCGCAGTCGGTGCTGCGCACCGATCCCGGCGTACTTCGTGCACGGGAGCTGGGAGTGCCCGTGATCTCACAGCTGGGGCTCGCCCTGCGCCTCTGCCGCGGGCGCCTGATCGGGATCAGCGGGTCCAGCGGCAAGTCCACGACGACCGCCATGGTCGGCGCGATGGCCGAGGCCGCAGGCATCGACTACGTCGTCGGCGGCAACCTGGGCGGCTCGCTGCTCGACCGGATCGAGGCCGTAGAACCAGAGACGGCCGTCATCCTCGAGATCAGCCACACCCAGCTGCAGTACACCGAACGCTCGCCCGAAATCGCGGCCGTGACGAATGTGACACCCAATCACCTCGATCAATTCAGCTGGGGCGATTACGTCGACCTCAAGCGGAACCTGCTGCGCTTCCAGGGCCCGGGCGACCTCGCCATCCTCAACGCGGACGACGAGACGAGCCGCACGCTGCGCGAGGAGGTACGCGGACGGCTGGCCGAGGTCTCCCTCGAAGGTCCCGTGGCGGGGGACGGCGCCTGGCTCGCAGACGGCCGGATCGTCTCCCGCTGGGAGGGCCAGTCGGAGGCGGTGTTGGGCGCGGACGAGCTGCGGGTGCGGGGACGCCACAACCTCGAGAACGCGGTCATGGCGGTCGCGGTCGCCGCCGCCGCCGGCCTGCCTCCACACGCGATCGCGGCCGGCGCCCGCAGCTTCCGAGGACTTCCCCATCGGCTCGAAGTCGTCGGGCGGGCCAACGATGCCACCTGGATCAACGACAGCATCGCGACTTCGCCCGAACGGACGATCGCCGCGCTGAAGGCGACCGCCGAGCCGGTGCTCCTCCTCCTCGGCGGCCGCGAGAAGGCACTTCCCTTGGACGCGCTCCGTGCGGCCGCCGCGGAGCGCTGCCGTGCCGTGATCTGCTTCGGCGAGGCCGGCGCCCTTTTCGGCGAGGCCATGAAAGGTGCGGCTGACACCGTTCGGCAGGTCGAGACGCTCGACGAGGCCGTCGCCCTCGCCGCAGAGCTGGTGCGTGCGGGCGACATCGTGTTGTTGTCGCCCGCAGGCACGGGCTTCGACGCCTATCCCCGCTTCGAAGCCCGCGGCGAGGCTTTCGCCGCGCTCGTGGCGGGACTGGATGGGTTCGAGGCGGAGGTGTCGTCATAGCCGCCGCGGAGACCGGACGCTGGGGCGCGGGGCGCCCCGACTACACACTGCTGGCGCTCGTCATGGTGCTCACGATCACGGGTCTCGTGATCGTCTACAGCGCCAGTTTCGTACTCGGCCTGGCGCAGTTCGACGACTCCCGCCACTTCATCGTGCGCCAGGGGATGTGGGCGACG
>CAUYXJ010000082.1:0-11990 GCA_963577065.1 Dehalococcoidia bacterium | reverse complement strand
CAGCGAGCGCATGTCTCCTTCGATGTGCGCACACTCGGGGTTGAGGGCCGCACTGATCGCCAGCATCTGCGGCGAAAGGTCGGTGAGGGTGCAGGCGAACCATTGCTTCAAGTGCGAGGCGCCGTTGCCGCCGCCGGAGCCCAGCTCGAGCAGTGTCGTCGCCGGACCTGCGCAGGCGTCGAGGAGGGCAGCGCGATAGTGGGCGGCCGGCTCCGCATAGCTCGCAGGGGCGGTGACCAGCTGAAACCAGTCGGCGAGTTCAGCGTAGAGACGTATCGCTCCCCCTCCCTGTGCAGCTTCGACAGCGGTTCAAAGCGGTCACGACGGCCGGTGGCAGAGGAAGAGCCGCAAAGCGGGGTATTCCACCGGATCGTAGGAGGGGTAGTCGCGCACTTCGAAGCCCGCGCCGCCGAGCACGGCGTGCCACTCGGCTTGCGGGAATAGCCCGCAGGTCCAGTGGTCGTGGGCCACCTCGACGCGGCCGTCGGCGTCGCGCATCAGGTAGGCCATCTCCACGTCATACTGCGTGTCCGCCGGGTCCGGGTCGTGCGTCCACTCGAGGTAGCGCATCGCGCGGCCGTCGTCCCCGTCGTGGCCCCCGTGGTCCGTCTCGGGCACGAAGCTCTCGCGCACGCAATCGGGCGCGAAGAGTGCGGCGCCGCCTGGGCGCGTATGGGCAAAGGCCGTTGCGGCCAGCGTGCGAAGGTCGTCGAGCGTCGTCATATAGTCCACGGCGTCATGCGCGAAGACGAGGTCGAACGTCCGCTCGAGGCGGAGCGAGCGCATGTCACCCTCGACATGCTCGCACTCCGGGTTGAGGTCGGCGCTGATCGCGAGCATTTGCGGCGACAGGTCGGTGAGGGTGCAGGCGAAGTGCTGCTTCAGAAACGAAGCGTTGTTGCCGCCGCCGGAGCCCAGCTCGAGCAGGGTCTCGGCCGGACCTGCGCAGGCTGCGACGAGGGCGGCGCGATAGTGGCCCGCCTCCTCGGCGTAGTCGGCGGGCGCGGTGAGGAGATGGAACCAATCGGCGAATTCGGAATACAGACGCATGGCAAGCCTCCGGGGGAGTGGTGGTCGTCGACGACAGCCACTGCCGCGGCGGTGCCCTTGCGTGCGGGCGTTCAGATCAATTCGGTGCGCGGATCATCTCGCCTTCCAGGATAGCCGGGGCGGTCGCGGGACGAGCTCCGAACTCCGAACTCCGAACTCCGAACTTTGAACTCCACCATGCGCTAGCCTTTACGCGATGCCTCGCGTCCGCGCCGACCAGCTCCTCGTGCGCCGTGGCCTGGCCGACTCCCGTGAGGGTGCGCGGCGCCTGATCATGGCGGGTCGCGCCCGCACCGGCACGCTCACGCTCGTGAAGCCGGCGACCCTGCTCGAAGAGGCCGCGCCGCTCGAACTGACCCAGGTCGATCCGTACGTGAGCCGCGGCGGTCGCAAGCTCCAGGCCGCGCTCGATGCGTTCGCGATCGACCCGAGGGGCCGTCGCTGCCTCGATATCGGCGCGTCCACGGGCGGCTTCAGCGATTGCCTGTTGCAGCGCGGGGCGCTGTCGGTGCTGGCGGTCGATGTCGGCCGCGCGCAGCTCCATCAGCGCCTGCGCGAGGACCCTCGGGTCACGCTCATGGAGGGCACGAACGCCCGTGACCTCCCCCCGCTCCCGCCCCTCGACCTCTTCGTTGCCGACGTGTCGTTCATCTCACTACGCAAGGTGCTGCCCTCGGTGGCCTCGCGCGTCCCCAACGGGACCGGTGGTGTTGTACTGCTCAAGCCGCAGTTCGAGGCCGGCCCCGCGGACGTTCCCCGCGGGGGCGTGATTCGCGACGAGGCCGTGCGCACGCGCGTCCGTGACGAGTTCGTGCAGTGGGCCGCAACCGCGGGCTGGGCCGTGCTGGGCACGATCGATTCGCCAGTGACGGGCGACAAGGGAAATCGCGAGATCCTGGTCCATCTCAGGAGTCCGGAAAAGGGCGCGTCATGCTGAAGCGGGTGGTCGTGCTCTGGCCCGAGGGCAACCAGCCCGCGTTTGCGCTCGCTGAGCGCATTGCTAAGGAGTTCGAGCGGGTAGGGATCACGGTCTCGTTAGCGGACGTCTGGGCCGATCCCCCAAGCCCCGGGATCCCAGGGGCCGACCTCATCCTGTGCCTAGGCGGTGACGGCACCGTCCTGCGCGCCGCGCGAATCGCCGTGCCCGATGGCGCGCCCATCCTCGGCGTGAATATGGGGCGGCTCGGTTTCCTCACCAGCATCAGCCCGGACGAAGTCTTTGGGGAGTTCGAACGGCTCGTGGCGGGTGAGTGGGGGATCGAGGAGCGCCTGATGGTGACTTGCACCATCGTGGCCGGTGACGCGGCCGGCCGTACCTTCCACGGCCTCAACGACGTCGTCCTCAGCCGCCGAGCGCCGGGCCGCCCCGTCTACGTTGAGCTCGAAATCGACGATGCCCGGGTCGCCGTTTACCGCTGCGACGGGATGATCGTTGCGACCCCGACGGGCAGCACCGGCTATTCGCTCAGTGCCGGGGGCCCGATCCTCTCGCCGGGCGAGCACCATCTCGTGGTCACGCCGGTGTCGGCGCACCTCGCAATCGGTCGCTCGCTCGTCCTCCAGCCAGATTCCAAAGTGCTGCTGACTGTACGCTCAGATGAGGGTGCGATCCTCACCGTCGATGGCCAGGAGGACGTGCCCCTCGGAGGCGGCGCCCAGGTCGCCGTCGGGGCGAGTCCGCACAGGACGCGATTTGCGCGCTTACGCTCCCCGTCGTCGTTCTATGCCGACCTCACCGGGCGCCTCGAGATCCAGCTCAGCAGCACCATGAACGATGGTGCTTGAAAAGCTCACCGTCACCGATTTCGCCGTCGCCCGAGCTGTCGTCCTGGCCCCCGGGCCGGGCCTCAACGTGGTTACCGGCGAGACCGGCGCGGGCAAGTCGATCATCGTGGACGCGCTCGACTTTCTCTTCGGTGGGCGGCACGGCCGCAGTGTCGTGGCGCCCGGCGCAGAGAGCGCCGCGGTCCGGGCCGACCTCCTGACGGGTGGTCAGCCGATCACGATCGAGCGCACGGTGCGGCTCTCGGGGCGCACGGCCGCGCACGTGGACGGCACGGGCGTGCCGCCCGAAAGGCTCCGCGCTCTCGGCGCCGAGCACATCGACATTCACGGCCAATCGGGGCAGCTCAGGCTGCTCCGTCCGGCGGTGCAGCTCGGCGTCCTGGACGTGTTTGCCGGGCTCACGGAGCAGCGCGAAGTGATGGCCGTTCAGGTTCGCGAGCTGCGCACGCTGCGACGTGAGATCGAGGCGGTGAGTACCGACGCGCGGGAGCGCGAGCGCCTCCGCGATCAGCTCCGCTTCGAGGTCGACGAGATCGAGAGTGCCGCCCTCGAAGCGAGCGAGGACGAAGCACTGCGGGCCGAGCAGTCTCGGCTCGCGAACGCCGGCCGCCTCCTCGAGGGGGTGGCGACGGCGCTCGCGTCGCTCGATGCCCCGCCCCTCGGCGAAGCCGTCGCCGCTGCGCACGACATCGTCGAGCGCGACCCTACCGCTGCCGAGATCGCCGATCCCGCTGTCACCCTGGAGTCCGCGGCCTCTGAGCTCGTTCGCGCCCTCCACCGTTACCGCGACGCTCTCGAAGACGACCCCACGCGTCTCGGCGCCATCGATGAGCGGCTCGACCTGATCGCTCGCCTGCGTCGGAAGTACGGTGAGCGCGTGGCCGACATCCTCGCCTACGAAGCCTCGGCGCGGGCCCGGCTCGAGGCGATCGAGGGGGCCGGGGCGTCGCTCGAATCGATGCAGGCGCGGGCGGCCGAGCTGACTGACGCGGCCGCGGGGACGGCGGCGTCGCTCTCGCTGGCGCGCCGCGCGGCCGCCGGGGGCCTCATCGGGGCGGTGTCGGAGGAGCTCGTCGGCCTGGAGATGCGCGGGGCGAGCCTCGCGGCCGGCTTCGCCTGCGACGACGACCCCTCGGGGCTTCCTGTCGCCCTCCCCGACTACGACGTGATCGCCAGTGATACGCGACCGGCAGAGACCAGCGAGCACAACCCCCGCGCCTTCACCGAGTCGGGGGTCGACCAGATGGAGTTGCTGGCGTCCTTCAACCCCGGTGCTCCGCCCCGGCCCCTGGCAGCGGTCGCCAGCGGTGGCGAGACCTCGCGCTTCCTGCTCGCGCTGACGACCGTGCTGGGTGCGGCTGCCGAGCCCCGCCTCGTAGTCCTCGACGAGGTCGACGAGGGCGTCGGCGGGCGCGCCGGATCGGTGGTGGGGCAGGCGTTGCGGCGCCTTGCAGCGCGCCATCAGGTCCTCTGCGTGACGCACCTTCCGCAGGTGGCGGCCTACGCCGACTGCCACTTTGTCGTCACGAAAGAAAGCGATGGCAGCGCCACCTGGAGCGACCTTTGCGAAGTGACCGGCGAGCGCCGTGTGGCCGAGCTCGCGCTCATGCTGGGCGGGGATACGCCCGCCAACCGTGGCGCCGCCGAGGAGCTGCTCGCCGCCGCCGAGCGAGGGGATTAACGCGGCCAGCGGAGGTCCGCCACGCCGGTACCGGGGCGCGAGCTAACCTAGGCCGGGGTCGAAAGCAGCGATCGGGACCGCCGTGGCGCCCTCAAAATCAGCCGTAGCGTTCTTCTTCCCAGGGGTCGCCGTACATGTGGTAGCCGTACATCTCCCAGAACCCGGGGCGGTCCTCGTCGAGGAACTGCATGCCACCCACCCATTTCGCGCTCTTCCAAAAGTAGAGGTGGGGCACCACGAGGCGAATCGGCCAGCCGTGGTCGTTGCTGAGCGGCTCGCCGTTATGGGTACGCGCGAAGAGCACACCCTCCGCAAGCAGGTCTTCGAGGGGGACGTTCGTGGTGTAGCCGCCATAGCTGTGCACCATCACGACCTTCGCCTCGGGCTTCACCTGGATCTCGTCGTAGAGCTTGCGGAAGGGCACACCCGCCCATTCGTTGTCGTACTTGCTCCAGGTGGTCACGCAGTGGATGTCGCTGACATCCGTGGTTTCGCCGAGCGCGTTGAATTCGTCCCACGTGAACTGGCGCTCTTCCGCGACGAGGCCCCAGGCGTGGAACCGCCAGCTGTCGGTGTCCATCCGGGGGATGCTGCCGTAGTGGAGGACGGGCCAGCCCTCGGTCAGCCGTTGCCCGGGGGGAAGCCGGAGCTTGCCGTCGGGCCGCACCTCGCGTGTTGCGCTCTCAGCCATGCGCTCGTGTCTCCTGGGGAAGGGTGTGGTGACCAGCGTACGGGCGTGCTCGCAATCGCGGCAAGGCCGTGTGCGAACGTGGCCATCACCGAATTGCGAAAGCCTTACAGAGGCGCGGCGGTCGGGTCAGCCTCTGGCTCCGGGCGAGGATGATGCCCGCCACAGCCCTAGCCATTGTTCGAACGAAAGCGCTCCCGGTCGTGCTTGGCGCTCGATCCCTAACGCCCGCGCGGCCCGTCCGAAGCGCTCGTAGCCGAGGGCGCCGGCGAGGTTGCGGCGCGCGCTTCCGCGCCCCTGGCCAAAGCCCTGCCGCACGAAGCGCGCATATCCCCGCTCGTCGCTGGCGGGGAGTAGCGGGCGTAGTCGCCGGCGGGTGGTGAGGAGTACGCAATCAGTCTTGGGAGCGGGCACAAAGTCGCGCTGGCGGAGGGCGAGGGCGATCCGAAACTCGAACCAGGGCTTGGCGAGCACCGACACCAGCGTCTCCTCGCCGAAGCCACCCCAGCGCATCGCCGCGTCGCGCGCCATCACCAGATGGGCCGCGCGCAGGCCGCTTCGCGTCGAGAGCAGCGAGCGCATCGCCTCCGAGGTGTGCGCGAACGGCAGGTTCGCCACAACTTCGTACGCTCGCTCCCGGGGGCGCGGAGCCTCCCGAAAGTCGCCGAGGACGGGCTCTACGCGTGCCTCCTCGCGGAAGCGATCGCGGAGGCACCGCCAGAGCTGCCGGTCTCGCTCGATCGCGACGATCCGGCCCGCGTGCGGAAGGATCGCAGCGGTGAGCTCGCCGCTACCCGCGCCGAATTCGTAGACGAGCGCCGGTGGCGAGAGGCCGGTGGAGGCGACGATGCGTTCGGCGACGGTCGCGCTGCGCAGCCGGTGGTGGGAGAGCGTAGTGCGGAGCGGGGAGCGCTTGGGCATTCTTTTTGAATTCTTCCTTCTTGCCGAGTTGGGGGACCCAGAGAGAGGCGGAGTGACTAACGGCCGCGGAACGAAGCAGATGGTCGTTGCTGCCGAGCAAGGCGGGCGATCCCGGAAACGATCAGCGAGCGCGGAGGCGGAACGGCCATAGGCCGTGAAGCCGAAGCAGACGAGCGCCGGGGTGGGCAGGGTGGAGGGGGTCGAGCGAAGCGAGCTCTACGAGCTGGGAATGCGGCGGCCATCTGTACCCGATCCGAGGCGTCGGGCTAGGGGCGTCGGGGGCCGCTTCGCTCCCTATGGGAGCGGCGGCCGTCCTAGCGCAGGCGGCCGGTGTTTGTCATCACGCTTGCATTCCGCTGGCGAGCCTACGGCCGGTGCGGGCAGCGATCAACGCGCTGGTGCCCGCGTCGCGGCGGGACAGGAAGCTGCCAGCATCGGCAGAGTGGTCGCCGTTCAGGTCGACCCGGAGGGCGCCCGTGGGTAAGTAGCTTCCGTCGACCGAACGAAGGTACTGCTTGCGCTCAGTCTTGCGACAGCCGGAGCCGTGTGCGGTGCCTCCCGACGCAAGCGAAAGGACCTCCCCATGACCCCATCGAAGCTCCATGTGCGGGACTTCGTCCCTCTCGACCGCGACGCTGTGCTTGCTCTGCGCGTTTCCGCGCAGAACCCGTTCGGCAACGTCGTACTTGCCTCACGCACGATCCCGTGCTCGCCGACATCCCCTCGAATATCCAGCGCGCGGGCGCGTTCCTCGTCGGATCGATCGAGACCCCCCGCGGAACCCGCGTGATTGCGATGGGGGCGCTCGTCCCGGACGAGGGGGATAACTTCGAGGTCGACTTCATCGCGGTTGCACACCACCAGCAGCGCAAGGGCTGCGGGCGTGTGATCGTCCAACATCTCGAGGCTCGCGCCCGCGAGCTCGGTGCGAAGCAGCTTGGGTTGACGACGGGGGTCGAGAACGCGGGGGCTCGTCGCCTGTACGAGTCCGCAGGATACGTGGAGATCCGGAGGGAGACCGTCTACTCCCGGCACGGTCGTGCGTTTCCGAACGTCCGCTACCGCAGGCCGCTGACCTGGCGTCGTCTCACGCCCGCCGCTCGCGCGCGTCCCGGCGGCGCAGCAGCGCCGCCGCCGCGCCCGCGAGCGGGCCCGCTCGGCGCGCTTCGCGTGCGTAGCTCGAATCGCCCCGCTGCGCAGCGAAGAACGACCCCCAGAGGAAGGGCACGTGCGCGCTGGCGAACATCCACGGCCGCCGGGCACGGCGTAGCATCCCGTAGAACATGTAGGCGATTGTCCGGGCCGCCACCAGCTCGGGCTGGATCTCCGCCTCCACCTCTTCTTGGTAGTTACGCAGGTCGCCGTTTCCGCCCAGTGCGCGCAGGGCGTTGCGGGCCGCGAGTTTGCCGGAGTGGATTGCGTACGAGATTCCCTCTTCGGTGAACTCGTCCGCTAGCCCGGCGGCGTCGCCGACGAGGGCCACGCGTTCGCTCGCGATCGTCTCGCCGCCGCGGCGGAAGCGGATCTTGTGACCACGCGCGATCTCGACCGTCGCCCCCGAGAGGCCGAGGCGCGCGAGGTAGCGCTCGACCAGCGATTTCATCTGCCCCGCCCCCTCACGCGGCAGCACGATTCCGATGGAGAGCAGCTCCGCCTTGGGGAAGAGCCAGGCGTAGCCCCAGGGGTCGTAGCCGACGTCGATGAGCGCCGTCGCTTCGGCCACGGACGCGCGCTCGGGGCGGCCCCGAACCTCCACCTCCCAGGCCGCGCACTCCGCGATCTCGAGCCCGAGCCCCGCCATCCGCCCCACCGGCGAGTGTGCGCCATCGGCACAGATGAGCACTTCGGCCTCGGCCTCGAAGCCGTCCGCCCGTACCCGTGCGCGCCCGTTCAGGTCCAGGCCACGAACGGCCGTCCCGGTGCGCAGCTCGGCGCCCGCCCGCTGCGCGTGCTCCATGAGGAGGGCGTCGAAGCGTTCGCGCATCACCATTCGGGCGAAGGGGCCGCCCGCGTCCCGGGCGAAGGCCATCGATCCCCGTGCGGACACCTCGATCCGTTCGACCGAGCCCTCGACGACGCTATCGATCGGAAACGGCAGCATGCGCTCGGCGCGCAGGGGGACGCCGCCGCCGCAGGCCTTGTAGCGCGGCCAGTCCGCGCGCTCGACGACCAACACGTGGGCGCCGGCGGCGGCGAGCTCGCGTGCGGCGGTGCTTCCCGCCGGCCCCGCCCCCACCACGATCGCATCGAACGCTGGCATCGCTCGATTCTAGCGCCCCGAGTGAGCCTCACCGGGATCGCTGTCCTTCCCGGGAGCGCGCTACAATCTTGGCACTGCTTGCCCAGGGGTTTTCCGTGTCGACGAACTGGTTCTTGGTCAACGCCATCCCCGTGATCATCATCGGCGCGGCGATCGGCTGGCTGCTCAGCCAGATCGCCGAGAATGACGACAACGGCGGCAGCACTGCTGGCGATACGACGCAGCAGGGATCAACGGTTGGCGGCGGCGGCGACGATGACGTCGATGACGGTGCGAACGGCGGGGCTGACGGGGGCTCCAACGGCGACGGAGCCACGGACAACATCGCCGTGATCTCCAGCGCTTTGCAGGACGCGGAGGCGGCGACGTATTTCGCCGCGTACGAAATCACGAGCACCGCCCCGAACGAGGCGACGATCGTAAGCACCTACACCATCGCCTCGGACGCCGATTCGGACCCGCCTCGCTCGGCAATCACCTTTGAAGGCGACTTTGGCGGATCGACCGGCGGTATCCTCATGGTCTTCAACGATGGCGAGACGAGCACCTTCTGTTCTGAGATGCAGTGCTTCCAAGCGCCGGCCGACGGTGCCGGTGCGCTGCCCATCCCGACGCTGTTCGACCCGACTGCGTTCGTTACTGGGGCGGTTGCGGGGTCAGGAGTGACCGTAGTCCAGATCGCGGACGGCACCTTCGGCGGCATCACCGGACCTTGTTACACCGTGATGGACGGCCAGGGCGTCGACGCCGAGATCTGCGTCGGTAAGAACACGCTCCTGCATATCGAGGGGACAAGCCCGGATGGCGATTTTTCCTTCACGCTGAAGGAATTCCGCGAGCCCGTGGGCACTGATTTCGACCTTCCCGACTATCCGATAACCACCATTCCTGACGGCGCGGGCGGTGTCGATACGGCCCCCTCGGGGGCTGCGCTGGAGATGGCGAACGGCCTCGTGACCATCAACTGGGACCAGATCGGCGCGCCCGCCTTCTATCTGCTCCCGGACCCCAACTCCGACGATCCGCTCTGCCACATCCACAACGTGGCCGCCGTCGATGGCTTCCTCCTGTCACTCCAGTTCTTCACGGTGTACGGCTCCGCCTGGACTGGGCAGACGGGCACGTTCCCGCTCAACTGCAATGATCCCGCGAGCACCGGTCTCTGCGTGTACCTCGATGTCGATGCTAGCGGCCAGATCCCGCAGTTCGGCACCGGCTTCGATGTAACCGGCACGGTCACGATCGTGCGCCTCGACGGAACCGGCTATCGCATCATCCTGGAGAGCGTCGTGTTCAGCGAGGGGTACACGATCGTTGGTCCGGTGGTGATCGAAGGCTAACCGTGGCCTGCTAGCGCCGCGGCCCCTCCAGCGCCTCTGTCGACCAAACCGCCTCGCGCTCGAGCTGGTGCTTGATACAGCGCCGAATCGAGCGGCGCGTGGCGAGATACCCGGCGTCCGCCCCCAGATCTTGCTTGGCTGCCTGGAGCGCCGCGATCGCCGCCACGAGGAGGGCCCGTAGCGCCAGCGACTCCTCGGTCACCTTCGCCAACGAGGGGTACTCGTCGGGGGTCCAATAGCGCTGGCCCTGCTCTTCCGTGATGCCCTGGGCGACCACGACGAGGTCCGAGCGCTCCGCAGCTGCGGGCGTGTTTTCGATCCAGGTGCGAATCTCGTCGAGCACGGCGCGTGTTTCACGATTGTCGTCGAAGAGAGCCTGGCCCTCGTGCTCGATGCGTGCGAGGACGTTGCGCATGAGGTTGCCCACGGTGAACGTCAGGCTCTTTGCGAACGGCTCCGTGACTTCCGGGGCGATGTACTCGTCGAAGGTCCAGAGTGCGCTCTTCAGGACCTCATCTGCTCGCGGTCGCATGGCGCCGCAACTATAGCTGGCGCCGCTCGACCGCCCCGCCTTCCCGCCCCTTGCGCTGCCGCCGCGCACGGCCTTACCGTCCACGGGCCGTGACCGCACCGATCGAGGCAACCGCGAGCTACCTCTACACCACCGTGCTCGAGGCGGAGGATAGCGCCTCGCTCGATCGGGCCACCAACGAGTGGCTCGATGCGCACATCGCGCACGAGGTCGTCTCGATGCAGCTCGCTACGGGTGGGACGCCCGGACCTGCGGGACGGCTCTACCTGCTCATCGTCTACAAGGGCGAGCGCCGGGTGCGGCACTCGTGAAGTTCATCCGGACGCGCCAGAACGCCGCCGGCAAGGCCGTGATCGCCGAGAACCGCGAGCTCCCGCCCGAGCGCGCGCACAATTTCGACGTGCCCTCAGGCCCGGGCGGCCGCTGGCTCGTGGTCGAGTTCGAGCCGGGTCAGTCCACGGGCTGGCACGCCGTCCATTGCGATGTCTACGTCTACATCGCCACAGGCGAGCTCGAATTCGCCCTGGATGGGGGCGAAAGTGTGACCGTGTTCGAGGGCGACCTCGTCGTCGAGGGCGATAACACCCTTCATTCCTGGACGAACACGGGCGAGGGGCCGGCGAAGGTTTCCGCGATCGAGATCGACCGGCCCTAGAGGCGAAAGCTGACCGATCTCCAGGGTCCTCTGGTGCGCGGTGCTGAAACAACCACCTTGACCTCGGCGGCCGGACTCGCCGACGAGGTTTCGGTCGTAGTGATCGCGCCACAGGCTGCCATTGGCCCGTTCGCCACCGCGTACGTGACTGATGCGAACGTCTGGTACGCATCGGTCGCACAGATGGCTTCGGTCATGATCTCGTTCGGCGAGCTGCCACCCCTCGTCGTTGTCGGTGTGGGGTACCCGATCGGCTCGCTCTTCAACGATGACGACGCGCGGGCCGAATGGGGGGCCTCGCGGCAGCGTGACCTGTTCGCCGTAACCCACGACGACGTGGCGCCCGAGCGGAGAGCGTCCGGGCTCAGCGCCCCCGGAGGCGTCGGCGCGGGCGATTTCCTCGCGTTCCTCACGGAGGAAGTAGCGCCGTTCGTGGAACGGAGCCACCCTGCTCACCTCACTGACCGAGCCCTCGTGGGTGCTTCGGTCGGTGCGGACTTCGCTCTCTATGCACTCCTCGCTAGGCCCGGCGCCTTCCAGCGCGTCGTGGCGATCAGTCCCGGGGTCTGGCCCCAGCTCTACGACGACCTAGCGGTCGATTGGGCCGACTCCGCGGCTGCAACCGGGACGGACCTCTTCATTGCTGGTGGTTCGCTCGAGGAGAACCGTCGCGCGGTTGGCGATCTGATGATCGAGCGCCTGCAGTCGATCGCTCCCGGGAAGCTCCGCGTTTCCGCCCACACGTTCGAGAACGAAACGCACGCGTCCGTTTGGCCGGCCGCCTACAGCCGCGGGCTCCGCACGGTTTACGCTAGCGGCGACTCCCCGGCGGCGTCGTAGGCCCGTCCCCCCGCCGCCGAGGCATGCCGCTCACCGTGATCTACGAGACGCATTCGACGAGCGCGGACAACGAGGCGGGGCTCGCCTCGGGCCACGCCGACCCGCCGCTCTCGCCCCTTGGGCGTCGCCAGGCGGCGGCGCTGGGGCGCCGCCGGGGCCGTGAGCGCTTCGACGCGGTGCTCTGCGGCGACCGCGAGCGGCAGCGGGCGACTGCGGCACTCGCTTTTCCGGATACGCG
>CAUYXJ010000081.1:0-12170 GCA_963577065.1 Dehalococcoidia bacterium | reverse complement strand
GTCGCCCGTCTGGTGTCCTCCCAGGGGACGTCGAGACTCGTGCGACCAAAGTGCCCGTAGGCGGCCGTCGCTCGGTAGATGGGGCGGCGGAGGTCGAGATCGCGGATGATCGCGCCAGGACGCAGGTCGAAGTGCTTGCGCACGGCGCTGAGGATGGCGCCGTCGGGCACGTCACCGGTGCCGAAAGTCTCCACGCCCACGGAGGTCGGTTGCGCCACACCGATGGCGTAGGAGAGGGTCACCTCGCAGCGGCGAGCCAAGCCGGCCGCCACGATCGTCTTCGCGACCCAGCGGGCGGCGTAGGCCCCGGAACGGTCGACCTTCGTCGGATCCTTGCCGCTGAAGGCGCCGCCCCCGTGGCGGGCCACGCCGCCGTATGTGTCAACGATGATCTTGCGGCCGGTCAGACCGGCGTCGCCCTTGGGCCCTCCAACCACGAAGCGGCCGGAGGGGTTGACGTAGATCTTCGTGTCGTCGTCGACGAGGGACTTCTCGACGACCGTGTCGATGATGTGCTCACGCACATCCGTGCCGATGACTTCGTTATCGACATCGGGCGCGTGTTGCGTGGAGATCACGAGTGCCTCGGCACGCAGCGGCCGCCAGTCTTCGTCGTACTCCACCGTCACCTGGGACTTGCCGTCGGGGCGAAGCCAGGTGAGCTCCCCGCTCTTGCGCGCGTCCGCCAGTCGCCGCGTAAGGCGGTGAGCGAGCGAGATGGTGAGGGGCATCAGTTCCGGCGTCTCGTCGCAGGCGAAGCCGATCATCATCCCCTGGTCGCCGGCGCCGGTATCGAGCTCCTCGCTCTCGCCACTGCCGTGGCGAGCCTCCCAAGAGCGGTTAACGCCGGCGGCGATGTCGGGCGACTGCTCGTTGATGGCCGTAACCACCCCGCAGGTCTCCCAGTCGAAGCCGATGTCTGACGAGACATAGCCGATGTCGCGGACGGTGCCACGCACAATCCTGGCGATGTCCACATAGGCGCTGGTCGAGATCTCCCCCGTTACGAGCACGAAGCCGGTGGTGATCGCCGTCTCGCAGGCCACGCGTGCTCTCGGATCGCGCTCGATGATCTCGTCGAGGATCGCGTCCGAGATCTGGTCGCAGACCTTGTCTGGGTGACCCTCCGTCACGGACTCGGAGGTGACCAGCCGGCGCTCGCTCATCGCGTTGCCCTCATCTCATTCCCTCGCAGGCGTGCGCGCGCATCACGTACCCTCCTGCCAGCTCGAAAGGTAGCGCCGCTGCTCGTCCGTGAGGACATCGATGGCGATGTCCATGGCGTGCAGCTTGAGGCGTGCGATCTCCTTGTCGATCTCGTCGGGAAGCTCGTAGACCTCGTTCCCCAGGGTCGTGTGGTTCGTGACGAGCCACTCCGTTCCCAACGCCTGATTCGCGAACGACATGTCCATCACGGAGGCGGGGTGGCCTTCGGCGGCAGCGAGGTTCACGAGCCGCCCCTCCCCGAGGACGTAGAGCTTGCGGCCGTCCTGGAGCCCGTACTCCTCGATCGAGTCGCGAATGCGGCGCGTGCTCTCGCTCATCCCCTTGAGCTCGACGAGGTTGATCTCGTTATCGAAGTGGCCGCTGTTGGCCATAATCGCGCCGTCCTTCATCACCTCCAGGGCCGGCCGGTCGATGACGTTGCAGTCGCCCGTGACGGTGACGAAGAAATCGCCGACCTTGGCCGCGTCCGCCATCGGCATCACGGAGAAGCCTTCCATGACGGCCTCGAGGGCGCGAACGGGATCGACTTCGGTCACGATCACGTGGGCCCCGTGGCCACGCGCCCGGCTCGCGAGGCCCCGCCCGCACCAGCCGTAGCCCGCGATCACGAACGTCTTTCCGGCGATGAGCACGTTCGTCGCGCGGATGATGCCGTCAAGCGTGGACTGGCCCGTGCCGTAGCGGTTGTCGAAGAGGTGCTTCGTGTCGGACTCGTTCACCGCCACAATCGGGTAGCCGAGGGCTTCGTCCTCGGCCATCGCGCGCAGGCGGATGACGCCTGTGGTCGTCTCTTCGCTGCCTCCGACGACATCGTCGAGGAGCTCGCGCCGATCCTTGTGGATGGTTGCCACGAGGTCGGCGCCGTCGTCCATCGTCACCTGGGGCTTGTGGTCGAGCGCCTGATGGATGTGCTGGTAGTAGACATCGTTGTCCTCACCGCGGCGCGCGAACACGGAGATGCCGTACACCTCCACGAGCGCGGCCGCGACATCGTCCTGCGTCGAGAGCGGATTGCTCGCGCAGAGCCGCAGATCGGCGCCCGCATCACGGAGAGCGAGGGCGAGGTTCGCGGTCTCGGTGGTCACGTGCAGGCAGGCGGCCATACGGATACCGCGCAGCGGCTGCTCGCGCGCGAAGCGCTCACGTATCAGAGCGAGGACGGGCATCTCCCGAGCCGCCCAGGCAATCCGATCCACGCCCTGCGGGGAAAGCGCCGCGTCACTGATGTCAGAAGGGACGGTCATCGTTCGTTGCCCACCGTTTCGCTCACGTGCTTCGGACAGTCAACACCAGACCTGCGCACCACGGAAGCGGGGGAGTCGCCTAGGGGGCCGGCGCTCATGCCCGAACCGACACGAGCGCGCCGCCACGACTGCGGCCGCGGACCTTCGCGCGGATGCGCCGGAGGAAGGCGACGAGGCCGGCGGGATCGCGCCGGGTCGCGCTGGCTTCGACGAGCCGCCCCGATTCGCGGTAGCCCAGCCGTTCGTATGCGGCGACGGCCGGGGTGTTCAGCGGGTCGACGGTGAGGACAACGGTCTCGCACTGTTCGAGCAGGGCCTGCGTCGTCGCGCTCGTCGCGGCCGTCGCGTAACCGTAGCCGCGATAGCTGGGGTGGGTAAAGACGTTCCCAACGACCGCCACGCGCTCCTGGGGGGAGACGACATGCGTGCCTGCGATCGCTACCAGCCGTCCGCCCACCACCACCCCCCGATAGACCCCCCCATCGACGTGTTCCGAACTGTAGTACGTGGGATTGCCGTCGGAGCCGTAGAGGGCGTTGACCCGCCGAATGTCGACGCCGCGCAGGCGCACTGCGGGGATGCTGGTGCGGGGCCGGAAGCGCTCCGCGCGCACACTCATGCGCATCATCGGCTGACGGTTCGCGAGCTGGTAGACGCGCTTCAGCGCGTCGAGGTGCTGGGGCTGGCAGGTGATGTAGCTTTGGGTTGGTCCGGGCTCGATCGCGAGGATGGCCGCGATCGCCAGCGGGTCGCCCATGACAAAGCTGGCGTCGCCAAGGCCGCCGCGGCTGTGGGTCACGAGTCCCTGCCCGCTCACTCCCTGAGCGAGGAACCAGCGCGCGCGCTCGAAGAGGCCGGGCTCCAGCTGGCCGAGCGCGTAGGCCGCGTACTCGACCTGTGGCCAGAGCCGGTCCCGGATCTCATCTCGTTCGGAAAGCGCTCGGATGAGGTAGTCGCGGCGTTCGCTGCCGGCGGCCCAGGAGAGATCGCCTTCCGCCACTATTCGCCCGCCTCGAAGTGGGTCAGGGCGCGGAACTCACGGTAGCGCTGTTCGACTTCAGCCCTGGTCAACGTCAGCAAACGGCTAGGCCCGAAGCCCTCGACGGTGAACGACGCGACCGCGGAGCCATAGATCACGGCCCTGCGGATCTCGCCCGCGTTCACGGCCGCGGGAACGCTGTCGAGGTAGCCGAGGAAGCCCCCGGCGAAGGCGTCGCCGGCACCGGTCGGATCCACGACTTCCTCGAGCGGGTAACCAGGCGCGACGAAGTAGTCGTGCTCGTCGATGTACGCGGCCCCGTATTCACCGAGCTTGATCACGACTGCCGCCGCCCCGCCGGCCACCAGCGCCCGGCCCGCCTTCGCAATGCTGGGAGTCCCCGCGAGCTGACGCGCCTCGTCCTCGTTTATCGAAACGAAGTCGGCGGCGCGCATCGACTCCTCGACGCCCTCCCGGTCCGCATCGATGAAGAACTGGATCGTATCGACCATCGTCGCGCGCGGGGCCGTGAGCTTGCGGAAGAGATCGCGTTGCAGGGCCGGGTCGCCCGCGGCGGCGAAGGCCGTCTCGGAGCCCGCCCAGCCCTCTGGCAGCACCGGCTGCCACTTCTCGTTCACGCCCAGGACGGTGTAGGTGGTGTCACGGGTGTTCATGTCGTAGTGGTAGCGCCCGCCCCAGCGGCTCGTCTCGCCGCCGGGGACGGTGGTGAGGCCGCCAAGGTCGATTCCACGACCGGCGAGCTTCTCGCGCTCGACGGCGGGAAAGTCCTCGCCCACCGCCGCGAGTAGGCGCACGTCGGTGAACTGTGCGCCCGCGAGGGCCGCGCAGGTGGCGGAGCCGCCGAGGGACCCCTCGACGCGCGCGAACGGCGTCTCGATCTCGTCCAGCGCGACCCACCCGGCTACCAGCAGCGTCATGCCATCCCTAACTGTACGCGCGACGGGCAAGCAGCGGTCGGAGGCGCTCACGGGCTGCGGCCGAGATTGCCCCCGGCGCGGTCACCAACGCGGCGTCCAAAGTGCGGTCGCACGCGCAAGCGTCCTCTGGGGGGAGGAGGGCCGTGAGGCGGCGGACGGTCTCCCGGCTCAGCTCGGCGTTCGCCTGCAGCGTCTCGAAGACGATGGACGCGTCCACGGCCGCCTCCTCGGCGTGCCAGGCGTCGTAGTCCGTCACCGCGGCGAGCATGGCGTAGCAGAGCTCCGCCTCGCGCGCGAGCTTCGCTTCCGGGAGCGCCGTCATGCCCACGAGGCTCGCGCCCCAGGAGCGATAGAGCTCGCTTTCGGCGCGCGTGCCGAACGCCGGTCCCTCGATGACGACGTAGCTCCCACCGTCGTGAGCCGTGGCACCGGCCCGGCGGGCGGCGGCAAGCGCGCTCGCCCGCAGAGCGGGGCAGAACGGCTCGGCGAAGGCGACGTGGGCGACCACTCCTTCGCCGAAAAAGGAGCTCGGGCGGTCGCCGCGCGTGCGATCGATGAGCTGGTCGGGAACGGCGAACTCGCGCGGTTGGTAGTCCTCGCGCAACGACCCCACGGCCGAGACGGCGAATACGCGCTTCACCCCAAGCGACTTCAACGCCCAGAAGTTCGCTCGCTGCGGGATCTCCGCGGGGAGCAGCCGGTGGCCACGTCCATGGCGTGCAAGAAAGGCGACGCGCTGCCCGTCGAGGCTCCCCACGGTGATCGTGTCGCTGGGCTCCCCGAAGGGCGTCTCGATCGACAGCTCTTCGACGCCTGTAAGCCCCGGCATCGCGTAGAAGCCGGATCCGCCCATGACGGCGAGGGCAATTGGTTCGGACAAAGAGGCTCTTTCCGGCGGGCTGCACCGAGTCTACGCCCCACGCCCCAGGTGGGCGGCTCGCCTACTCGCCGTAATCGACCCCGAGGCCCGCGCGTGCTCACGGCCGCCCCGCTCCTGGTTCAGAACGGCCGCATGCCGCTAACCCGAGAGCACTGGCGCCACCGCCCGGACCGCTAGCACTCCAAGATTGCGGGGTCGATCTCCGGCAGTTCCTGGTTGCGGGGCACCTGGATGTGCACGACAAACCAGTCCTCGCCCTCCGGAAGGGCATTCACCTCCGAGTAGAGGTCGCCTTCGGTGTCTTCGGGGATGAGCGTGATGTACGAAACGACGCCGTCGCAGATGCGCACCCCGGCATCCGCAGAGGCGATGGTTTGCTGGTTGGGTTCGCCGTCGCAAGCGCCTACGGTGGTGGGGGACACGGTCCGGAACTCGAAACGGTTATTCACGAACGCGGCGGCCCCCGGACAGACGGGCCCGGTCACATCGAGATCGAGGCCTTCGTAGACAACGATGAGGCGGCCGCCGCCCCGGTACCACCGAGCGAAGACGTTCTGTAGTCCTTGCGGCGCATCGCTCTGCGCGAGGTTCTCGTTCGAGCCGTAGGAAAAGACTCCCCTGAGGGGCGCGCGCAGTGGCGAATCGGGGAGATCCGGCCCCGGCTCGGCCGACGTGCGCGTCGGCTCTGACGTGGGGGTTGAGGTAGGTTCGGCTTCCGTCGTTGCCGTGGCTGCTGCCTCGCCCTCGGTCGTTGCCGTGGCCGCGTCGCCATCAGTCGTTGTCGCGGTCACCCCGTCGCCGGCGGCAGTCGAGGCGACCGGTTCAGCCTCGCTGTCGCCTCCCCCGCACGCCGTGACAATGGCGAAGCACGCCAGCAGGGCGACGGCGACAAGACATCCGGCCATGCTATCGCGACGAGGCGCAGGCACGCTCGGCGTTACATCCCCAGTTTCGACGCCCCTGGCGGCACCTCGAGGGCCCGAACTGATCGGATCATGTCCAATCCGGGCGCTGTGAAGGCTCACTCGCTCGGGGCGATCCGGCCCGCGAGAGCTTCGCGAGAACGAGCGAGCCAGCGCGGCTGCCGTCCAGCAGAGCCCTCACGCCGCCTTTCGGGAGCGGAAGAAGGCGGTACCGGGCAGGGCGAACTCCCGAACGCAGGTCCCACAGAATCGATCCGCAGGTGACACGTCAGGCAGCGGTACCGCTGCGTCTGGATTCTCGGCCGCACAGTCCCCGCCATGTTCAAGCACGGGCAGACCGAGGACGAGGCGGGCGATCTCGCCGTCGAGCGCCGCATAGGGGGCGTTGTTGAGGCCGTCGATGTTGGTCAACACCGCGATTGCCAAGTCGTGCGCCGGGTAGGAGGAGAGAACACCGGAGAATCCGTTAACGGCACTCCTGTTCGTGAACTTCGGCTCGCCTTCGAACTCCCCGATCCAAATGTTGCAGCCGCATCGAACCTGCTCACCCGTCGACAACGCGGTGGGGCGACGCATGGCGGCGCGGCTCTCCGCGGACAAGAGTTTGCCATCGGTCAGCGACCGCTGCCACTTGAGGAGATCCGCGACCGTGGAACCCAGCCCCCAGCCCCGTCCCCCGGCATCCAGACGCTGATATAGGGCGCGTTTCGGTGGCCTCCCTCATCCCAGACATACCCCCTGGCCCGGTTCGGCGTGATTCGCGAGGTGCTCATGAAGGTTGTGTGGTCGAGTCCCAGCGGCTGGAGAACGTGCTCGTTGACGGCGTCCACGTAGGGACGACCAGTCACCCGCGCGGCGATCAGGGCCAGTAGGTAGTAGCCGGACTTAGAGTTTTCGTGCTGCGTGCCAGGCTCGAACCGAAGCGGCAGGTCCTGAAAGAGCGCGAGCACTTCCGTCTGCGAAAGGTCCTCACGGGAGCGGCGCCAGTAATCCGATTGCGAGTACCGCGCGACGCCCGAGGTGTAGGTGAGCAGGTGATGGATGGTTATTGCATCGCCGTGGCTGGGGAAATCAGGCAGATGCTGGACGACTTTGTCCTCGACCGAGAGCATTCCCAGCTCCTGGAGTTTCAGGATGAGACCGGCGGTGAACTGCTTCGCGATCGCCCCTATCGGGAAGACCGTCTCCGCGCTAACCGGAGCCTGATGCTCCAGATCGGCGCGGCCGTAGGCGCGTACCGTCGTTTGTCCTTGATACTCGATGCCCACTGCGAGGCCGGGCCAGTGACCGTCCTCCATGCGGGCCGCAACTCGCGCATCGATGTCAGAGACGAGGCCGTCGGGAAGTGATGTAGGCATGCAGCCAGCCCACGAACGCTCAGATGCGATGGCTGCGACCGTGCTCGCGGCGGCCTCTGAACCCCAACTGGTATGCTTGTGTCAGCAAAGCTCCCCGCACCCCTCCTAGCCCTCGTTACGTAGCAGCTCCGCGATCGCGGGGCCGTAGGGGGGCCGGAGAACCCCTCGATCCGTCACGATCGCAGCGATGAGCGCCGCGGGGGTGACGTCGAAGGCGGGGTTGTAGGCGTCACCCGCCTCCGGACTCCAGCGCGCGTCCCCGAACCCCCCGACCTCTTCCGCGGCCCGGAACTCGATGGGGATGGCGGCACCGGTGAGGGCGGCAACGTCGAAGGTGCTCGTCGGCGCGGCGATGTAGAAGGGCACGCCCTCGCGCGCGGCCACGGCGGCGAGGCCGTAGGTGCCGATCTTGTTCGCCGCATCGCCGTTTGCGGCGACACGGTCGGCGCCGGTGATCACGGCACCCACCTGGCCCGAAGCGATGAGCGAGGCGGCGGCGGTGTCCGGCAGCAACGTTCCGGGGATGCCGAGGACGCCGAGCTCCCACATCGTGAGACGGGCCCCCTGGAGCAGGGGGGCGTGTCTCGGTGGCGTAGCAGCGCTCGATTCGCCCCCCCCTCCGCAGCGGCGGCAATCACGGCCAACGCCGTGCCTCGCCCACCAGTCGCCAAGGCGCCCGTGTTGCAGTGCGTGAGCACGCCTCCCGCGAGCCCGGGGAGGCCCTCGCCATAGCGCGCGATGGCAGCGTCGCGCGCGTGTTGCCGCGCCAGCGCCGTCTCCGCAAAGGCCCAGAGGGCCTCGCGTCGCGCGCGTGCGTCGCTGCCGGCACCCTCGGCGACGACGATGGCTTCGTCGATCATGGCCCCTAGGTCGACGGCGGTCGGGCGCGTCGCCTTCAGCTCCGCCCCAGCCCGGCCGAGCGCGGGCGCATCCACCCCGCGCTCTTCGCCCGCGATCGCCATGCCGCACACGCCAACCACCCCCAGGAGTGGCGCCCCCCCGCACGCGGAGGGATCGAATCGCCTCGGCAACGGCCGCTACCGTACCCAGGACGAGCCGCCGCTCCACGTGCGGGAGCAACGTCTGGTCGAGGATGTCGATCCCCGTGCCGGGGAGGATGCGGATGGGCACGATCGGCGAGCTCACCGGATCAGGATGGGGCGCGGCGCAGGTCTTCTATCGCGGGCATCGCGTCTCTAGCACCGGACGAGGCTAAGGGCGTCGTAGGCGCCCAGCTTCTCGCGGCCGCCGAGCTCCTCCAACTCGATCACGAAGCCCATCCCCACGACCTCGCCCCCAGCCAGCTCGACGAGCTTCGCCGCGGCGACGGCGGTCCCGCCCGTCGCGAGCAGGTCGTCGACGACGTACGCACGCGTGCCGACCTTGAAGGCGTCCTCGTGGATATCGAGCTGGCTCTCCCCGTACTCGAGCGAGTATTCGACCGACATATGGGCCGCCGGCAGCTTGCCGGGCTTCCGCACAGGAACGAATGGCAGCTTCATGCGATCGGCGATGGGCGCGCCGAAGAGGAATCCGCGCGACTCGATCCCCACGATTACCGCGGCGTCGCGACGGGCGGCGTGCTGGCAGAGCTCGTCAACGACGAAACGGAAGGCGAGGGGCTCGGCGAGCAGCGGCGTGATGTCCCGGAAGAGGACGCCCTCGGTGGGGAAGTCAGGAACATTTCGGATTCGCGCTTGCAGGTCCACGGCGACGGATGATAGGCGGTAGGAACGCTCGCTGCGCTGTGTGTGTGTTAAAGCTCGCTGCGCTCGGACCCCGCCCCAGCCTCCCCCCGCGCTCGACTGCTGCGTCTTCGCCGCCTACGGCCGCTCCGTCTGCGCGCTCCGCTTTCCAGCTCGCTGCGCTCGGACCCCGCCCAGCCTCCCCTCCCGCGCTCGACTGCTCCCCCTCCGCGGCCTTGCGGCCGCTCCGTCTGCGCGCTCGCTTCGTGCTTTCCAGCTCGCTGCGCTCGGTCCCCGCCCGACCTCACCTCCCGCGCTCGACTGCTGCGTCTTCGCCGCCTGCGGCCGCTCCGTCTGCGCGCTCGCTTCGTGCCTTTCCAGCTCGCTGCGCTCGGTCCCTACCCAGCGGGCCGCGCGTGGCGCTCGCACCGGCCCGGCCGCGCGTCGCCCAAGCGGGACCTGCCATCATGGCTCTGGCAACCGCCGCCGGTTAACGCTCCTGACACACCGGTGTCAGGAAACCGAACCCAAAGCGCATTCCTCCTGACAGACCGATGTCAGGAGGGGTGTGTCAGCCTACCCGCGGCCGCCAAGGCGGTACACCGAGCTTAGGAGCACCAAATGCAAGTCAACGGCCTTCTACCGCGACGTCGTCCAGCTTCCGCCGGCCCAGGACATGGGGCCGGACGCCTTTGCCGTGGGCAGCGGCACGTTCGTGATCGACGGCCATAGCGAAACGAGCGGCCCCGCCGCGGAACCACAGCGTGTCCTGATCAACTTCTTCGTCGACGCCATCGCCGCTGAGGAAGCACGGCTCGAGGGCGAGGGGGTGCCGTTCATCCGCAAGCAGGGCAAGGAGTTCTGGGGCGGCACGATCTCGACCTTCGTCGATCCCGACGGCAACTACGGCCAACTGGTCCAATTCAGGCCGGAGGACGCGCCCAGCCAGTGAGGCGAGCCGATCGACTCTTCAGGCTGATCCAGCTCCTGCGCCGCCGGCCGGTGGTCACCGCCGCCTGGCTCGCGCAGGAGCTGGAGGTCTCCGAGCGGACTGTCTATCGCGACGTCCGTGACCTCGTCCTTTCGGGTGTCCCAATCGAGGGCGAGGCTGGAGTCGGCTACACGCTGCGCCGTGGTTACGACCTCCCGCCACTGATGTTCACGGAAGCGGAACTGGAAGCGATGGTGCTAGGCGCACGCGTCGTCGCGAGCGGGGCGGATCCCCAGCTCGCGACGACCGCCGAGGAGGCGCTCGCCCGGATCGAGGCCGTCCTGCCCGATCGCCTCAAGCCGAAGCTCGAGACGCCGCTCTTCGCGCCCGGCTTCCACGTGCGCCCGGAGGTCGCCGCGGGGCTCTCGACTCTGCGCGGCTCGCTCGACGCGCGCCGCAAGGTCTGGTTCCGCTACACCGCGCCCAGCGGTCAGGAGACGGAGCGCGCGGTGCGACCTCTCGGCCTCTTCTTCTGGGGTTCGACCTGGACGCTCGTCGCTTGGTGCGAATTGCGCGCCGACTTCCGCAGAGGTCTTCGCGAACGAGCCTGGCAAGACCCTGGAGGACTTCCATCGTGCGATGGAGCACGAGGAAACGTAGCCCTGAGCGGTGACGCGGCCCGGCCCCGGTGGTAGCGTCGCCGCAACCGAGGACCGGAGGAAGCGCATGACCAGCGCAGCGACCGAGCCGTTCAATCCGCAGGATTTCGATTCGGACGCGTATCGCATCGACCCCTACCCCTTCTATCAGCGCCTCCGCGATCACTCGCCCGTCTACCACGACCGCTTGCACAACCTCGTGCACGTGGCCCGCTACGAGGACATCTTCGCGATCGCGCGGGACGACGAGCGCTTCAACACGCGCCCGCACCGTTACGAGACCGACGGTGTCATCGGGCCGACGATCCTCAGCCAGGGTGGGCGCGAACACACCGGCAACCGCAACATCGTCGGGGGCCAACTCGTCGGCTCAAAGCTCGGTGCCTTCGAGCCGCTCGTGGAAGGCGCCGCGCGCGGGCTGATCGAACGCTTCGCGCAGGACGGCGAGGTCGACCTCACCGCGCAGTTCACGAACTGGTTCCCGCTCCATGTGATCATCGCGATGCTCGGATTGCCGACCGAGGACGAGCTCCTCTTCCAGCGCTGGTTCAAGCAGATGACGGCGGGCATGGGCTGGGACGACAGTGCGCGCGTCGCGGGCATCGAAGCACGCCGCGAGCTCGACGACTACCTCGACCCCTTCCTCGCGGCTTTCCGGGCGAACCCTATTCCAGGGACGCTGACGGACAACCTCGTGAGCAGCGAGCTCCACGGCCGCAGACTCGACGACGACGAGATCAAGACGTTCATCGCCCTTCTGCTCGCAGGCGGCGGCGAGACCACGGACAAGGCGATCGCCAACATGTGGTCGAATCTGCTGGCTGACGCCAACCTCCTGGCCGAGGTCACGCGCGACCCGAGCCTTCTCGACCGGGCGTTCACCGAGACGATGCGACATTCGCCGCCGGTCCATGTCGAGCCCCGCGAACCGGCTGAGGACATCGAGATCCGCGGCGTGCTCGTGCCGCGCGGCGTGCGCGTGAACCTCAATTACGGTTCGGGCAACCGGGATGAGCGCGTCTTCACCGATCCGGATCGCTTCGATATCTGGCGGGATGACCTCTACTTCGGTAAGGAACTACGGTCCGGCGTTTTCGCCGACGGCCAGGCCTCGCACCTGGGCTTTGGGCTCGGCAAGCACTTCTGCCTGGGCTACCAGCTCGCACGCGTCGAGGCGGTCGTTGGCTCCAAACTGTTACTCGAGGCGATGCGGAACCCGCGCCTCAAGCGGAACGCGGAGCCGCACGTCGTCAGCCCGCGTAAGAGCGGCGGCACGCGCTCGGTCGGTGGTCTCCTGATCGAGTTCGAACCGGCCTAGCGAGCTCACGAAGGTGGCCTCGACGGGA
>CAUYXJ010000080.1:0-12557 GCA_963577065.1 Dehalococcoidia bacterium | reverse complement strand
GTGGGCACGGGTCCGCTGGTCACCACGACCGGTACGTTCGTCTTCGCCAAGAGCCGTTCCGGCAGCTTGCGCCCGGACCAGGGGATCAGCGCCTCGCGCTCGGCGTCGGTGACGACGATGCCCGCTTCGCCGGCGCGTACCACGCTCAGGAGGGCCGCCTCGTGGGAGCGGCCGCGCACGACACGGAAGCTGGTGCGAATGCCTTCCAGCGGCTCGGGGAGGGCCGCGCGCAAGGCGCTCGCGCGCGCTTCGCACGTGCCCTTCCGCGCCGTGGGCTGCACGATGCCGGCGAGCACCAGCTCGCCTCCGGTCGCGACCAGCGCGGCCGCGGTGGCGGCCACGGTGGCCGCGCGCTCGCCGTTCGGGAGAACCGCCAGCACGCGCTCGGCCTCGCCGAATGGCTCCGCACTGGTAGGGGCCATGAGCGTCTCCGTGATCGGGAAGGCGAGGAGCGGCCGCAGTTCGTGGCTCGGCCCCACCACCACCAGGGTTGGCCCCAGCTTCGCCAGCACGGTGCGGACGACTTCGATGAAGGGCCGATTGCCGCTGCCTGCAACCGTGCGCGTCTCGGCGTCGTGCGTGTCCGCGAGTTCGCGCAACCACGGAGGCACCCGCCGCTCGAAGGCCGCTGCGTCTCGCGCGCAGGCCACCAGCACCAGCTGCCCTCCGCGCTGCAGGGCCTGGCGCCTCGCCAGCCCGGCGATCGCGGTCAGTTCTTCCTGTGAGGTCGCGACCGCGGCGACGACGGCTCTGTCGCTGCCCGCGCGCGTAGAGTCGCGCCGCCGCGCACGCGGATGGCCGGGCGCCTCCGGCGGTCCGGCGGGTGAGGACAGCGAACGATCGGCTCCGCTCAACTTCAGCGCCTCCGCTGCGGGACCCTACGAGCCGTTCGTAACCGACAGGTATCCCCGGCGTGACGTAGGCGCAAAGCGCGTGCAAAACCTGTTAGACGGCCGCCTCACTTCCCGTTCAGACAAGGAGGTTTTCGGGTGCCGATAGGCTGTCTCCTCGTCCCCACCGCTGGCGCGTGAGCGAGCGGCCACCGCCGGATCTGGGAGGGGACGGTCAGATCGCCGTTGCCAGTGGCGCAGCCCTCGGCCGTGGTCTGCGTACGGGTTGCGCGCAGCGGTCGGCTTGCCCTGCTGGCGGTGCTCGATCGCCGCTCCGCGCACCCGCCTGAGCCTGCGATTGGGCCCGAAGGGGATCGGCCAGCGGGGCGCTCGGTCGGGGTCAGAACACCAGCGCAATCGACCGGGGTGGGCGGTGCAGATCAAGCCGGTAGGGATTCTGACCGGTACGAGACCGTGCCGGCGATTAAGGATCGCGCCGATGAACACGAAGCTGAGCGAGGTACGCAGGAACGCGAATCCCTTCCCCAACGCCAAGCGGCCTTGGGGCGGGCGAGCCGGCCGTGACCGCTCGCCCCAAGGGGCCGAAATCCGCGGACGGGCAACGCCCGGCTCGCTTTCGAGGTGCCTGACCGGTGAGGAGGGCCTCCCCCGAGAATCTGGGCGTCGGAGCTGAAGGCGCCGGAATGGAGAAGGCTCTCAGAGGGAGGGGCAGGCCATTGAGCCAGCCACTCGAGAGATGAGCACGGCGGAACCGTCGGGAGCGTCGCTCTTAGGTGGGTAACGCGGGAGCGCGGACGCTTCGGGCTCCCGTTCGTTCGGTGGGAGGAAAGAGGAGCGGAAGCAGAAAGGAAGGGGCGTTCTAGAGACGCTCGTACCCAAGCCGCTCCATAGTCGGTCCGGCGACGCGCCCTATCGTCGCGATGTCATCAGGTGAAAGCCGGGCGAGGCTCTTCGCGTTGAAGTCTGAGATCGGATGGGGGCCGGGCTCGAGGCTGTGCACATCGAAGTCGCTGTTCAGGATCGCGCGATCGAAGGGTTCCGGCAGCGTGAGGAACCCTTCGATCCGATCGAGTTCGCGCTCCGGGTTCTCGCAGAGCTCCTCGTAACGCACCCAGAGGAGGTGCCCGAGTTGTTCTGCGTCAGCGAGAAGGCAGTCGTACGCTCGCGCCCAGTGGCGCGCAGCATCCTCGATCGAAGAATCTTGCCGCCTGCGAATCCCCTCTGCCACCGCGTAAGGGCTCCTCGTTGTCGCGACGAAGCGATTGGGCCGGAAGTACCGCTGCAACCAGAGCGCGCGGAGCGTATTCGGCGGGCTCTTCTCCAGGAGCACACCTGGACCTGGGGGGAAGTGCAGCGCCCAATCGTGTTGGGCCCGGTCCGCTCGGTCCGCTCCCTCGTTCTGATCGAGCCGGAACACGTCGGGCCGTTCTGTCCAGAGCCGGCTCACGCCGTAATTGCGCGGGAGCAGGAGGGCGTGCGTCAGCCGCTGTCCCTCCTTTGGGAGGCCGCGGATCTGAGGGTGCGACGCGAGAAGGCGGACCAGGAGCGTCGTGCCCGAGCCGTTCACGCCAAGCACGAACAGCCAGTAGTCGTCCCCAAGCGAGAGTCGTCGGCGCGTAGTCGCGGCTCGCGCGCGAGGGCTGGAGAGACACCAACGAAGGTCCCAGGCGCGTCGCCGGAGTAAAAGTGCGCCTCTGGTTCGCGCCGGGACCAGACCGCGGTAGATACGCCCGGCCAGCGAATCTCGTCCTAGCATCGTACGCACGCAAAGCGGCCCGCATGCGCCTCTAACCTCCTACTCCGAAGGGCGCAGTCAAAGTCGCTCAGCGAGCGCTGAGATGTCGAATCCATATCGAGATTGATTGGCAGTATCAGAGGGTCGAGGAGTATGGCCCATCTGTGACCGCACTGGTGGAGAGGCACTGAGAGCGCGAAGGAGCCCCGAGGCGAGAATCGGGGCCGGGCCCGCTCGATGAGAGCCCTGACAATGGCAGCGCGATCTTGAAGATAGATTTCCTGCTTTTGCTGGCCCTCGCAAAGCCCCCCAGACGTTCGTGATGAGTTTGCGGGGCAAGGACCGATGAGGGGCGCCTCCGCATCAGGCGAGTCGCTGGGCGAGTTTGAGAGATCGCCTCGCGCTGCCGTCGCCCGCTTAGCGCCTTTCGCCCCGCGGAGCTCGTTCAGGATCGTAGCCACGAGCGCCCTCTGAGCCGGGAGCGGTGGTCCTTACGGGAACAAATGCGGCGCCCTCAAACGAACTGGCGGGAGTGCATGGGAGTCGAACCCACCCCTCGGCACGTTTGCGACGAGGCGACCGTTTTGAAGACGGCGAGGACCACCGGGCCCTATCCACTCCCAGGCCCCATCGTAGCGGCGGCTTCCTTGCGCTACGAGCCACCCTGTGAGAGAGGCGTCGGCTCGGGGGGAAGCGCGTGTGGTACCGGCGGTTTAGGCGTGAGCGTCACCGGCGGGGGGGCGCCCTCCTCGCCGCTATCCTCAACTGGGTTGCGCGAGCCCTGTTCCGGGTGATCGTCCAGCGTCGGAAGGGGAGCGGCTGCCGCGGTGGGCTCTGCCGTTGGTGTCGCCGTGGGTGTTGCTGTCAGGGTCGGCGCAGCGGTCGGCGGCGGCGGCGCCAGGCCAGCGGGTGCGCCCCCCGCCCCGGCAGCCGCGACCGCGGCGTTCCCGCTGCTGGCACCGCCGGGGGCGTGCCTGGCGGTGGGGGAGTTGACGACGAGCGTTCCGGGGTCGTCGCGGGCCATACCCGGGAGTACGAGACTGAACCGCGGGGGGGGCGGTTTGGGCGGGCACGGCCACCGATGGAGTCGGCGCGGGCGAGTCCGTGCGGAGATTGGCGAACCCGAACGCGCCCAGCCCCAGCAGAGCGAACGCCGCGAGCCGCCTAAGCCCCGGCCAGGGGACCCGTCGCTCACGGTAAACGTAACTGTTCCGTGATTTCCGCATTGGGGCCAATCTTCGCAGCCGACGCCATAGCGTTTTCGCTGCTTAGCGTCGCTCGGTGGCCCACTCCTTTACGTTGCAGCCTAGACATAAGGAAGCACGCGGTCGGCGAAGAGCCGGGCCGGTTCGCGCGTGTCGCGCCCGAAGAATTCGATCACGAACATCTCGCAGCCGAGCTCTTGATTTCGCCCGAGCTGATCGCGGATGCGTTCGGGGCTGCCGGAGAGCGCGAGCGGCCCCGTCGGGTCGCCCAGGTGTCCGCCAAAGATCTTCTGTGCGCGCTCGATCATTGGGCCGGCTGCGGCCTCGTCCGGGGCGATGGTCACCAGGCACTGCTGGCTCACCGCGATCTCCGTCGGGTCACGACCGAGGTCCCGGCAGTGCTCGCGCAAGACCTCGACCTTGCGCGCGAGATTGGCGTGGTGCCCCGCGAGATTGTTGTAGATGTCCGCATGTTGGGCGGCGATGCGGAGCGTCACGCGCTCGCCTGCGCCACCGATCAGAATCGGCGGCGTACGCGGCGGCTTCGGCTCGCACACCAGGTTCTCGACGTGGACGTGCTTGCCCGCGAACGTGACCGACTCCTCGCTCCACATTCGCTTCAGCAGAACGACGGTCTCTTCCAGCTGTTCGAGGCGTTCTCGGAGCGGCAGGAAGGGCACACCGAAGTCGCTGAATTCGCGCTCCATCCATCCGCCCCCCAGACCAGGAATGACGCGCCCCCCGGCGATCGCATCGGCGGTGGCGATGGTCTTGCCCAGATGTGCGGGGTTGCGCATGCCGGCAGGTGTGACCAGCGTGCCGATTTCGACGCGCTCGGTGATCGCCGCCAGCGCGGCGATCGTCGTCCAGGCCTCGAGGATTGGGATCTGGGGCGACTGCGGGCCGTAGAGGTGGTCGTTCACCCAGATGGAGTCGAAGCCCAGCTCCTCGAACTCACGCGCGGCGGCGGCGGTTTCCCCCCAGGGGCGCTTGATCTGCGGCACCGTGACACCGAAATGCGGCTTCGCCATCGTTTCCTCCCGGGAATGCCGGAAGCGTAGCGGCTGCCGCGATCACCTGCTACTCGCCCGCAGGCAGGTCCGGCGGCAGGATCACCTGCGCTCCCAGCCCGAGGCCGTGCCGTTCGAACCAGCCCTCGTTCACTTCGAGCGTGTAGCGGTAGGGCTGGGCCGGGCTGAGGAGCGTCTCGTTCAGCGGCTCTCCGGTGCGCAGCTCCAGCACCACGCCGTCGGCTGCGAGATAGGCGATCGTCAGCGGAATGTAGGTGTTCCGCATCCAGAACCCGGTGCGGGTCTCGGCGGGGAAGACGAACAGCATGCCCTCGTTCTCGGGCAGCGATTGGCGGAACATGAGGCCCTGCTGGCGCTCGCTCGAGGTGCGCACCACCTCCGCCGTGAGCGCCGCTGCGGTGCCGCCGGCAGCGCGAACGGTGAGCGCAACGGTGGGATAGAGATGGGGCTCGTCGCTTCCCCCACAGGCCGCGATCGCCGCCACGAGGACGAGGGCCGCGAGCGCAGTTCGCACCCGCCTAGCCTAGCAAGCCGCGCCGAGGGCTCCGGGAAAGGGGCGATCGGCGACCTCAGCGAGCGACACGAGCGAGCGCGCAGGCGGAGCGGCCCAGAGGGCCGCGTAGACGCAGCAGTCGAGCGCGGGAAGGGGGCCGACGAGGGGCCCGAGCGCAGCGAGCTGTAACGCAGCGAGCGCGCAGGCGGAGCGGCCCAGAGGGCCGCGTAGACGCAGCAGTTGAGCGCGGGAAGGGGGCCGACGAGGGGCCCGAGCGCAGCGAGCTAGAACCTACCTAATAGGGGTTGCCCCGACTCCCCCGTCTGCGCGGCGAGGGCTACGTTGGCCCCGTGGAGCGCCCACCTCGGCCGCGCCCTGGCCCGCGTACGCCTCGCGCAGATGCGCGCGGCAGCGGCTTCGCGATTAAGCCGCCCTCGCCGCTGCGCCCCGAGGGCGTGCCCGCGAAGCGCTCTCTGCTCCAGCCGCAGCTGCTCATGCCTGCGATCGTCATCATCGGCGTGCTCGCGCTCGTGTTCGCCGTGAGGCCCGGCGGTGGGGGAGCGGGCACCTCCCCAGCCTCGGTGCCCCTCCCCGCGATCGAGGCGACGGCGCCTGTCCCCAGTCCCTCTCCCGCGCCAAGCGCGACCCCAACGTCTGCCGCGACGCCGACCGCTGAGGACGCGAGCGAGAGCGATGTTGCCGGCCTTCGTGAGACCCCGACGATCGCGCCCAGCCCCACCCCCGATCTCGCCGCCGAAGGAGCGACGCAGTGCGGAAGCGTCCCCGAGACAACGGTGGACCTGAGCGTCGAGCAGACGCTCAGCGGAGTCTCGCTGCGCGCCACGCGCGCGAGCGTGTACCCGGTCGAGGGCTTTGCCTGCATCCTGCGGGCGACGGGCGGGGCCGAGGCAGGTGCACTCGCCGCTGCGCTCGAACGCGCCGAGATCGAGGGCGCGACGCACGCTGTCATCATCGACCTCTGGATCACGAACGGCGCCGTCGACCTCGCCCGGCTCAACTTTCAGGGTGCAAGTATCGCCGCGGCGGGGCTGACCTTCTTCCCCCTCGCCACCCTTGGCGGGCGAGCGGAAGTGGTCATCGCCACCGGGCAGGGCCGCGCGTTGACGCTGCTGGTCGCGCCGACCAACGCCTTCGGCGACACCACCGGGCCGATGACCCTCGTGGTGGAGCCGCCGCTCATCGGGGGCGAGGCGGCGGCGGGGCGTTACCAGCTCTTCCTCCCCACGCCGTAGGCGCAATGGCTCGCGCAGGGTCACCGCGCTAGCATGGCGGGGCCCATGGCTGAGCTTTCGAGCTACCTCTTCTGGACGGGCCTGGTGCTCGCGGGAATGGCATCGGCGACGTACATCGCTTACGTTGCCAGCGCCTCGCTGGCGCTGCGACGCTTCAGTGCGCAGACGGCCGCCGGAACCGTCACGCTCTCGAGCGCAAGCGGTCGCCCTATTCCCGGGATCGGGCGCCTCGCGACGACATTCACGGCCCTTACGGTGACCGCTCTGGCGGGTGCCGTCATTGCTCGCTGGGCGGCCGTCGACCATGCGCCGCTTTCAAATCTTTACGAGTACACGGTCGCGCTCGCGGGTGGGGTCGCCGCCTCCTATCTCGCCTTCGAAGTCGGTACTGGGGGCCGCCGCTTCGGCGTCGTCGCCCTGCCGATCGTCGCGGGCACGCTCGCGGTCGCCACGCTCTTCCCGGATGAGGTCGTGCCCCTCATCCCCGCCCTCCAGAACGGCCCCTTGCTGACGCTCCACGTGAGCGTCGTCATGGTCTCGTACGCGGTCCTCACCGTCGCTTTCAGCGCTGCCGTCATGTACCTCGTCCAGGGGGGCGAGGGCAAGCGCCGTTTCGGCCCTCTCCCCAGCGCCTCTGCGGCCGCCGATCTCGCGCACCGCGCCGTGATCGTGGGCTTCCCCCTGCTCGCGTTCGGGATCGCGCTTGGCGCCTGGTGGGCGAATAGCGCCTGGGGCCGCTATTGGGGCTGGGACCCGAAGGAGACCAGCGCGCTGATCGTGCTGCTTTCGCTGGCTGCCTACTTTCACGCTCGGGCCGGCGAGGGCTCGGTCGGCGGTGCTCCGATCATCCGCAGGATCGTGCCCGCACGTTTCCGCCGGGGGCGCCGCCCGGACCCGATGTGGTGGCTGGTGGCCATGTGGGGCCTGATGCTGTTCACCTACTTCGGCGTCAACCTCTGGATCACCGGCTTGCATAGCTACGCCGGCGTCTGACTCGCGATGTCCGAGGGAACTCCGCCGCCGCTGCTCTTCTCCGAACGGCAGCATCTGAGCCGCCTGTGGCTGCTGGTCCCGATCGTGCCGCTCGTCGTCACCCTCGCCGTGCTGATGTCCGGCGGCGCGGCGCTCGCGACCGGCGAGGTCGTGACGCTGGCGGTGATCGCGGCGCTGGTCATCGCGATCGGGGGGCTGCTCGCCGCCCTCCGCCTCGATATCGAAGTTGCGGGCGACGTCGTGCGCGTGCGCATGCGTCCGTTCATGCGAAGGACGTTGAGTCTGGACGAGATAGCGAGCTTCGAGGCCCGCCGCTACCGCCCGATCCGCGAGTTCGGCGGTTGGGGGATCCGCTGGGGGCCGAGCGGCCGCGCCTACAACCTGCGTGGCAACCGCGGCGTGCAACTCACACTCGCCGGCGGCGGTCGCTTGCTGCTGGGCTCGCAGCGCGCGGACGAACTCGCGGCCGCCATCGAGGAAGCCGCGACGACGTAGTCCTCGGGGCCGCCCTACTCGATGTCGATCGTGGCGCCGGCCTCTTCGAGCTTGCCCTTGATCTCGTCCGCGTCTTCCTTGGAGATGCCTTCCCGGATCTTCGTCGGGGCGGCTTCGACGAGCTCCTTGGCCTCCTTGAGGCCGAGGCCGCTCACGACCTCGCGGACAGCCTTGATCACGTTGATCTTCTTCTCGCCGAAGCTCTTGAGGAGGACGTCGAACTCCGTCTGCTCCTCGGCGGCCATGTCGACAGCGCCGGCGGCCGGGGCGCCGGCGGCCATCATCATGGGCGCGGCCGCGGTGATATCGAACTCCTCTTCGATCGCCTTGTTCAGATCGCGGAGCTCGAGGAGCGTCATCCCCTTGATGATCTCGATTGCGTCTTCGGTTTTCGTGGCCATGTGAATCCCCTTCTTTAGGTGCTTTCTGCTGGCGGCGTGGTTTCTGTGGCTTCCTCGGCCTCGGCGGTCGAGGGTTCGTCTGCTGGTTCCGCGTCCGGAGGGGTGTCGGCCTCCGCAGCAGGCTCGCCTGTGGCTTCTGCGGTCGCCTCGACCTCGGCTGTGGCCTCCGCGGGAGGCTCGCCTGTAGCCTCTGCGGTCGCCTCGATCTCGGCTGTCGCCTCTGCGGGGGCCTCTGCCTCTGCGGTTGGCGCGTCATCCGCCGTCGGCGCGTCGTCCGTTGCGGGAGCTGCGTCTTCTGCCGCTTCCGCCTCCGGATCGGCCTCCGCGGCCGATCCGTCGTCGAGCTGGTCCGCGCGGGCCTCTATGAGGCCGTTGAACTCGCGTAGCGTCGCTTGCAGCAGACTGGCGAGGTTCTGGATTGGCGAACGGAGCTTTCCGGCGATCTCCGCAATGAGCTGATCGCGCGGCGGGATGCTGGCGACATCGGCCACTTCGGCGGCGCTGAGGATGCGCCCATCCATCCAACCCCCGTGGATCGGGAGATTCAGGCGGTGGGCGCGAACATGCTCCGTGAGCACGCGAATCGGTGCGACCGGATCGCCGTAGCCGAACGTGAACGTGGTGGGACCCTTCAGGAGCTCGGCGATCTCGGGGCGCCCCGCTGCCTCTGCAGCCCGCTTCGCCAGCGAGTTCTTGACGACGCGGACGCGTACCTCGCTCGGCGCGAGCGCGCGCCGCAGCTCCTGGAAGCCAGCGACCCCAAGCCCGCTGTGGTCGCTGGCTATGGCGACCTGAGCGCGCTCGATGTCCTCCTTGATCTCGGCGACAAGCATCACCTTCTTCGCGGCAGGCACGAAAGACTCCAGTCCAGCGAGGGGAGGAGGGTGCGGGGCGCTCGGCAAGCGGCGCAGCCCGCGCATCGCCTCAACAGGCGCCGATACTCGGCTTATCCCCGAAGGGACCTGCGGTCTCCGGCAATCGCTTCGAGCGCCCAGCGTACGACGCGCCCCGTTCCCGAGCAAAGAGAAGAGCTCGCTAACGCTCGGACCCCTCCCCGCGGGCCCCTCCCGCGCTCGACTGCTGCGTCTACGCGGCTTGCGCTGCCACGCCTGCGCGCTTTGCTGATAGCTCGCATCGCTCGGGCCGCCCGCCACCTTCCCCGCCCGCGCTCGAGCTGCGGCTGCGCGGCCTACTAGACAATCGATCCCGCGGGTGGGAGAGGGGAGCTCCGGGCAAGCGAGTGATTGACGACCCCCCCCGCCCCCGCCCGCCCGGGTTATTAATCTTCATGAGCAATTTCCCTCGTGGCCGCTGACAAGCCTCGGTCGTCAATTGCACATCATGGCGTTTGTGGAGATATTCATGAATATTCGTACATATGGAGCGATGATCATCGCTCTTTCCTTGGTCTTCATAGGCTTCCACGTAACTGCCTCTGATACTGAGGCACAAACCTCACGGAGATTGCAGGTCTTTCTCTTCGGGAATTCTTCGTCCTTGACGGCCCATGGTTACGAGGAGGGGATGACTCTTAGTTTCATATTAGAGGAAGCTGATGGAACCAGGATATCTGGGCATCTAGCAGACGTGGATGAGTTTGGTAGGGCGAATGTACGGACTGGACCACGATCCGCTGGTCAAGTCCTACGTGTTCAAGTAGTGATTGTAACGGACGGTGTCGTCCATGTAGTAGATGGGGAAGTCGAGATTGCAATGACAATTGATGGGATCGTGGTTGACGTCTGTGACCCCAGTACCGGACTCGCTCACGGCGTCACCACGCCGGGAGCGGAAGTCAACCTTGCAACCTCTGGGGCGGCGGACCCTGCGGACCGCGAGACCGCTACCCTTACCGCGGGCGCTGACGGGGCTTTCGAGCAGGCGTTCAGTGTCGGCGACTGGGCAGGGATCTTCATGGTGGTGGTCTCGCAGGACTCGGGCTCAACGGGCGTTAACCTCACAAGCTGCGAGCTGTTCGGTGCGGAACCCACCGCGACGGTGGAACCTACTGCTACAGCAGAACCTACTGCTACAGCGGAACCCACCGCGACAGCGGAGCCCACCGCGACAGCGGAGCCCACCGCAGCGCCGACTGAACCCCCAGCGGCTCCTAGCCCACCGGCCGCAGGATCAGGACTCGGAGAAGGCGCCGGTGTCGCGCCTCTCGGCCTCATCATCGTCCTGTCGCTTATGGCGGCTACCTTGTTCGTCCTCGCGAGCGGACTGGTTCGGCGCCGAGGCTCGTAAACGCCTGCCTTGGCTAGCAGGTGGGCGAGATAAGAGATGGTGGTTGAATCTACAGAGTGATGTCAGGTGGCGACGACTCGAACCGGGTGGGGCTTCTTCGTCGGCAGCATACCCGAGTGAATAGATGGCGATCCGGGTATTCTGGTCGGGTATGGGTTCCGTCCCTTTCTCGCTCGTCCGGGCATATGACACGCTCACGCAAGGCTTCGTTTGGGGTGCGAGCGCCCGTAGATCTGTTCAGTAAGTTGATAGCACCAACCCGGCACCAGATCTGCCGAGTTCCGCCTGGAATAACTTCACTAACTAGCTTTGGCGGCCGGGGCGCCCATCCGAGGACTCTCGCAAAGCCTCCTCTGCGGTGGCTCCCCGGTCGATCGCTTGGCGCGCAAGGGTTGGGCGATCACGCTGGTTGCCGCGCTCGGCTGCTGCGTCTAGGGCCCGCCCGGGAC
This sequence comes from Dehalococcoidia bacterium, assembly GCA_963577065.1. GTDB lineage: Bacteria > Chloroflexota > Dehalococcoidia > Tepidiformales > Tepidiformaceae > CAUYXJ01. Next base: position 1,404 of record CAUYXJ010000080.1, on the reverse strand, counting down.
GGCCGTGGCGATGCCCGTGACCTGTTCCGGCGCTAGGTGGTCGATCGCGCCGGCCTTGCTCAGCGCCAGGGCACCGTCCTCGACCTCCAGGGTCGTGATCGAGGTGTTGGCGAGCTTCACGGGTACCACGCGGTCATCGCCGGTCGCCTCGCCGATCGCCGCGCAGATGGCGATGTAGTGGCTCACGACCACGACGCCGCCCCCGCCCCCGAAGCCTTCGAGCGTTTCCATCACCTTCATGCGCCAGGCCCGGAGCGTCTCGGGCTGCTCGCTCCAGCGGCCCTCCATGAACGGCCCGATGATCGCCTGGCGCTCCTCCGGCGGGACGCTGGGGTCGAAGACCTCGGCGATCTCACGCCGAATCTCGGGCTCGAGGCCGAAGGTTGCCGCCAACGGCGCCGCGGTTTCGCGTGTGCGCTGGAGGGGCGAGACGATCAGGCGCGCGGGTTCGAGGCCCGCGAGCGCCTCGGCGGTGGCCGCCGCCTGCGCGTGTCCCAATTCGGCGAGGCCGGGATCGAGGTCGGCCAGGCCCGCGGCGGCGAGGCCGTGACGGATGAGGTAGAGCGTCACGCGCTGGCGCTCACTGCCTCCGCGAAGAAGGTGCGCTCCACCTCGTCGGACAGCTGGATATTCATCAACCGTGCGCGTTGCAGCGACTCCCAGTAATAGCGGTAGGTCGCGCGGTCGTGCAGGTCACCATCGTGCTGAATCGGCCCCCAGTCGGCCTCGTAGGCCTTGAGCATGATCGCCTCCCCGAGCTCGACCTCGGGCCGCTCGGGCGACATCGCCCGCGTGATCGGCTCGATCTGCGCCGGATAGATCGACCACTGCCGCATGAACCCGAACTCCTCGTGCGCTCGCCGCGCATCGCCATAGATGACGTCGGCGTCCTTGAGTTCGAGGGTCACGTTGTGGGCCGGCACGACGCCGTGCGCGAGCGCGGCCGCGACCACCTCGGCCTTCGCGCGTCGGATGAGGGCGTGCTCGAATTGGCCGGGCGAGCGCATCGCCGAGGCGGGCACGGTCCCATGGTGGGCGGAGACAAAGTCCATGAGCCCGAAGTCGAGCACCTGCACATTTGGCAGCGCGGCGAGCTCCCAGGCGTAGCGCAACGCGCCGTGCGTCTCCACCAGGATGTGCACGGGGATCTCGCGTTTCAGGCCGGACTTGGCGCCGCGCTCCTGGATGTACGCGATCATCTCCGCGCCCTGGTCGGCGTCTGTGCACTTGGGCACGGTGAGGTAGGCGAGCCGGTCGCCGGCCTCGCCGACGAGGATGTCGACATCGGCGCGCCAATGGTGGTGCGTGTAGTCGTGGATCCGGACGCCCGCCATGTCGAACGTGTTCGCGGCGCTCTGCTGCATGCGCGCGCTCATCTCGGCGTGGCCACGCTCCTCGCCGGTG
>CAUYXJ010000079.1:0-12583 GCA_963577065.1 Dehalococcoidia bacterium | reverse complement strand
TGCCGAATCGAAGACCGGTACGCCGCCGATCGCGATCTGCCCTTCCGCCGGTCGCATCAGTCCCGCGATGAACTGCAGCGTTAGGCTCTTGCCGGCTCCGGAGTGCCCGAATAGCACGACGATCTCGTGCTCGACGGCGAGCTCGGCGTCGTACGAAAAGTCGCCGAGTTGCGTGCGCGCGGCGAACTCGAGCCTCACATCACGCCCCGCAGCCGGGGCGCCACGAGCCAGAAGGCGGCGAGCACGAGGAGCCCGACCGCGAGTAGCAGGAGCGAAAGCGCGACCGCCGCCGTGAGGCCCGCCGAGCTCTCGAAGGCGCTCAGGATGGCGAGGGGCATCGTTTGGGTCTCGCCCCGGAGGTTGCCCGCGAAGATCAGCGTGGCGCCGAGCTCGCCCAGCGCTCGCGCCCAGCAGAGGGCGGCGCCCGCCGCCAGTGACGGCCAACTCAGCGGCAGCACCACCCGCACGAAGGCGCGCAGCCGCGAAGCGCCGAGCGTGTGCGCGACCCGCTCGTACTGTTCGTCGACTTCGGCGAAGCCAGCCCGCGCGGCGCGGACGTAGAAGGGCGCTCCCACGAAGAGCTGCGCCATCACGACCGCGACCGTGCTGAAGCCGATCGTCACGCCGAACCATTCGTCGAGCGGCTCGCCCAGCAGCCCCCTGCGCCCGAAGGCGGTCAGCAGCGCGACCCCCGCGATCGTCGGTGGCAGCACGATCGGGAGGTCGATCAACCCCTCGATCACCTGCCTCCCGGGGAAGGTCGCTCGTGCGAGCCAGTACGCCAGCGGCGTGCCCGCGACTACGGCAAGCGCGAGCGTCAGCGTCGATGTCCAAAGCGAGAGCACGAGCGCGTCCCGGGCGGTGCCCGAAGTGATGGCGTCCCAGGTGTCCCCGTCGCGGAGGCCGCGCTCGAGCAGTCCCGCGAAGGGCAGTAGAAAGAACAGCGCAAATGCGAAGAGCAGCAGCGCGAGGCCGGCCGCTGGCGCCCGGCGGCGCAGCGAACCGCTCACGTCGCCACCACCGGAGGGTCGAACCCGTGGCGCGCGAGGACGGCCGCCCCCTCGGTCGAGGTGGCAAAATCCATGAAGGTGCGCGCTGATTCGGAGTCCTTCAACAGGGCAATGCGGTACTCGACCGGTACCTGGAACTGCGCGGGAATCGCAATCTCCCGGACTGCCGCGTTTTGGGCGGCTGCGAGGTCGGTGGCGTAGACGATGGCGGCATCCGCTTCGCCGAGCTCGACCTTTGCCAGGGCCGCGCGCACGCTCGTCTCGTTGCTGCGCACGTTCGCGAGCACGCGATCGGCGAAGTTGGGTCCGAACGCGCCCTCGCTGTCCGCGAGCGCGAGCGCATCGCGGGCGTAGCGCCCGGCCGGGACCTCCTCCGCCGCGAGCACGAGACGGAGGCCGGGCGTGGCAAGATCGGCGAACGCAGAGATGCGCTCGCTCCTGGTCTCAGCCGCGATCACCAGTTCGTTCGCGGCCAGTGGGCGTTGTTCGAGGACGAGGTCAGCCGCTGCGATCGCCGCCACCTCGACGGGGCTTGCGCTGGCGAAGAGGTCGGCGGGTGCGCCTTCGAGGAGCTGGGTCCGCAGCGTCGCTGAGCCCGCGAAGTTGAGCCGCACGTTCACACCTGGATGTTGCTGCTCGAAATCGGTAGCCAGCTCGGCGAAGGCGTCGCTGAGGGAAGCGGCGGCGAAGACCGTGACCGTTCCCCGGAGGCCGCCGGATTCGTCCCCACCACCTCCGCAACCCGTAGCGACGAGCGCAGCGATCGCGAGCAACGCCAGCGGCCCGTTCACTCGCTTCACGGGGTGAGTGCGGGTGCGGACAGCGTCTGCAGGTAGCCCCGCAGCCAGTCGATGGTGGCCTCGGCCGCGGAGAGCTTCGAACGGGCGACGAGGCGCGAAAAGTCGTCGCTAGCAGCCTCCACTCGCCTCTCCGCCCGCTCCCGGTACGACCCGCACACCGCGAGCTGCTCGCGCACGAGCGCTCGCTCCGCTTCAGCATCGATCGCGTGCAGCACGTAGAGCTTCACGAGCAGCTCGAAGCGGACCTCGCGTAGCCGCTCGACCGGCTCGCGCAGCCAGTGGTCGACGAGAGCGACGCCCGCCTCCGTCAGCGCAAAGCGCTTCCGAGGGGGTCGCAGCCCCACGCGCTCCTCGTGCCAGCTGACGAGCTGGCGATTCTCGAGGTTGCGCAGGTAGGTGTAGAGCGAGCCCTGCTCGATCGGGCAGACCTCGCGTAGGTCCTCGCGCTCGAAGTAACGGGCCATCTCGTAGCCGTACATCGGGCGCGTGCGAAGCAGGCCCAGGGCAGCGTGTTCACCGGCGAGGAGCGCTCTTGTCACAGCGACGGGACTCTACCCACCCCGCGTAGTAGTTGGCAACCAAGTAGTTCGTGGCAGAACTGTGGCCGCCGGCGGGCGGGTTCAGAGTTCAAGGTTCAGAGAGGGACGTGGGTGGGCCAGCGGTCAACGGCCAACGGCCGCTAGCGAAGCGGCCTATCCCGCGTAGGCGGCGCGGATCCCCTCGAGGCGGGCGACTGCCCCCGCGCGGGTGTCTTCATGGGTGACGATGAACAGTTCGTTTTCGCGGACGGCGTTGAGAACGCGCTCCGCCACCTGCTCTGGGGGCATGCCCGCGGCGATCCCCTGCCGGATACCCGCTGCCTGGTCCGGGATCTCCTCCGGCCCGCCGTGCTCGGAGGGCCGGTTGCGGCCCGCCTCGACGATCCGCGTCGCGACCCCGCCAGGGCAGAGCACAGACACGCCGATGCCGATCTCCGCCAGGTCGGCCCGCAGGTGCTCGGAAAGGCCCACCACCGCCTGCTTGGAAGCGACGTAGGAGGCCATTCCGGGCGTCGCGAAAAGCCCGGCGATCGAGGCCGTGTTCACGATGTGGGCCTCGCCGCCCTGCTCGATCATGCGCGGCAGGAACTGCGTTACCCCGTTCACCACTCCGCCGAGATTCACCGACATCACCCAGTCCCAGTCCGCGTCCCCCATCTCGGCCGCGCCCCGGAACGCCACCACCCCGGCGTTGTTGCAGAGCACGTGTACGCCCCCGAAGGCTGCGAACGCCTCATCCGCCAGCGCCTTCACTGACTCGCGGCTCGAGACATCGGTCTTGGTCGCGATCGCCCTGCCGCCGGCCGAGCTGATCGCCTGCGCGACGCCCTCCGCTGCGGCCAGATCGATGTCGGAAACCGCGACCGACATGCCCCGCTGGGCGAACGCTTGGCAGAGTGCGGCGCCAATGCCGCTCCCGCCGCCGGTGACCACCGCTGCCTTGCCTGCCTCGAGCTCCATGTTCCCGTTCCTCCGCCGCTAGGTCCGGCGTGCCCGTGCGTGATGTCGGTCGCTTGATTCAATAGTCAGCGATTAGCCAGCGACCACCGCCGCCGTGTGCTCAGGCAACCGCGGCCGTGGGGACCGTTCGGTGGGCGGCGGCAGTCTAGCACGCGCCCTCACGCTGCTCGTCCACGGTGGCCGATGGCACGGTAGCGGCGTGACCTCTGGCGACTAGCAGGCCGTCGGCATCATCGGCGGGGGCACCGCCGCTGCCTGACCGCACTCGCCCTGCGCGTCACGCTGATCGAGTCGCCGGACGTTCCGATCAGCAGCGTCGGCGAAGGCACGACTGCGATCGTGGTCAAGTTCCTGCACCCCTACCTCGACGTGACGGGCACGAGCGCTTCGAGTGCGTGCGGCCGACCTCGAAGTTCGGGGTCAAGTTCGAATGGGGCCAGCGCGGGCACTACTCCTTCAACGATGCGTTTCACCCGGGGCCGATCCTCATGCCGCGTTCTACGTCGTGAACTCCAACGAGTACTCGCAGGGCTCGCTCCTGATCTCGAACGAGCGCTCACCGATCCTTTGTCGGCGAGGGGGCAAGCTCACCTCCTTCATCGAACGCATCCCTTTTGCCTACCATCTCGATAACCGCACGTTCGTCGCCTACCTCCGGGAGGGAAGCCGTTCGCTAAGGCGTCGCGGCGCCGGAGCGTTCCGTCACGGAGTTCGTTCCGGCCGAGGACGGCGAGAGCCTCGCGCACGTCGTCAGGGACGATGGCGAGGCGCGGACCTTCCCGCTCCCACCTTCCACGGTGATCAGCACGCCATCGAGCATGTCTACCTGTGCGTCGACTGCACCGGGTTCCGCTCCGAGATCATGGGGGGAGCGCTCGGGTCGCCTTTCCTGAGCTACGACGAGAGCCTCCTCTGCGATCGCGCGATCCTGGCGAACGTGCCCCACGGCAGGCACATCAAGCCGTTCACGACCACGGAAACGATGGAAGCGGGCTGGTGCTGGAACACGTCGTCAGTCGAGGACGACCATCGCGGCTACGTCTTTCGTGGGGCTTCGTCGGCGATGACGACGCTGCCGAAGAAATGCGCGCAAAGAATCCCCGCATGCGTGAGCACCGCGTGATCCGCTTCGAGACCGGGCGCCGGGAGCACTTCTGGAAGGGGAACGTGGTCGCCATCGGGAACTCCCACGGCTCCGTCGAGCCGCTCGAGTCGACCGCGCCGCAGATGATCATCCTCGAGATCAATCAGCTGGTGCTCAACTTCCCGCGCTCGAAGCGGGATAGGGCTAGCCGCGGGATCGTGAACGCGACGACGTGCGCTGGTTCCTCGCGCTCCACTACCGCTTCAACCAGAAGCTCTCGACGCCGGAAAGCAGTGTCAGGAAAGCGTCGATATCTCGGGGACGGAAGAGTGGGTCGCGCCTGTTGGCCGTTGGCCGTTGGCCGCGAGCTACTTCCCTCTCTGAACACTGAACACTGAACACTGAACACTAAACTCCGTCCGGCTCCGGCCGTCCCTCTCTGAACTCTGAACACTGAACCCTGAACTCCGTTGGGCGATTACCGGGGCCTGACCCAGGGTTAGGCTTTCGTAACACGGGTGGCTGCTCGCGCGCCCCAGACTCCTGGGGATGCGTCTCGCCTTTCCCATATTCGCGGCGCTGGTTGCGCTATCGGTCGCGGCCTGCGGCAGCGGGTCCGATGGTGGCGACGCCAACGGCGCAAGCGCCCCCTCTCCGGCCGCGAGCGCGACCGCGGGGACAGGTGAGACTGAGACAGCGACTGCCGAGCCCGAACCCACCCGCGCCCTCAAGCCGATCACGGACGAGGATCTCGTCGGACTGGTCTACTGGCAGGAGATCGACTTCTGGAACGGCTACCAGGGCCTCCTCCGCACGCCGCCGGAGTCGGCCCTCGACACGGTCCTGGCCATGGCACTCGACGAGGACAATGCCTATCTCCAGTACCTCATCGACTTCGCGATGGTGCCCGTGCCCTACAGCGCCTTCGCCTACGAGCTCCTGCTCAGCACCCAGCCGCCGACCGAGTTCCCCATCTTGGGATGGGTTGAAGGGCTGGGCTTCCGCACGCCTGCGGACGACAGCGCCACGTACCTCGCGTTCAAGCACAAGCTGGTCCGCGGCATCCAGGAGCAGATGGGCGCCTTCGTCGATCCGGCCCAGCCCCGCACGATCTCCGCCCAGGAAGTGGTCTGGGGTGGGGTCCGCGTCGATGGCATCCCGCCGCTCGAGTCGCCCCACTTCCTCAGCGCCAGGGAAGCAGTGTGGATCGGTCCGGACGACCTCGTCATCGGCGTCGAGATCAACGGCGATGCGCGCGCCTACCCCCGCCGCATCGTCGATTGGCACGAGATGGTGAACGACACCGTCGGTGGCGTCCCCGTCTCGCTCGCGTACTGCACGCTCTGCGGCAGCGCCATCCTCTACGACGGCCGCGTCGGTGACGGGGTCTATCGCTTCGGCACCAGCGGGCTCCTCTACCGCTCGAACAAGCTCATGTATGACCGCACCACGAACACGCTCTGGGAGCAGTTCACGGGCGAGCCCGTCTGGGGTGAGCTCGTGGGCAGCGGCATCCAGCTGAAGTTCCTGCCAGTGGTCCACACGACCTACGAGACCTGGCTCAAGGCCCACCCGGATACGCTCGTGCTCGACATCGACACCGGCCACAACCGTAACTACGGCGAAGGTGTCGCCTACGCCCGCTACTTCCGGAGCTCACAGCTGATGTTCCCGGCCCCCGATCGCTCGGGACCGCCCGCCGTGAAGTCGCCGGTCTACGCGGTTCGGCTCAACGGCGAGGTGCTCGCCTATCCGATCTCGTTGCTGCGGGATGAGGGCTTCCTGCACGACGATCTCGGCGACGTGCGCCTCGTCGTCTTTGCCACCGCCGACGGCACCGGGGGGCGCGCCTTCGCCGCCGGCGACGAGGAGTTCGTGGAGTTCGATCCCGAAAGCGGCATCGCGGTCACGGCCGCCGGCACCAGCTGGACGGTCAGCGAGAGCGCGCTCGTGAGCGACGCTGGCGCCGAGCTCGAGCGCCTCCCTGGCCACAACAGTTTCTGGTTCGCGGTTTCGAACCACTCGCCCTCGTACCGCCTCTACGAACTGCCCAGCTCCTAGCCCGCCCTCGGAGTCGAACCTGGGCGGCGTAGGCCATCGCCACCTCTACTCGCGCGCCCAGGAGGCAGCCGTGCCACTCCCCGACCGTTGGGACCTCGAGGTTGACGTGGCCGTTCTCGGCTCCGGGGGCCGCAAGGAAACTCCGGCCGCGATCTGCACCAGGCGGGAGGCCAGGCGCCCCGGCATCGACCTCGCTCCTGTCCGCACCATGCCACTGGCGAGCGGTTTCGCCTGGCAGCGCCTACCCGTAGGCTTCGAGCGCGGGTTCGAAGGGCGCGACCGAGCCGCCCGCCGCCCAGCCGGAGGAGCAATGAAAGTCCACGAGTACCAAGCGAAGGCGCTCTTTGCGGAGTACGGCGTCGAAGTCCCCAAAGGGCGCGTCGCGAGCACTCCCGCGGAGGCGCGAGCGATCGCGGAGGAGCTCGGCGGCAAGGTGGTCGTGAAGGCCCAGATTCACGCCGGCGGGAGGGGCAAGGGCCGTCTGGTGGCGAAGGACGAGACGGCCGCGATGTTCGAAAGGCTCATCTCCGACCCGGCGAACAACGAGGGCCAGGTCAAGGGCGATCGCGTGGGTGGCGTACGCCTCGCCGATACGGCCGCCGACGCCGAACGCGAGGCCACGGCGATCCTCGGGAAGCACCTCGTCTCCATCCAGACCGGTCCCGAGGGAAAGCTCGTGAAGAACGTGCTCGTGGAGGAGCAGTCTGCGGTCGCGAAGGAGTTCTACCTCGCGATCATCGTCGACGGCGCCCAGGGCACGCCCCTAATCATGGCTTCGACGGAGGGCGGGCAGGAGATCGAAGTCGTTGCCCACAACGACCCGGACGCGATCGTGAGGCTGGCGGTGAATCCCGCCGCTGGCTACGAGTCCTACATCGGCCGCACGCTGGCCGCGCGCCTGGGCCTCGCAGGCGAGCAGGCGACCGCGCTCAACACCCTCGTCGCCGCGCTCTATCGCGCCGCCGTTGAGAGCGACGCCAGCCTCGCCGAGATCAATCCCCTGGTTCTTACCGAGGACGGACGCGTCCTCGCCCTCGACGCGAAGTTCACCGTCGACGACAGCGCCCTCTACCGCCAGGAGGAGTTGGCCCAACTCCGCGATAAGGACGAAGAGGACCGGCTCGAGGTCCTCGCCGCCGAGTTGGGCGTCGCGAACTTCATCAAGCTCGACGGCAACATCGGCTGCATCGTCAACGGTGCGGGCCTCGCGATGGCGACGATGGACACGATCAAGCTCGCCGGCGGCGAGCCGGCGAACTTCCTCGACATTGGTACCGTGAACGACCCCGCGCGCGTCGTGAATGCGATCCAGGTCATCAGCGAGGATCCCTCGGTGCAGGCGATCCTGGTGAACATCTTCGGGGGCATGGCGCGTGTCGATGTCATCGCCCAGGGCGTCATCGACGCGGACAAGGAGCTCGGCCTCGATGTCCCGATCGTCATGCGCCTCGTTGGCACGAACCTCGCCGAAGGGGAGAAGCTGATCGAGGATTCGGGCATTGACGTCATCCGCGCGGAGAGCCTCGGTGAGGCCGCGGAGAAGGCCGTGGCGGCAGCGGGAGCCGCCTGAGCAGCGTCTCGGGGCGCCAGTGCTGCGGTGATGCGCCCTGAGCTAGCATCAACGCAGCATGCCGCGCATCACGCTCAATCTCGACGCTTCGATTCTCGCGGAGTTGCGCGACTACGCCCGGGAAGCGGGCCAATCGCTTGGCGACGCCGCTAGCTACCTGCTTGCGACTGCCTTGAAGGAGCGCGAGCGCGCTCCGGAACCGCCCCCGTTCGAGTGGATCGCGAAAGATATGGGCGAGCTTCGGATCGACACCAGCGACTGGGCGGCCGTTCGCGAGTTTCTGGACAACCAGATCTACCCTGGCGAGCCCGCGCGCAGGTCCTGAGGCGGACTGATGCGGCGATGCTTGGTGTCGTAGCATCAAGACATCATGCCGCGCACTACGCTCAACCTCGACGCTTCGATTCTCGCCGCGTTGCGTAAGCGCGCCGTTGCGGATCGGCGTTCCCTGGGCGAAGTCGCGTCGCTCCTCTTGGCCCGTGCACTCGGAGAGGACCCCGCGCGCGCAGAGCCCTCGCGCCTTGAGTGGAACACCAGCGACGGAGGAAGCTCGGTTGATCTGAACGACCCGCTGGTCCTGAAGCGATGGGCCTACGACGACGATGACCCTGACGCTTGACATCAACGTTCTCGTGGCGAGAACCGATGTGGAGAACGCTCACCACGCCCGAGCCCTGAAGGCGTTCGACGAACTGCTCCGAGGCGATGAGTTCGTCTACCTCTTCTGGCCAGTCGTAGTGGGCTACGTGCGGGTGGTCACTCGGCCGGGCCTGCTGAGGGCGCCGCTCACACTGGCCGCGGCCCTCGAGAACGTCGACCGGCTGCTCCAGCTACCGTTCGTTCGCGTGGCCGCAGAGGCGCCAGACTTTTGGCAGAGACTCCGCGCGGTAGCGGAGCCTCTGCCAGCTCGGGGCAAACTGATCCACGACGCCCATCTCGCGGCGCTCATGCATCAGCACGCGGTCCCTACCATCTGGACGAACGATCGGGATTTCCGCAAGTTCGACGGGATCCACGTGGTTGACCCCTTCGCGGACTAGGCATCCGCGCTTACATCGCGTAGCCCTTGCTTCCGGCCAGCCCCTTCAGGCACGAGATCTCGCCTGTGTGCAGAGCGATGTTCTGGACGAGTGCGACAACGATGAAGTTCGCGGTTGCCTGGCCGAACCCGAACTGGCTCAGGTCGAGCGGCGCCTCGATGTCCTCGTCGCTGAGGCCCGATCGGTGGCTTCGAGGCAGGCCGCGCCATACGCACGGAGGGTGGGCCAATCGATCGTAGCGGTTTGACTCCAGCCCTTGAGGTCGGTGCCAGGGCCCATCGGCGGCGGCTCGTTTACGCCTGCACGCCCCGCCCAATCGCCCATGATCAGGGGCGTACCCGCGCCGAGGAGCCCGTGGATCTCCATGTCCATCGAACTCATCACGTGTGCGTACTGCGCCGTGATCGAGGCGGGCTCACCCGCCGGATGCGCGACAGCCTCTTCCTGCGATGGGCCATCGATGGCCTCGTCCGAACCCGGAGAAGGTCCCGAGCCGCTCTCGCATGGTTTCGATCTGCGTACTCATCTCTGCCTCCAGCTTTGTCGTCGAGGCAGGATTGCCTCATCAAAGTGACGAACCTAGCGGCCGAGATCGACAGCGGCCCGCGCGGGCGAACGAAGAAATCGCGAGAGTGCAGCGGCTGGGCGGTGGGAGGCCTGCGTGAGCGGCCGGTTGCGGGCGAGAGCCCGGCGCGCGGAAGTCCCGCTCGCTAGCGGTCTTCGAGGACCTTGCCGAGGGCGCGTCCCTGGTCCGGCGTGTCGTCCTCGATGAGGCCGTAGATCTCGCGCCCTTCATGGCCCTCGGGGAGGTGCTCGGTGATGGGCAGGCCCTCTTCGTTCACGAAGAGGAGGCAGTGGCAGTACTTGAACTTCTGCATCTCGTCACAGGCGCAGATCCAGTCGCGGCGCTTCGCCTCCTCGTCTTTCGGGAGGTAGAGGCCGTCGGGCCACTCGCCCTTCTCGTCCTTCGCCGGGTAGAAATTGCAGGGGCAGATCGGGCGGCCGAATTCGTCCACATTCGAAGCGAGTCCGAGCACGACCGCCTCGGTGACCGAGCGGTCGGGGTGGAGGTGGGTGCCGGACTTGTTCGCGAACTTCTCGGCGTAGTTCCACATCTTTTTCACGGACTTCTCACTTGGCTCTTCGCGCATGCTGTCCCCTCTACGGCCGAGTTCCCTCCAAAGCCTAGGGCCAGGCCGTAGCCGCGGCCAGTGTTCGCGGTCACTTTCGTGCGGGATCGGGCTGGGCTAGATCGTCAAACCGCCGAGGCCGATGATGCCGCGCGCGTATTCGATTTCGCCCACGTGCCGGTAGCCGTGGCTCAGGCAGACGCCGTTCAACCCCTCCCAGAGCGACATCTCCCCGAGGGGCTTGATCGTGACGGTGCGGCTCTCGAACTCGTCCGGCGACATCGTGGCGAGATAGCGGTCCGTCGCTGCCCAGACCAGTGGCTGGTACTCCCGCCACCCGTCGAGGTCGCGAAGCGTCAACGCCTTCGCGTCCTCCTCTGACATGCCCGTGCCCTGCGAGGTTCGATGAAGTCCGAGGCGCTCGTCGTAGCGCCCGTCGAGCCAGACGGTCGGCTGGCCCTGGGTGACATAATTCACGATATTATCTTCGGTCCTGACGTAGTGCCAGAGACTGAAAAACGGGCTCAGCCCGCCCTCCTGCGGCCGGTAGTTGAGCTGATCGAGGGTCATGTCGCCGGCCGCCTGGTCGAGCAGGCTGTGCATCGAGGCCAGGCCGGAGCGGAGGATTTCGAGGGGCGTGGTGGTCACGGGGCCTCCTGGTCGGGGGATGGGCGGTCGATCGTGCGGCCCCACCGCGGCGGTGTCCAGGCCGTGGCCCCTACGCCGCCCCCGCGCTGAGGGCGTAGCCCGTGCCCCAGCGATTGACGATGTAGCGTGGCGTGCTCGGGTCGTCTTCGAGCTTCTTTCGGAGGTAGCGCACATAGAGGCGCAGGTAGTGGCGTTCGTTGGCGTACTCGCTCCCCCAGACCCGCGCAATGATCGCTGGCGCGGGGATGATCTCGCCCGGCCGTTCCGCCAACGTCGCGAGAACGCGGAACTCCGTCGGCGACAGCGCCACCGGCGCCCCGTTCTTCCGCACGAGACGCGCAGCTCGATCGATCTCGAGATCCCCGATCCGGAGCTGCTCCAACGGCCGGCCCCGGTGGGGACCCCCGCGCAGCAACGCCCGCAGCCGCAGATCGACTTCGGCGACCGTGGCCTGGGGGGTGCAGAAGTCGTCGGCGCCGTTGTCGTGTGCGAGTTCCATCTCGGGAACCGTCCCGGCCGCCCCGACCGCGAGCAGCGGGGCGCCCGTCGCCGACCGTAGCGTTACCAGCGCCCTGCGATCGACTTCGACGTCTCCCGTTGCCTCGAAGAGCACGGCGTCGGGGGCCGTCGCTGCTACGAACGCGGCGGTCTCGCCCGTGAGTGCGCAAGCGGGCGCCGTGAACCCGAGAGCGTCGAGCGAGCGCGCGCGCCGGGCGGCACCCGTTGCGCTCGCGGCCACGACGGCGATGCGGAAGCCCGCCGCGCCAGGCAGTGTGCGCGCGTCCGGCCCCGCATCGCCGTCCGTGAACGACACTAGTGCGTTCCTCCAATACGGTCGGGCTGCCCGCGCGCCGATGTCTAAGGCATGCGCGGCCTGCTCGCCTTCGCCCTCTGCATCTCGCTGGGGGTGATCAGCGCCGTCAGCGCCGTCGCCGTCGGGGCAACGAGCGCCTCACCAGGACCATCGACCACACCCATCCCCGCTGCCAGCGTGCGCGTAGAGAGTCACCCGGTTGTCACCGATCCGGCACCCGGCGTTGAGTCTCCGGCGGTGGTTCCCCCGCGCCACGCACCCGACCCTCCCGTGCTGGTGGCCGAGGAACGCGTCGAGGCGGAGCTGCCCCCGCTCGCGACCCTCCCTGCCCCAAGGCGTGAGGACGCTGCCTTAGCGCCTTCGTTCCCCGCGCTCGCGGCCACGCTCTTCGCCGACATGAACGCAGCTCGCACTCATGACGGGCTGGGCACGCTCGTTCCCGATGAGCATCTCGACGTGGTGGCGATGGCGCGTGCCCAGGACCTCGCGGAGAAGGGCTATTTCGACCACTACGCGCCAGATGGGTCGAGTGCCTTCTCCGAACTCGCCGAACGCCGTATCCCCTATCGCATTGCGGGCGAGAATCTCGCGCGCAACAACTACCCGCGCGATCGAACCGAAGACATCGCCTTCACGGCCCTCATGGAGAGCCCCGGCCATCGCGCGAACATCCTCGAGCCGCGCTTCGCCCGAGTCGGCGCCGCCGCGGTCTTCGACGGCGAGTTTTGGATCTACGTAACCGTGTTTTCGGACTAGGTGTAGCTGCCCGAACCGGTCAGGCGCGGAGCGAGAAACCGTCTCTTCCGGCGGTTTCGCTCGGCGGCTCTTCCGGGGGGGTGGGGAGGGGCACTGACTTCGGCGTGGGCTCCTCCTGCGAGCGGAGGAGCGCGTCAACGAAGCGTTGCTGCCGCTCGCTCGGCTGGTCGA
>CAUYXJ010000078.1:0-13080 GCA_963577065.1 Dehalococcoidia bacterium | reverse complement strand
CATCCGTGAGGCCTGGGAGCTGCTGCGCGCTGCCATACCTGTCGTAGCGAATCGATGGGAGAAGGCGTACCTCGAACCCGAGGGACCGGAGGGCAATCCGGGGGCGAGCGGCGAGGCTTAGACGCCCCGACTGGCCCTCGAGCATGCCGTCCGTGGCATCAGCCTCCCCGTACGGTTTGCCGTTGCCGCGCGTGCGGACCCGGAGATCGGCCTGGGAGCGGTGGTCGCGGCGCAGTTCGGCGTTGCGCCTCCCTCGTTTCCGGATCCTCAATCGGCGTTGGCAGCGGTGGAGGCCGAGGTGCAGGCAGGCGAGGAGCACCTCGCTCGCCTGCGGGATACGGACCTGCAGGGCCAGGCACTTCTCGAGGACTACCAGGTAGAGCACCTCCAGCTGCTCGGGATTCCCGCGACGAAAACGATCGATGGAGCGCTGAAGCTCGCCGCTTGGCACTCGGCAGATCACGCTCAGCAACTGAACCCGGCTTAGCGCTCAGCCCCACGCTCTCGATCCGTGCGCCGCACTGTCCGCGTGGCGTCGCTATGCTGCCCGGCGCAGGAGGCCGCAATGGCGCTTCACATCATCAAGTCGGACGAGGGCGAGACGGTCGAGCGGACCGGCGCCGCGATCTTCGAGGGCGGTCAGGTCTGGGGCCGAGCCCTCAGCGGCGACCATTCGGACCACGTGAACGCGAACCTGGTCCAGTTCGGGCCCGGGGCACGCGCGGGCTGGCACCTCCACACCAGTGACCAGGTGCTGTTCGTGGTCGCGGGCATCGGCAAGGTCGGCGATCGCGCCGGCGAGCACGTCATCAGTTCGGGCGACTGCGTGGTCGTTCCTGCGGGCGACGAGCATTGGCACGGCGCCCACGACACCGGCTCGCCAATGTCGCACCTCTCGATCATGGCAGCGGGGTCCGAGACGACCGTGCTGGATTCGTAGACAGCGAGCGCGAAGCAGTCGAGCGATGAGATTTCGCGGACAGCGAGCGCGAAGCAGTCGAGCGCCGAGATTTCGCGCGAACGCGGATTGCTCATTGGCCGGCGGAGGAGGCGATGAGCCCCTAGGCGGGAAGAGCGAGATCACGGCGGAGTGGCTCACTGACGCGCTGCGGGAGGGCGGTCACCCGCCGCGCGGCCGCGTTCGCACGGTCGATGTCGCGGAGGTCGGCGGCGGGCGTGGCTACATCAGCCAGAACGTACGCCGGGCGCCGACCTACGAAGGCGCACCCGACTCGGCACCCGCCAGCCTCGTCGCAAAGGTGCCGGCGTTCTTCGAACTGCCTGCGTACCTCGGCCCCTGGGCCGCGATGATCATCGAAACCGAGATCCCCTGGTCCCGCGAGGCGAGCGCTTACTGCGCCGCGCGCGTCCCCAGCTCCTTTGGCGGCAAGCACGCGAACCGGTTTTCGTACACGCTCCTACTCGAAGACCGCGGCCATCTCGGCACGCTCAGCCGGACGGAATCGTGTCCGCCCGAACGGGCCCGGCCGATCGTCCGTGCGCTCGCCGACGTGCACCCGCAGTGGTGGGAGATGGACCGCCTGCGGGCCGCCACCTGGCTCCCCTCCACGGAGCAGCAGGCGGGGGTTAACGCGCCGCTCGTTGCGGGTGGTTGGGACATCTTCGCGGAACGCATCATGCCCAAGGTCGACGCCGGCTTCATGCCCGCCGGCGAGCGGCTCGTGCGCGACTTCGGCGCGATCTACGAACGCAGCGCGGCCTCCGCCGCCACGCTCATCCACGGCGACTTCCGTATCGAGAACTTCCTCTTCGGTGAGCCCGGGAGCGACGACGAACTGGTGATCCTCGATTGGCAGCTCGCCGGCTACGGGTCGGGACCGCGCGATCTCGCCTGCTTCATCGCCCAGGGCATCGACCGCAGCAGCGCCGCGCTATCGATGAGGAGCTGCTCGCGCTGTACCACGCCTCGCTGGTGGAGAACGGCGTCGCCGGCTATTCCTTCGGGCGGTGCCGAGACGACTACCGCCTTGGGCTGCTGGCGAGCATGTCTGGATTCGGCCCCTCCCGCCTTCCCGTTGATTGGGATCCAGGGTGCCGAAGCACTCGAGCCGCCCCCCAAAGAGGCCAGCGCCGAGGACAAGCGGGCGCTCGACGAGCTGTTGAGGGCCGCGGAAACGCTGATGGTGATGTTGGCCGAGCGCAATAGCACGGCCGTGATGGACGCGCGCGCAGGCGAGCTTCTCGGAGTCTGAGGTAGCGGGCGGGCGCCGCCGTTAGGCCTTGAGCCGCCGTTTGTACAGGTCGAAGACGGTGTCCCAGACGCGCTCGGCCGCGGCCTTGTCGTACGAGGGCCGGCCCGGAAAGCAGAAGCCGTGCTCAGTGCCGGGGTGCACCTCGATGGTGTAGACGACGCCGCCCGAGTCGAGCGCCTCCCGCAGGTCGGGGACGACGTTCTCGAGGACGTAGGGGTCTTCTTCGGCGAAGCCGAGGTAGAGCTCGCCTTGGATGCGATCGGCGAGCCTGTGAGGCGAATCGTCCGCGTCGGTGACGATGCCGACGCCGTAGAGCGAGGCGACGGCACCGAAGCGCTCGGGGAAGCTGGCGGTGGCGGCGACCACGTAGCGGCCGCTCATGCAGTAGCCGATGGCACCGGCGGGACCGCTCACGACGGGGTTGTCGTCGAGATAGGCGAGCCACGCGCCCGTGTCGCGCATCACCCTCTCGAACGTCAGCGTGCGGCCGGTCGCGAACATCCGCTCCATCTCCTCGCGGCCCTTCGAGAGGTCGAAGGTGCGCTGCTCCTCGCGGTAGAACATGTCCGGCAGCAGGCAGAAGTAGCCCTCGCCGGCGATGCGGCGGGCGAAGTCCCGCAGCTCCTCGCGGATTCCTACGACGTCCATGTAGAGGATGACCGGGGGAAAGGGCCCATCGCCGGCGGGGTGGGCAGCGAAACACTCGGCGTTCCCGTCGCCGGTTGCGATCTCGACTTGGAATTCGGGCAACGAGCGCTACGTCCCCGTGAATTCGGGCGTGCGGCGCTCGGCGGTTGCGCGCACACCCTCGCGGAAGTCGTCCGTCTGGCGCAGCCAGTCCTGCTCGACGAGCTCGTGGTCGGTGGCCTGGCGCACGCGCTCAGCGAGGCCGCGGCGCATTGTCCGCCGGATCGCGCGCACCGCGAGCGGCGCCGAGGTGGCGATCTCGGCGGCCATCGCGTACGCCTTCGGGCGCAGCTCTTCGGCCGGGACGAGGGCATCACAGAGGCCCAGCGCGAGGGCCTCGTCGCCCTTCACGCGGCGGCCGGTGTAGAGCAGATCGAGGGCGCTCTGCTGGCCCACCAGCGCCGGCAGGGTGACCGTGAGGCCAAAGCCGTGATGGAAGCCGAGCCGCGCGAAGTTCGCAGCGAAGCGTGCTTCCGGGGCGGCCACGCGAAAGTCGGCGGAGAGCGCCAGGCCCAGGCCGCCGCCGATAGCGGGACCCTGCACGGCCGCCACGACGGGCGTTTCCGCCTCGAGCAGGCGAATCGCCTCCTGATACAGGTGGCCGCTGCCGGTGCGCGGCGGAGCTGGGGTGGCCGGGTCCTCGGGCGCCGTCGCCTCGCCGGGCGCGGGGCCGCCGAGCTGGGCGCCTGCGCAGAACGAGCGGCCTTCGGAGGCAAGGACGATGGCGCGCACCTCGGGCTCGGCGTCGAGCGCGTGGTAGGCATCGCCAAGCGCGCGGATCAGTGCGACATCGAAGAAGTTGTGCGGGGGCCGCTGGATCTCGACCGTGGCGATGTGCCCGTCGATCTCGACCGACACATCGGGGTAGCTGAGGGAGGTGGGCATGATTGCCTCCTGAGCGGCAACGGTAGCGGCGGGGCCCGCCGCCCGTCGAGCGGGGCGGCCGCGTGCGGGTAACCGGAATTCCGTTTACCTTCGGGCCCTATGCGGAGCGACGCCAAGGCGAACCAACGCAAGATTGTCGAGGCCGCGACGCGGGTCATGGCCGACCAGGGCCTGGACGCCGAGCTCACCGATATCGCGGAGGCCGCGGGCGTCGGCATGGGCACCGTCTACCGTTGCCTCGGGAATCGCGATCGGGTGATCGAAACCATCGTCCGGGAAGCGTTCGGCCAGGTGGCCGCCAGCTTCGCCGAGGCAGAGGCAGCCGACGACCGCCTCGAGGGGCTGGTCACCCTCCTCGAGGCCCTCTATCGCACCGTCGCGACCTACGGCTGGACGCACACCGCCCTCATGGCCGGGCGCCTCAGCGACGACCTCCGCGACGAGGTTCGCGCGCTCGATCTACCCGCTCGCTTCGAGCAGCTCTACCGAGCTGCGCGGAAGCAGGGCGAGCTCCGCGAGGACATCGATCCGAAACTCGCGACGGCGCTGATCTTCGGCAGCCTCGCGCCGCCGTCGGCCCGGGCCCTGCTCGCCCAGCGCGACTCGCGCGGCGCGGCGGAAGCGGTGCTCGCGGTCTTTATGCAGAAGAAGGAAGCAGCAGTGCAGCAGAGCGAAGTGGTGCGACGATGATGGGTCGCGGCGGCGGGGGCGGGGGCGGCAATCCCAACGGTGGCTTGCCACCAGGAATGACATTGCCCGCGCGGCGTAAGGCGCTGGTACTCGCGGGTGTACTCTCGACGATGTTCCTCGCGGCGCTCGACCAGACGATCGTCTCGGTCGCGCTGCCGCGGATTGTCGGCGATCTCGGTGGCCTCGACCTTTTCGTGTGGCCCTTCACGGCCTACATGCTCAGCTCGACCGCGCTCGTGCCGGTCGTCGGCAAGCTCTCGGACATCTACGGCCGCAAGCCGTTCATGCTCGCGGGAATCCTCATCTTCGTCCTGGGTTCGTGGCTGAGCGGCGCTGCCGGCGATATGCCGCAGCTGATCGCCTTCCGTGCCGTCCAAGGTGTGGGCGCGGGCTTTATCATGACGACGGCGTTCACCTCCATCGGGGACCTCTTCGCGCCGAAGGACCGCGGCCGCTGGCTCGGGCTCTTCAGTGCAACGTTCGGGTTGGCGAGCATCATCGGCCCGCTCGCGGGCGGGGCGCTCACCGACCACCTCTCCTGGCGTTGGGTCTTCTACATCAACATCCCTGTCGCGATGCTCGCCTTTGCGCTCGTCGCGTTTGGGATGCCCTGGCATCGCCAACCCCGGAAGGCCTCGATCGACTGGCTGGGTGCGGCCCTGCTCGTCGGGATCGTGACGCCCCTCCTGCTCGCGCTCTCGTGGGCGGGGAACCAGTACGGCTGGACCGAACTCCCGGTCCTGGCGTCCCTCGGCACTGCGGGAGTGCTCTTCGTCCTCTTCCTGTTCCAGACCCGACGCGCAGAGGAGCCGGTGCTGCCGCTGCACCTCTTCAAGAACCGCGTTTATGCGGTCTCGATCGGGTCCACGGTCGTGCTCGGGGCGGGCATGTTCGGCGCGATCCAGTTCCTGCCGCTGTTCCTCCAAGGGGCGCAAGGCGTCTCTGCCACGAACTCCGGCCTCGTCACGATGCCGATGATGGGCGGCATGGTCTTCGGCTCGGTCCTTACCGGCCAGCTCCTAAGCCGCGGGCGGGACATGCGCGGACTGACCGTCCTGGGCGGTCTCTCCCTCATCTCCGCCTTCTATCTGCTCTCCACCCTCGAGACCACGTCATCGCCGTGGTCGACCCGCGGCTACATGGTTCTGATGGGGCTCGGCATGGGCTTCTGGATGCCGATCTTCCAGCTCGCAGTCCAGAACACGCTCCCCCACAGCCAACTGGGCGTGGGCACGGCCTCGGTCAACTTCTTCCGGCAGGTCGGCGGCACCTTCTCGGTCGCCATCTTCGGTTCGCTGCTTGCCAGGAGCTTCGCCTCGAAACTCGCGGCGGCGGTCCCGCCCGAGTTCGAGATCCTGATCGAGGATCCGCAGATCCTCCTCCGGCCGGAGTCGGTCGCCGCCCTCGCGGCAACTATCGATGCGCAGAGCCCCGGCACCTCGGGCGACGTGATCGAGGCCGCGCGTGTCGCCCTCGCCAGTTCGGTCACCGATATCTTCCTCGTTGGCGTTGCGATCGTTTCGGTAGGACTAGCGATCGGCCTCTTCATGCCTCGCATCAAGATGCGTGGCCGTGAAGAGATGATGGAGGAGGCTGCGCGGGAGCCGGGCTTCGGAAGCGAACCCGAAGAGGTCGGCGCCCCCGGGGAATAGCGATAGCGTTGCGGGCCTCGCCAGCCGGCTGCTGGCCGCTCAGCCCGCTGTATCGCTCTCCCGCTACAGGCCTTCGCCGATGCCGTTCTCGAGCAGCTCGGGCAGGTCCGCGTCCTCGGTCCCGACGAGCGCGTCGACCCACTTGTGGAAGAGCTGACCGCCGCCTTCGTTCCTGCCGAAGAGCGAATGCTCCTTCGCGCCCGTCGCGAGCGCCTTTTGCACGTGCAGGCCGGTGTAGTAATCCTCGTCGCCCACCACGCTGCCCATGAAGTTCATGTGCTGCGCGAGCTCTTCCTTGTCCTGCTCCTCGGGGGGATCGAAGCGGAGGAAGTTCTGGATCGTGAATGACTCGCCCGCGGTCTTGCCGGGGAACATCTGCGAGATCATGTAGCCGTTGCCCGTGCTGCCAGCGATCGACATATTCGGGAAAACCGTCCAGACCCCGGCCGTCATCTCGTCGTAGCCCCACTCGGACTCGGGAAGGTCGGCCAGCCGTTCGTGGCCCTTGGGCGACATCACCCGGACGTGCGGGCCCCAGGCATAATAGTCCGGCTGGAATGGGCCGTCGGGCCCGAAGCTGTTCCGATGGAGGATGGGCACGTGATAGAAGTCGCGGTAGCCGTCGTAGGCCACCTTCCAGTTCGGGCCCTCCAGGTTCTGCCGCCCGACGACATAGGCGTCGTCGAATGCGAGGTCGTCGAGGAGCGAGTCGTAGCCCGCGAGGAAGGCGTCGATATCGACGTCTGAGCCCGGCTTCAAGGTCACCCAGATCATCCCCGAGCGCTCGGCCGTGGGGAGGGGGGTGAGGCCGTAGCAGGAGTGATCGAACTCGCCAAAGTTGCCTTCGTCGAAGACGGCCACGAGCTTCCCCTCGAGGTCGTAGGTCCAGGCGTGGTAGTTGCAGCGGAAGACGTCGGTTTTGCCACCACCTGGCTCCTCGACGATGAAGTTGCCGCGGTGGCTGCACATGTTCACGAAGGCGCGCGCCTGGCCGTCCTCGGCGCGCGTAATGAGCACGGGCACCCCGGCGACCTCCATCGCGTGGTACGACCCGGGCTCGCGCATCTCGGACGAGAAGGCGAGCGCCAGCGGGAGCCGCTTGAAGATGCGGTCCACTTCGAGCTGCCAACGCTCGGGATCGTGATAGAGCGCGGTCGGGATCCGGTAGACGTCGGGGGCGAGATCGATGCGGTTGTTCTGGAGGTTCTCGACCTCGCGGCGGCTCATCGCGACGAGTTGCTCTCGTGTCACCTGTCACACCCCGGCGTCTGGTTTCGAAGTCCCGCGAGCGCCGGCGATCATGCGCGCGTGAGCGCCCAGGCCCGCTCGCGAGGATGCCCCATAGGGTACCGGCCGCAGCCTCGACCCGCTCGGCGGTCCTGAGGGCCGCTAGTAGGCGCCCGGCTCCTCGAACCAGCCCTGCACGATCAGGGTCGCGACGGCGCCGCCGGAGCGCGCGGCGTCGATCGCCATCGTCGAAGCAATCGCATCGCCAACGGCCCAAAGCCGTTCCACGTTGGTCTGCTGCAGTGGATTGGTGGCGATGAAGCCGCCTTCGCCGACGGCCAGGCCCAGGCTCTCCCCCAGGCGCGGAACGAGTGGCGCGGGCTCTGCTTCGGGCACCCACACGAGCGTCTCGACGGCGACCTCGTCACCGCTGTCGAGGGTGACGCTCACGATCTTCCCGTCCTCGTGCTGGACTTTGACGATGCTGCCCATGTGGACGCCGATGCCCTGGCCCTCGAGCTCCGCAGCGAACTCCTCCGGGAGTGCGACGGCGCCTCCGAGGATGATGCGGATCTCGTTGGTCCAGTTCCGGGCGAAGAGGGGCGAGACGGCTGGCGCCCCGACTGCGGGCACGACGATTCCCCAGACGCGGTCTTGGTGCTCGTAGCCGTCGCAGAAGGGGCACGAGATGATCGTGTCCCCAAAGCAGTCGGCGAAGCCCGGGAGATCCGGGAGCACGTCCCGGTGGCCGAAGGCGAGGATGACATGATGGGCGCCCAGTTTCGAACCGTTGCTGCTCGTGAGGACGAAGTCGCCATCGTGCCCTCGCTGGATGTCGACGACCTGCGCCTTCTCCAGGGACGCGTGTCCGTACGCGGCGATCTGTTCCCAGGCCACGCGGCCGAGCTCCGCGGGCAACATGCCGTCGAGGCCGAGAAAGCCGTGCACACCGTGGGAGGTGGCGTTGCGGGCCGGCGCAGGGTCGTCGAAAACCCTCACGGTCTTGCGCGCGCGGGCCAGCACAAGGGCTGCCTGCAGTCCCGCCGGCCCCCCTCCCACGATCGCCACATCGACACCCTCAGCGGCCGGATCGACGGTCTCGATCGCCGGTTGAGGTTGCGGTTCGGGCGTTGCCGCGGCGCCGGGGGAGGGCGCTTCGCTGGGTCTGGCGGCCGCTGGCGGAGGGGCAGCACCAGCGGTAGGGGCGGGCGCAGCCGGGGACGTCCCCGCCGCCTTGTTGTCCTGGACATCGACGGCCAGCTGCGCGAGCGCCATCGGGGTCGAGACGCCCGGAAGCCCGTGGACGTCCCCGACGAGCGTCACCGGCAGCTGCGTGAGCTGGAGCTGCTGGATCAGGTCCGGGTAGGTATCGAGCTCCATCACGACGGCTTCGAACTTCGGGGAGAGGAGCGCGAGCTGATAGGCGGCGATGGCCGCCTGCGCCGAGGCCTCGTCCCGCTGCGATCCGAGGACGCGGAGGGTCGTCCGCTCTTCGAGACGGTCGACGATTGCCGCCAGCGCGGGTGGGGGCGGTCCCTGGTCCAGTGAGAGGCCAACGAGCGTCTCCACGAGCACCTGCAGGAAGTGGCCGCCCGGCAGGCCGTAGAAGCGCAGCGGGGGAAAATCTCCGCGGCGCTGGAGGACGATTGCCGGGGTGCGTTCGACGCCCAGGCGCTCGACCAGCCCCGGATCGCTGTGGAATTCGTGCACCACCAATTCCACGCGAGGACTGGTTCCAGCGATGTCCTCGAGCGTCTCCTTGGTCGGGGGGCAAGCGGGGCAGGGGTTGGGACGCGGGGCCGCGCCGGGGACGATCAGCCGGCTCTCGCTCTGCTGGAAGTAGTCGATCGTGACCGGCGCCCGGAGGGAGGCGAGCCGCTGTTCGACGATGGCAAGGACGTTCGCGGGAATCATGTCGCGGCGGCCAGCGCGGCCGGGAACTCGATCCCGGTGTCCGCAGCGAGTTCGTGGAGCTGCTCGACGACGGCGCCGTCCAACGGAATGCCGAGGCCTGTCCGCTCGGCGCGGGCCTCGGCCTCCTTGTCGCCCGGGATGCGGACGCGATCGACGCCGTCGGCAGGCGTGATCGCACGCAGGCGCTCCGCAAGGTCCTGCATCTCCGCGCAGAACTCCTGCGGGTCGCGGAAGGCGTCGATGCGCCAGGCCGCGAACCACTGCCCCATCTCCGGGCGCGGCAGGACCATCCCGAAGCCGGCTCCGGAGAGGACGCCCGAGAGGACATCGGCCACCAGGCCGAGGCCGTAGCCCTTGTAGGAACTCGTTTCGAGGCGGGAGCCGAGGGGGAGGAGCGCGCCGCCCTGGGCAAGCACCTCGGGGTCGTCGCTGTCTTGACCGTCCGCATCCACGGCCCAGCCCAGGGGCAGACGTTTGCCTTGCCTCCCTGCGATCTCGAGCTTGCCCCCGGCGACCGCGCTCGTGGCCATATCGAGCGAGAAGGGGTCGCTCTCGCCGATCGGGGCGGCGAAGGCCAAGGGGTTGGTGCCAAAAGCGCGCTCGCGGCCGCCGGCGGCGACGGCCAGCGGCCGCGTGTTGCAGCTTGCCATGCCGATGAGATCTCGTGCTGCGGCGCGCTCGGCGTAGTAGCCAGCGGCGCCGAAGTGGCGCCCGTTGCGGACGGTCACCATGCCGATCCCACTCGACTCGGCTTTGGCGATGCAGCGGTCCATGGCGTCGCGCGCGATCACGACGCCCATGCCGCCGTCGCCGTCGAGGGCGAGCGTGGCGGGTGTCTCGCGCAGAACACGCACCTCCGGTTCAGGGTTCACCAGGCCCTCACGCAGGCCGGGCACGTAGCCCGAGTGCCAGGAGAGGTGGGCGATGCCGTGCGACTCGATCCCCTTCAGATCGGCGTCGACGAGGACCTCAGCGGCAATAGCGGCGTTGTCAGCGGGCATGGCGAAGTGTTCCAACGCGGCGGCCGCAAAGCGGCGCAGGGCATCGGCCGCAAAACGCTGGCGCGGGTCGGCAGGCATCTGCCGGATTGTGCGTGACAGCGTGCCCGAGCGCGAGCCGAGAGTCGCTACACTGGCGCAACGAACTCAGTGGTGCGCTCGTGCCGGACGACCCCTCGCCCATCCCTGTAGCGGTGACCTTCTCGCTTTCGCCTGAAGCGTTGGCCCAGATCGCGGACGTTTCCCCGCGGGTGCGGCTGCTGGACTACCCCGCCGCGCCGCTCGCCCCCGGCGAGGAGCGCCCGGCGCCCGACCGGGAGCGGGCGCGGCAAACGCTCGCGCAGGCCGAAGTCATTTTCGGCTCGCATCTCGACCCTCTCGTGCTGTTCGACAGCGCTCCGAACCTGCGCTGGTTTCAGGTGCTTACGGCGGGCCTGGACGAGCTGATCGCGCAGGGCATCCTCGAGCGCGATTTCGTCGTGACCACCGCCAGCGGCGTTGGCGCGGTGCCGATCGCGGAGTACTGCATCGGCGTCATGGTGATGCTCGAGAAAGGCCTGCACACCACGATGCGCGACCAGGTCGAGCACCGCTGGGAGTTCGGCTTCCGGGGCGAGCTCAAGGGGAAGACCTGCGGCATCGTCGGGCTGGGTGCGATCGGCCGCGAGCTGGCGCGCAGGGCGCGGGCCTTCGGCATGCGCATCGTCGCCACGCGCCGGAGCGCGACGCCAGGCGCGCACGACCCCGACGCGGACGTGCTCCTGCCCTTCACGGACCTGCCCCAGCTACTGAGCGAGTCGGATTACGTCGTCCTCTGCGTGCCCCTCACGGCCGAGACGCAAGGCATGGTCGGCGCCGCCGAGCTGGCCCTGATGAAGCCGGGCGCGGCCATCGTGAACATCGCGCGGGCCGCCGTCGTCGACCAGGAGGCGCTCCTGAGCGCTCTGCGCGAAGAGCGGCTGGGCGGCGCGGCGCTGGACGTCCACGACCCCGAACCGCTTCCGCCCGACAGCCCGTTCTGGGACATGCCCAACGTGATCGTGACGCCACACCGCTCGGGTGCGGTCTATGGGTATCTCGATCGCGCGGCAGCGTTCTTCGCTGCGAACCTCGAGCGGTACGTCCGCGGCCAGCCGCTCGAGAACGTCGTCGAGCGGGATCGCGGCTACTAGCCCGCGTCGGGACATGCGTGCCCGGAACGGGTGTCCCCTGCTGGCGAGGAGACGTTCGGCGGATTCAGGGCTGCCTCCCGCGGGTGGGGCACAGGCGGTCTGTCCTGGGGCGCAATCCGAGGCGATGGCGCGCATTCGCTGCGTATCCTGCGCCCATCGGTGGCGCCAAACGCCGCCCGTGAACGGAGGCTAGCGCGATGCCGGCAAGGAAGGTGCTGATTGCGGGTGCGTCGGGCTTGGTGGGGCACGCCGCGGCCGACCACTTCTGCCAAGAGGGCTGGGAGGTCGTCGGCGTCTCGCGCCGCCGGCCGGACGATCTCGATGCGAAAGCGTCGCTGCTTTCGGTGGACCTCCTGGACGCGGCCGCCTGCGAGCGCGCCTTCGGCGGCCTGGGCGACGTCACCCACCTCGTCTACGCGGCCCTCCAGGAAATCCCTGGGCTCATGCCCGGCTGGCTCGATCCCGAGCTGATCGAG
Source organism: Dehalococcoidia bacterium (assembly GCA_963577065.1). Taxonomy (GTDB): domain Bacteria; phylum Chloroflexota; class Dehalococcoidia; order Tepidiformales; family Tepidiformaceae; genus CAUYXJ01. The sequence goes on along the minus strand of CAUYXJ010000078.1, from coordinate 1,166 downwards.
CGCAACGCACTCATGCTGCGAAATCTCTTCGAGCCCCTCGCGCGCGCGTCTGCGGGGCTCGAGCACGTCTCGCTGCTGCACGGCACGAAGGCGTACGGCATCCACCACCCGAGCATCGGGCCCGCCGGCGCCAAGATCCCCCTGCGCGAGCGGGAGCCGCGGCGCGAGCACCCGAACTTCTACTTCCTCCAGGAGGACTACCTGCGCGAGCGGCAGGCGGGGGGGACGTGGGGACTCACGGTCTTTCGGCCGACCGTCATCTACGGCGATGCGCCGGGGAACAACATGAACCCGATCCCTGCCATCGGCGCCTACGCTGCGCTCCTGCGGGAGGAAGGGCAGCCGCTGCATTTTCCCGGGCGGCCGGGTGCCCCCGCCCTCCGCGAAGCCGTGGACGCCGACCTCGTGGCGCACGCCCTCACCTGGGCTGCGACCGCGCCCGCCGCCACCGGGGAGACGTTCAATCTCACCAACGGCGACGTGTTCATGTGGGAGAACGTTTGGCCCGCAATCGCGGAAACGCTGGGGATGGAGCCGGGTGAATCGCGACCGATCTCTCTGACGGAGGAGCTGCCGAAACGCGACCGCGAGTGGGCGGCGATCGTCGAGAAACATGGGCTGCGGGCGCCGTCGAGCATCCTCGATTTCGTGGGCTACAACTCGCTCGTCTACACCGATAACGTGCTCGGTTCGCCGAACCGTCCGCCGCTGCCGATTCTGAACAGCACGATCAAGGCCCGTCAGGCCGGCTTCCACGAGTGCATGGACACCGAGGACATGTTCAGGAAGTGGTTCGCGGGGCTGCAGGCCGCGGGGACGCTGCCGAGCGGATCCGCATTGCCAACAAGCGGTGACTGACGAGGCTCCCTTCGTCAGATAGACTCCTCCAGAGTCAAAGATGCGATATGACTGAACTTGTTGAATCCGAACCAACTGGAACTCCGGACGAGAGCTCTAAACCGTCGTGCTTCACGATCATGCCTTTCGGGGGTTGGCGCGACCGCTACTACGAAGAGGTCTTCAAGCCTGCGATCGAAGATCGCTGGCTTGTATCCACGCCGAGCAGACGATCTTTTCGTCCTGGGACGATAATCAACGACATATGGATGTTTACCAAGCAGGCTGACGTACTCCTGGACGATCTAACGGGCCAGAACGGCAACGTA
>CAUYXJ010000077.1:0-13818 GCA_963577065.1 Dehalococcoidia bacterium | reverse complement strand
GCTGCGGGATCGGCAGCCGGATGAGCTGACCATCGATGTTCGGGTTCAGCCCCAGGTCCGAGCTTTGGATCGCCTTGACGACCGACTGGACTGCACCCGCGTCCCAGACCTGGACCGAGAGCAGCCGCGCCTCAGGGGCGTTGATCGTTCCGAGCTGGTTGAGTGGCTGCGTCTGACCGTAGTGCTCGACCGCCAGCGTATCGATCAGGCTTGGATGGGCGCGGCCTGTGCGGACACTGTTGAGGTCGCGCCGGAACGACTCAAGGGCGCCATCCATGCGCTCCTCGGCATCGAGCAGGATCTCGTCCGGGTCGGTCATCGCTCGCTCCTCCGGGTCCTCTCAGCTCGAACGAGCGGGCTCAGCCCGCTCGTTCGGTGGTCACCATGGTGCCGAGGCGCTCGCCGCGCAGGGCGCGGTAGACGCTCGCCTCGGAGCGCACATCGAACACGAGGATGGGGAGCTCATGCTCCATGCAGAGACTGAGGGCGGTGCTGTCCATCACTTGCAGCCGCCGCTGGATCGCGTCTAGATGGCTGAGTTGGTCGAAGCGCGTTGCGCCCGGGGTTGTTGCAGGGTCGGCGTCGTAGACGCCGTCGACATTGTTTTTCGCCATCAGGAGCGTTTCGCAGTCGACCTCCACGGCGCGGAGCGCGGCCGCGGTGTCGGTCGTCATGAAGGGATTGCCGGTGCCGGCTGCGAAGATCACGACTCGCCCTCGCTCGAGGTGGTGGATGGCGCGCCGGCGGATGTAGGGCTCGGCGATCTGTGCCATCGGCAGCGCCGTCTGGGTGCGCACCTCGGCGCCTGCGTGCTCAAGCGCGTCTTGGAAGGCGAGCGCGTTCATCACCGTGCCGAGCATGCCAGCATAGTCGGCCGTGGCGCGGTCCATTCCGGTCGCGGCTGCCGACTGGCCGCGCCAGAAATTGCCGCCGCCGACGACGATCGCGACCTCGATGCCCTCACCGGAGGCGCGAGCGACCTGGCTAGCGAGATCGGTGATGGTGACGGGGTCGATGCCAAACTCGCGGTCGCCCATGAGGGCTTCACCGCTGAGCTTCACGAGCGCGCGTTGATACGCCCCGCTCACGCGACCTCCTATCTAGCCCCCGAGCTCGAAACGCGCGAAGCGTCGCACGCGGATGTTCTCGCCGGTCTTGGCGACGGCGTCCTGGACGAGGTCGCCGATCGTCTTCGAGCCGTCTTTGACCCAGGGCTGACTCAGGAGCACGACCTCCTCGTCGCTGCCCTCGGTGTCCGGCTGTTCAGCACGCTCCTCGGCCGAGACGACGCGCGGGTCCATCGCCGCGACCTGCATGGCGACCTCGTGGGCGAGCGTGCGGAACTCTTCGGTGTTCGCGACGAAGTCCGTCTCGCAGTTCACCTCCACGAGCGCGCCGATGCGGCCGCCCGCGTGGATGTACGTATCGACGACGCCTTGGCCGGTGTCGCGCTGGGAGCGTTTGGCGGCGGCGGCAAGCCCCTGCTCGCGCAGGATTGCCGTGGCCCGCTCCGCGTCACCGTCGGCGGCCTCGAGGGCGCGCTTTGCGTCCATAACGCCGCCGCCGGTGGCATCGCGGAGCGCCTTCACCATTGCCGTTGTGATCTCAGCCAGGGGGCTACTCCTGTGCCGGTGGGGGCGCGGATTCCGCAGCAGGCGGCGGTGCAGCTGCGGGCGGATCGAGAGTGGTGGCCGGTGCGATCGGCGATTCGGGGGCGGCGGCCGCTGGCGGTGCCGCTGCTGGCTCGGGCGCCTCCGCAGTGACGGGCGGCGCGCCGTCCGCGGCTGCGGTGGCAGCGATCGCCTTTTCCGCCTCGGCGGCCGCGTCCTGCTCGGCTGCGATCCGTGCCATTTCCTCGCTGTAGGCTTCGGGGCCGACACCGGCCTCGCGTGCGCCGCGACCTTCGATCGCGCCTTCGGCAACCTTCCCGAGGATCAGCTTGATGGCGCGGATGGCGTCGTCGTTACTGGGAATTGGGTACGAAATCGGGTCCGGGTCGCAGTTCGTATCCACCAAGGAGACGACGGGGATGCCGAGGCGCTCACACTCGGCGACGGCGATCGCTTCCTTGATCGTGTCGATCACGAACACTGCCCCAGGCAGCCGCTCGAGATACTTGATTCCGCCGAAGTAGCGGTTGAGCCGCTCGATCTCGTTGGAGATGTCGAGCTGTTCCTTCTTTGCTCGCCGTGCAAATTCGCCGCGCTCGGTACGATCCTCGAGATCGCGAAGGTGGCGGATGCGCGACTGAATCGTGCGGAAGTTGGTGAGCGTGCCGCCCAGCCAGCGGTTATGGACGTAGGGGAGCCCGGCACGCTGCGCCTCGAGCTCGACCGTTTCGCGGGCCTGCTTCTTCGTGCCCACAATGAGCACGTCGTTGCCGCCGGCTACGACCTCACGGACGAAGTCGATCGCCTCGTCCAGCCGCGTGACCGTCTGCTGCAGGTCGATGATGTGAATGCCGTTGCGCTCGGTGAAGATGAAATGCCGCATCTTCGGGTTCCAGCGCCGCGTCTGGTGGCCGAAGTGAACGCCGGCCTCCAACAACTGTTTCATCGTGACAGGCGTGACCAAAGTCCGCCCCCGTCTCGCGCGACGCAAAGATTTGACGGAGAACGCCAGGCGCCGCGCGCTCGCACCAGAATAGCGGGGCCTGAGACCTCACGGAAGCAGCGCACCCACGTGCTTACCGTTTGCGGAGGCTTGAAGCGTGGCGAGGTGGTCAGCTCGGAGGAAAAAGGCTATTGTTGAGGGCAAGGAAGGAGGTGATGCGCATGGACGACCATTGTTGTAGCCAGCCCCATCTAGCGCAGGAGGTGACCTCCTCCTAGAAGACGTGTTGAGCTACGATCAGGGCCTGTGCGGCGCCTCGCCGCCAGGCCCTATTTTTTCGTCCCGCGCGCTAACCGTGTCCCGTCTGTCACACGCCCCGCTCTTCGACGATGAGCGCTTCGCTGCTTCCCTGGAAACGAACGCGTTGGGGCGGCGCTTCCACTACGAGCGCGAAATCCCCTCGACGATGGATCTCGCCCGCGAGCTCGCCGCTGCGGGTGCGCTGCACGGCACGCTCATCCTCGCCGAAACGCAGACCGCCGGTCGCGGGCGGCGGGGCCGCGATTTCTACAGCCCTCCCGGCGGCAGCCTCTACTTCACCGTCATTCTCAGGCCAGCGCAGGCGGTGTACGCGCGCCTTCCCCTTTCCGTGCCGCTCGCGGTCTGTCGCGCCTGTGCGGGCGCGGGGGTCGAGGCGCTGATCAAGTGGCCGAACGACATCTGGGTGGGCGAACGCAAGATGAGCGGCATGCTCATCGACGGCGAGAGCGGTCCCGCGGGGGCGACGGCCTACGTCGGCGTCGGCATCAACGTCAACGCCGATCCCACCGCTCTCCCTGCTCTGCGCGAGAGCGCGACGAGCCTGGCGCGCGAGCTGGGACGCGAAGTCGCACGCGAGACGCTGCTCGCGCGCGTCTGCGATGAGCTCGAGGTGGCAATGGCCGCGCCAGTGGCCGCGCTCCGGGAGGCCTACCGCGGAGTGAGTCTCGTGCTCGGGCGCGCGATCACGGTCGAGGAGGGAGCGGGCGGCTACCGCGCGATCGCGCGAGATATCGCGCCCGACGGCGCCCTCGAGGTCGAGCTCGACGACGGGACGCGGCGGCGCGTAGTCGCCGCCGACGTGTCCGTTCGCCGCGCCTAGGAGGCGCGCCGCCGTTGGGTGAGCGCGTTACCGCTAGTCGTCGTCGTTGTCCGCGAACATGCGGATCAGGTCCATCGGCAAGGGGAAGACGATCGTGGAGTTGTTCTCGACTGCGATCTCCCCGAGCGTCTGCAGGTAGCGCAGCTGGAGCGTGATGGGCTCACGCGCCATGACCTCGGCCGCTTCGCGGAGCCGCTCGCTTGCCTGGAACTCACCGTCGGCGGCGATGATCTTCGCGCGCCGGTCGCGCTCGGCCTCGGCCTGTGCGCCCATCGCGCGCTGGATCGTCTGGGGCAGCTCTACGTCCTTGACTTCGACGGCGCTGACCTTGATTCCCCAGGGCTCGGTCTCCTCGTCGATGATCTTCTGTAGCTGCTGGTTGACTTCCTCGCGCTGCGAAAGCAGGCCGTCGAGGTCCGTCTGGCCCATGACCGAACGGAGGGTGGTCTGCGAGATCTGCGAGGTAGCACGGACGTAGTCGAGGATCTTCACGACCGCGTCGGTCGGCTCGACCACGCGGAAGAACACGACGGCGTTGACCTTCACCGTGACGTTGTCGCGCGTGATCGCTTCCTGGGAAGGCACGTCGAGGGTAATCGTGCGTAGATCGACCTTCACCATGCGGTCGACGAAGGGCAGCAGGACGAACAGTCCCGGGCCCTTCGCGCCGGTCAGGCGGCCGAGGCGGAAGATCACGCCACGCTCGTACTCGGCCACGATCCGGATCTGGAAGGGCAGGAGCGGGATCATGAGGATCGCGCTGAACCCGAGGAGGAACGTGCGGATGATCGTGCTGAGCATGCTGCTCGGTGGCTCGCTTGCCAGGTCCCCTGGCGGTGGTGGGTTCTCCTGAGTCATACGTTTTCCTCCTTGCGCACTCGGAGCCTAAGCCCTTCAGCGCTCACCACGCGAACCTGATCGCCTTCTTCGGCGGAGCCGGTTTCGAGTTCTGCACGCCAACGCTCGCCACGGAGGAACACCATCCCGTCGGGCGTGAGCGGCGTTCGCGCGACTGCGAGGCTGCCGACCAACGCTTCGGTCCCCGTGGTTGACCTCATCCTGCGCATGCGTGAGAGCCCCACGGCCATCGAGACGAACACCATGATGAGCAGGAACGCCAGGATGCCCAGCAAGATGCGATTGGGCTGGAACTCCGTCGGTGTATCCCGGAAGGCGATGATCGCTCCGAGCACGAGCGCAAGCAGTCCTCCGCCTGCGAGGATTCCCCCCGAAGGCACGAACAGCTCCAGCGCGAAGAAGATGATGGCGGCGCCGATCAGGACGAGGCCCGCGGTCTCCACCGGGAGGGCGCCCAGCCCCACGAATCCGACAATGATGGCGATCACGCCCGCCACTCCGGGCAAGATCAGGCCCGGATTTCCGAGCTCGATGATCAATCCGAGCACGCCCACGGAGATCAGGATCGTGGCGAGTGTCGGGTCCGCGAGGCGTTCCAGGATGCGTTCCCAGATCGTCATCGCGGTGACTACGCGCTCGGCCGTCGTCAGGCCCGTGAGGGTCACCATCGTCTCGGGGTTGAGAGCGATCGTCGTTCCGTCGATGCGCTCCAGGATCTCGTCGAGGTCGAGCGCGACGAAGTCGACGACGTTCAGTTCGACCGCCTCGGTCTGCGTAGCCGAGACGGCGTCGCGCACCGCCAGCTCGGCCCAGTCGGCGTTGCGCCCGCGCAGCTCGGCGATGCCGCGGATGAAGCTGACGGAATCGTTCTCGACCTTGTCCCCGAGGGTGCCCTCGATGTCGCTGCCGTCGGCGTTGATGCTCGAGGCGGCGCCGATCGATGTGTTCGGCGCCATCACGGCGATGTGCGCAGCCATCGTGATGAACGTCCCCGCACTCGCTGCGCGGGCGCCGATCGGCGAGACATAGACCACGACGGGCACGCTGGCTGCCTCGATCCGCTGCACGATCTCGCGTGTCGACGAGCTGAACCCGCCGGGGGTGTCCATCTCGATCACGATGAGTCTTGCGGCGTCGTCCTCGGCCTTGCCGATGCCGCGGTCCAGGTAGCGTTCGGTGATGGGCCCGATGCCGCCGTCGAGCTCGAGGATGTGGATGGCGCCGGGATCAGCGGCGGTGTCCGCGCAGGCAGCGGCCACTCCTACGACTGCCGTCAAGACGAGTAGCGCTCGGCGGATCATCCGCAAATGGGGCATCTCAGCCGAGTATAGCGAGGCAGCGCTCACGTCCGGGGCAAGGCGCAGCTACCCTGCGCGGGCGGGAGGTGACGATGGCTGCTGCCGAAGTGCAAGGGCTCTACGAGCGGATCCAGCGGGAGCGGCGCCGGGTGATGGTGCGCGAACTCCAGGCTTGGCTACGGGAGGAACAGGATGAGGATGTGGGCGAGCTCGCCGCCGGCTTCCTGCTCGAATTCGTGGTTGGCCTATCCGGCCCCGATCTCTACGACGCCGCGCTCGCCGATGCCGCCAAGGTCTTCAACCAGCACGCCGAGATCGTCGAGGCGGACCTGGCCGCTCTCACCCAGGATGCCTTCAAGCCGCGCGAATCGGAGGGGTAGGGCCATCGGGGCAGTCGAGGTCAGGCGAAGGTCTAGCTCGCGGGGACCGCTGGAAAGGTGGTCTCGAAGAGCTCTTCGAGACCCTTCACGGCGCCGCCGACGACGCCCTGATGGATCGGCGGACCGAGCAGTTCGAGGATCGGGCTGCCCGCGCCCGCGTCGATGTAGGTGAGGCTGCCAGGGAGCGCCTCGCTCAATACTTCATCGATGGGGCTGTCGAAGCTGAGGTTGACGACGCCCGCGTTGGGGTAGACCCAGCGAATTTCGCCGCCCTTCGCGAGCATCTCCTTCGTCGCAGCAACGACATCGGGGACATAGAGGCCGAGGTGCTGGACGCCGTCGCCGTGTTCGGCGAGCCATTGGGCGTGGGGGGTGTCGCCGCTCACGGGCTGGATGATCTCGACCACCGAGCCAGCGATGGCGCCGTAGTAGACGCGCAGCTCGGCTTCCTCGCCGGACATGCTCTGGACCTTATAAGGCGGCATCAGCCGCAGCTCGGCCCCGATCAGGTTGGTGTACGTGTTCGCCATCGCGTCGGCGTCGGCGACGACGAAGCCGAGATGGTGCATGACCGGAGCGTCGGTGCGAATCGTCATCGGGTCTCGCTTCCGTGAATGGAGTGTCCAGGAAGCTACGCGATCACGGTTCCGGAGGCCAGCTGGCTGCTCAGGCGAGGCTCGCGCGGACCTCGCCGAGGCGCCGGATCGAGGCGACCGCGTGCTCCTGGCTGGGCATCAGGTTGCGCACGATCACGTCCGAGTAGCCCGCCTCTTCGAGTTCACGGAAGTTCCGGGCGACCGTTTCGGCGCTGCCGATGGCCAGCCCCGACGGATCAATACCGCGGTAGCCGCCGTCGACCGTGGCTTTCGTGGTCTCCGCCGCCTCTTCGTCGCTCTCGCCCACGTAGATGTCGCGCCGGATCGCGATCGTGCGGGACTCCTGGGTGTGGATCTGGCAGCGCTCGATGAACTCGGCGGACTGCGCCGCTGCCTGCGCGGGGGTCAGACTGGGCGCGGCCAGCCAGCCGTCGCCGAGACGTGCAGCACGATCGATCGCGGGGCTCGCGACGGCGCCGATCCAGACCTGGACGCGCTCGGGCGGGACCGGCGCGACGCGGGCGTCCTTGATCGGCCAGCGGCCGTCGCTGCTGACCGTCTCGCCGTCCCAGAGGCGCCGCATGATGTCGAGCGCCTCTTCGAAGCGCGAGGGGCGGTGGCGGGGATTCAGGCCAAAAGCCGGGAACTGGTTGTCGTCAGGCCCGATCGCGCACTGCATGATGAACGGTCCGTCGTGCATGGCGGCGAGGGTGCCGATCTGCTCCGCAAGAAGCACCGGGTGCCAGAGCGGCAGCAGGAAGAGGGCGCCGGCGGGCCGATCGCCCCACTCCGCCAGCAGCCGCCCCAGCACCGGCACGTTCTGGTAGTACATCATCGGCGCGGTACTGTGATGATCGCCGACGAAAAGGCTGTCGAGGCCCGCCTCTCGGGCCGCGACCGTTCGTTCGACGAGCCAGCGCGCACCGGTGCGCGCGTCCGGCGCGCGCAGCGCCGTTGTCAGTGAGATGCCGATGCGCATGTGGCCTCCCGTTCGCCGGCGGGCGAGCGCGTGGACGCTAGCACGTTGCGGCGGGCGACGGGCTACTGGTGCGTGAAGGGCAGCATCCGGTTCAGATGGCGATCGCGCCTCAAGAGCTGGTGCTTCAGCACCAGCCCCACGTGGAGGACCCAGGCCGCCAGGAAGACGATGCCGCTGATCATGTGGAAGGCGAGCGCGGTGTCGGCCAGGCCACCGGACTCCCCGAAGGGCTCGCCGATCGAGAAGGCGGAGAAGAGCTCGACACCCTGGCCGTCGGCGATCGCGAACAGGTAGCCGCTGATCGGCTTTACGATCATCGCCGCGTAGAGCGCGACCTCGACCAGATGGGCGAAGGTGCGCTCGCGCGGCCCGAGGCCAGGCGCCCACGAAGGCAGCGGGACGAAACGCCGCCACGCGACACGTACTGCGATGAGCATGAGCGCAAGCAGCCCGACGGTCTTATGCCAGTCGAACAGGGTAGCCATCGTTGCGCCAAAGGCGTTCTCGCCTGGCTCCAGCTCGGCCATCACGAAGCCGACCACGAACTGGAAGGTGAACATCGCGAAGATCACCCAATGGAGCGACTTCGCGACTGTGCCGTAGCGCGCGCTGGTGTTTCGCAGTTGCATCGTTTCACCCGCCTTGCCCGCCCGATGTCCACCGGCGCGGAGCGTAACTATAACGTCGTTGTACAATGACGTGGTACAACGATCGACGAGGCCATGCCGAGGGTCGTCAACGCCGCCGTCCGCCGCCTGCAGATCGCCACGGCCGCCCTCGCCGTCGCGCGAGGGGGCGGCGTGGAGGCGATCACGTTCCGCAGCGTCGCCGAAGAGCTCGGCTCCTCAACGACGGTCGTCACGCACTACGTGAAGACACGAGCCGAGCTGGTGGGCCTAGCCTTCCGCCAGCTATTCGATGCCGCCCATGCCGTGACCGCAGCGGCGATCGATGGGCTCGGCCCGGAAGAGGGGCTACGCGTGCTGGTGGAGAGCTTCCTGCCTCTCGACGAAGACCGGCGGCTGCAGACCTATCTCTGGCTCGGAGTCCTTCAAGACCCGGGGGTGCGCGAGAACCTCCGCGGCAAAATGCGCGCCGTCGAGCGCTGGGAGCGCGAGCGCCTGGTCGAGCGCTGCCGCGCGCTCGGTCTTGCCGACCCCGAGACCGCCGCGGATCTGGCTGTCGCCACCGCGAACGGCATTACCTTCGAGGCGCTCCAGAACCCACGACGGTGGACGCCACGCCGTCAGCGCGAGGTTGCCGGCGCCTTTCTCGCGCTGCTCGGCGTCGACGAGGGCGCGCCCCTCACGTCGCCTTGAACTCGATGTGCAGCTCTTTGAGCGCGCGCAAGAACATATGCGGGTGGTGCTGGAAGTCGTTCTTGGCGGGCGCGAACCACATCTCGTCGATCCGTTCGACGAGCGTCTTGAAGCTGTAGTAGAGCTCGCGCCGGGCGAGCGGGGCGCCCAGGCAGTGGTGAATCCCGGCGCCGAAGGTGAGATGCGCCATCGGGCTCTTGCGGTCGAGATCGACCTCCGCGGGGCCTTCGAAGCGACGCTCATCACGGTTCGCCGCCGCATATCTGGTCGCGACGGAGGCCCCGGCAGGGATGGTCACCCCATGCATCGTGACATCGTTCAGAGCGACCCGTCTGAGGACCTGGACGGGCGACTCCAGCCGCAGCACCTCCTCGACGAAGACGCGCAGGTACTTCTCCGGGTCGGACTTGAGTAGGGCCCAGGTCTCTGGCTGCTCGATCAGGATCTTGACGCCTTCGGCGATCGCGTTCGTACTCGTCTCCGAGCCTCCGACGAAGGTGTCCGACATCATCTCGGATTGCAGTTCGTTGTCGTTAAGCGTGCGCCCCCACTCGGGGATCTCCGTGTTGACGAGGTCGGACAAGAGCGTGTCGTCGGGCTGCTCGCGTAGACGCTCGAAGACGCGCTGGAAGTAGTGCTGAGCCTCGATCTCCGCTTCGACGGCTTCGATTTCCTCGTCTTCGGAGAGCATCTGGCCGAAGCGGCGCACCCAGGCGTCGGTAGCGCGCTTGACCAGCCAGATGTCTTCCTCCTTCACGCCCATTTGGTGCCCGATCACGATCAGCGGCAAGGGCACGGAGAACTGCTGGACCCAGTCGCAGTGGCCGTCGTCGATGAAGGCGTCGAAGAGCCGGCCGGCGACGTCCTCGACGAACGGGTCGAGCTGCTTGATCTTCCCCGGGCGGAATGCCTTGTCGAACATGTTCCGCATCTGGCGATGGTCGGGATCGTCGCGCGCGGCCAGCGTCGGCGCCGGGAGCCAGCCCTTTTCCTTGTAGAGCGCGAGCATGCGCTGCTGCCGCTCGGAGAGCTGCGGCCGCGCCTCCGCCTCGGCGTCGCGGCCTCCTCCGTTCCCGAAGTTCTCCGTGTCGAGCAGCACCTCGCGCAGGTCCTCGAAACGGGTGATGACGTACTGGCCGGTCTCCGCATCCTTGTAGACGGGGGCCTGGTCTCGCAAGACCTGGTAGGCGTCGTAGGGGCAGTCCTGGACCTGGGGATCGAGGAAGCTGAAATCCTCGGGCGTCTTTTGCTCTGCCGGAATCGTGTCGCTCATGGGGACCTCCGTGATCGGGGCTTGGCTTCGGATTCTGAGGAGGGGCCGGGAGCTGGGCAACCCCACCCGGTGGCGATGTCCAGGCGGAATCCCCCAGCCACCATTCCGTTAGTGGGCGGCGGCGTAATGCTCCGCCAAGAGGTCGCGCGCGAAGTCCCCGTCGGGATCGCGCCAGACGGTGTGGCTGTGGTTCGCGTTGTTCTGCACGCAGTCGTATTCGATCAGGACCCGCGGCCCCTGCAGGCGGTAGTAGTGGGGCTGCTTCCGTTCGATTCCCCCCGCCCAGGCGAAGTGCAGGTCCGGAAGGATCCCCAGGAGGCGCTCGTGCTCGGCTTCGGCCATCGGTTCCGGCAGGCGGTTCGTGTACTCGCGCAGCAGCGCTTCCAGGATCAGCCGCTGCGCCTCGGACATCCCAGCGGCCGCCAGCCCCTTGGGAGCGAGCGAGTAGCGGGCCGCTTCGCGATCGGCGTCGGTCATCGCCTGGCGGCCATCGAGGTCATCCTGCATCACGTTCAGGCGGTCCGCGGTTCCATCGTCGGGCAGACCGTTGAAGACGCGTGCGATCCACTCCGGCTGGGCGCCGTCCTCGATGCGTGAGCGGTTCGATTGGACGATATCGAAGGGGGCCGCTTTGGAGATAATCGCCACCTCCCGTTGAGCGCTGTCCAGGCCGTGCAGCAGCTCCCGTGCGAGGTCCTCCTCGCCGGCGACCGGTCGCAGCGTCTGGTAGTCGCTGAGCGCGGCCTCGTGCGGGTTTGCCCCGAAGAACGTGGGAGTGGAAGAAACCACCTCGCCGCCCAGCACGGTGTAATGGACGGAGACGTGATGCCCGCCGAAGCGCCAGCCCCAGGCTTCGCTGCCGGGTTCGCCGAAGACCGTGGCGAAGTACATCGCCGGGTCCGAGCCGTGCATCACCCCGCGCATCGAGCCGCGCGGGACGCGCCAGCCACCGAGTGCGTCCTGCCACGCTTCGAGGTGCATGATCACGGTCGCGCGGCGGTAGGCCGGCAGGCTCAATCCCGAGGCCAAGAGGCGGTGGGCGAGCTGCACCTGGCGAACATTCAGGTCCGCCATCGGTACGCCCTCGTGGTCGGTGGGGGTGTAGTACCAGACTTCTCGGCGGGGGTCGGCGAAGGGCGGGTTGGCCTTGGTGCGCATCTCCGCGGGCAGTGCTGCGAGCCAATCGCCCGCCGCCTCGGCCATTCGATCGACGACTTCCTTTGCTACCACGCTCATCACGATCCCCTTGTGCGTGCGAAGCCTACGTCGCCCTTCGCTCCGCGGGAAGCGCGGAACTACCGCTCGGGTGCGCTGCGACCTGGCCCCCTGGTGGTGCATTCGCCGATCGCCATCTGGGACCGCTTCGGAATCGGGTTTCACAGGCAGGGGCGCGACTGCCGAAACCACCATGCCGTGAACCCCGTTCGCGTCCCCGATCGTGGCGTGGTGAATTGCCGAGACTGTGACCCGAGCTCCCGTCATAGATATGACGTACAACGGGCGCCAACCGCTTTCGGCAGTAGCTGACCGGATTGGTTCGACTCTGTTCGTTTCGCAGGTTAGGATTAGGTGGTAATTAGCCCTCTGGAGGTTCTTAAGAATGGCGCAGTTCATAAGGATGAAGGAATCTGCTGCCCCTCGCCCGGCACGGCAAACGGGCCGGCTCGCCGCGCGCATGCGGCAGTACGAGGAATACGTCAGCAGCCTCAAGCCTGGTGAGGCGGGAAAGTTGACTCCCGATAGTGGTGAGACCGCGCGCGGCATCGCCCTTCGTATCTCCCGAGCGGCGAAGCGCGCCGGCAAGACCGCGGACACCTGGGTCGTAGACGGCGCCGTCTACTTCCGCGTCGCGTAGCAGCAAGGGCGACCGAACGGTCGCCGCCTCTGCCGATGACACGCGTCGAGACCGTCCTCGGGCCCATCCCTGACTCGCAGCTCGGGAGTGTTCTGAGCCACGAGCATGTGATCGCGTCAATGGGTGCGGAAAATCGCACCTACCCCTGGCGTTTCGATTGGGAGCGCACGCTCGCTCGCTGCACTCAGGAACTGAGCGAGGCGAAGGCGGGTGGCGTCGACACGATCATCGATCTGACCACGCCCGACCTTGGGCGCGATGTCGCTTTCGTGCGAGACGTGGCCGAAGGGGCGGGCCTGAATATCGTCGTCGCAACCGGCATGTGGCGCGATGTCCCGCGCTCGTTCTGGGATAGGGACCTCGACGAGATCGCCGACCTCTTCGTGCACGAGATCGAGGTCGGGATCGAGGAGACCGGGATCAAGGCGGGCGTGATCAAAGTCGCGAACGACGCCGAGGGTGTGACGCCCGAAGCCGAACGCGTCCTCCGCGGTGCGGCCCGTGCGCTCAAGCGGACGGGCTGCCCGATCAGCACGCATCACTGGGCCCCGGCCGAGGTCGGTCGCCGCCAGATCGCCGTGTTCCGCGAAGAAGGCGCGCCGATGGATCGCGTCTGTATCGGGCACAGCGCCGATACCACCGACGTCGCTTACCTCGAGGCGTTGCTGAACGAAGGCGTCTATCTCTCGATGGATCGCTATCCCGGTTCGGGCGAGCGCCCCAACTGGGAGCAGCGCAATGCAACCGTCCGTGCCCTGATTGAGCGGGGCTGGGCGGAGCGGATCATGCTCGGGCACGATCACGCCCCGCGCGCGATCGTCAGAGGCGCGGCTGAGCCCGCGGATGAGGGGCCGACGCGCTACCTTTTCCTGAACCGCGTGGCGTTACCGGCGCTCCGAGCCGGAGGGGTCAGTGATGCGACCATCGATCTGATGACGCGCGAAGTCCCGCGCCGCTTCCTCACCGGCACCGGCGTTTAGCGCCAGTCGGCTGCGGCATCGTTCTGCGTCAAGCGCTTGTGAGGGGGTGGGCCGCCGAGCCCATCCGGCGGAGGGCCGGCTGCGTCACGATCACGGCGATGCCCAGTAGCATCAGGGCGAAACCGCAGATCGCGAACCATTCGCGTGCGCCAATCACGTCCGTCATCACCCCCGCCAGTAGCGCCCCCAGCGGGACACCGCCAGCCATGCAGAGCGTGTAGATGCTCATCACCCGCCCCATGACGACCTGGGGGGTATGGGCCTGCACGAGTGTCATGTTCAGGTTTACGAAGAAGCCCGCATTCCACCCGGTGATGAACATGATCCCAACGGCGAGCGTGTACCACGGCGCGAGGCCGAGGCCGAGGTTCAGGGCCCCACCGATGACCAGCGTGATCAGGAAGTAGAGCCCCGCCCGCTCGAGCCGGGAGAACGACGCGAGGAGCAGCGAGCTCATGAGCATGCCCACGCCCATGGCGGCGAACAGCATGGCCGCTGCGAATGCGCCGACCCCTAGATCGTCTCTCGCAATCTTGGGGAGGAGCGCGGTGAACGTCCCGGCCATGACCAGCGCGGTCGCCAGGAG
>CAUYXJ010000076.1:0-13900 GCA_963577065.1 Dehalococcoidia bacterium | reverse complement strand
ACCGGCTGAGCGCCACGAGCCGGGTCACGAGATAGGCGGGGAGGATCGGCTCCAGGCCCAAGCCGTGGAGTACCGCGGCTCCGTCCCGCCGCAGACGGTCCCAGCTGCTCCGCCGGGCCGTACGCCCACCGTGAGCGAGGAGCTCCGCGAGTTGGACCTCGCCGAGCGCTTGCTCGACGACATAGCCTGCGTTCTTCGCCCAGCGCACGCCCTCGCGAAGCGCCACGGTCCCACCCTGGATATCGCCGGCGCGAGCCATGAGGAGCCCGCGGACGCGGGCCGCGGACACGGGCCACTCGAGCGCAGTCTCGACTTCCTTCGGGAGATGGCCGTCGACCCATCGCAGCCACTCGACCGCCACGCTCTGGCGGCCGGCGACAGCCACGGCTTCCATACCCGCCAACACGGCGCCGAGGTTCATCAAGCTGAGGTGGTCGGGCACGGGGGGCGAGGCCTCGTCCTCATCTCCGCGCATGGCGGCGATGAAAGCCGAGAACAGCCAGCTGCCATCGACGAAGCCGGGACCAAGCTCCGGAGCGATGAGGTCGAGCCGTGCAATCTCTTCTCGCGCTTCGATCCACTGCGTGCGGAGCGTTGCCTCCCGCAACGCCAGGCAGTGCAGCCGCCAGCGCGCGTTGACGTTCTTTGACTCAGCGAGCTCGACCTCCGTGGGCAGATCGGCGGTCTGGCGCAACGCAAGCGAGTTTGCATAGGTAAAGGTCGCGGCATCCACTTGACGCCAAGGGTGCCCAACGGCGACGGAGCTCGCCCGTAACTCCTCCGTCCACGCCTCGGCACGCGCGCGCCGACCCATCGCCAGCAGGCTCGGGATGTACCAGCTCAGGAGTGAGGACGCCGCCCAGTCGCGGCCTTCCTGCTGCGAGAACGCGATTCTGTCGATGACGTCATCGCCAACGTTCGGATCGAGGGCCAGGATTCGGACGGCGAGGCGGTTGGCCTCAATCTCGAGGGATGAGGCGCCCCAGACCTGCGCCTGCGGCGAGCGCTCAAGCGATCGCTGCGCAGCGTCGGGCCTCCCGGCCAGGGCTTCGAATGCGGCCAGCCAGGAATTGAGCAGGGCTGAGGCCTCAGGAAGCCCCCGGCACTTCTCTTCCGCGACGCGAAGCTGCTCGATGGCCGTGTGGTGGAGGCCCTCCGCATCGAGCCGCACCGCAGCGGTGACCGCGAGCCGGGTGAGCCCCAGTAGATCGCGGGCCTCGATTGCGCGCGCGATACCCTCGTCGTAGACAGCTCGCCACTCCTTAACTCCTGTCGTGCCGTGGCGCAGGCTGCTCCGCGTCTCTTCAGCGTGGAGAGAAGCTTGGGGGGTCGGTGCCGTAGCGCCCTCGAGCGACATTTGGAGGCCTCAAGCGTCGGGGATTCCGCGCATTGTACTATCCAGACGCATAGGACATTCGGCCGATCTCTGAGCGCGCGACCGGCCTCAGCATCCTCCCAGCTTTTGTCTTGGAGGACGAGGAATGTCTTGGGGCTGCCACACCATCACGGAGACCGGAACCACGATCATGAATTCGCCCGAGGGTCGGGCGGAGATGAGCCGCATGTACGAGCAGGGCGCAACGCCCATCGAGTACATCGACTTCATCGCCGGCCAGTGCGATCCGAAGAACGAAGCCTTGATGTACGAGGAGTTCGGTGAACTCCCCGCATCGACAATCAAGATGGTCATCGATGCTTGGGCGCTCGCCGTCAAGGCTGCGAAGCCGTTCGTTATCACCTCCGTACTGACCGACGAGCCGGTCGAGTTCGCCCGCGCGCGGCGGACCCGCCTCGTTGTCGATATCGAAGACGAGGGCGTGATCGTCTCGCTCCTCCACTTCCCGGGGCGCCACGCCGAGTGGTCGCAGCCGTCGAGGGTGGAGTTGGGCATCGGCCGCTAGGCCGGCCAAAGTCAACGACCATGCAGGAGGCCGGGCAGTGATGCCCGGCCTCTTACGTTCTCCGCTATCTGCGTGCTAGGCCTGGCTCGCGGGCTCGAGGAGGGCGCCGTTTCTCACGGCTACCAGCTCATGCGCGGGGCCGGCGGGGAGGCGGCGGAGCGCGAGGTAGAGTAGGACTAAGCCGGGCACCTGGGCGACGTGGTACAGGGAATCAGGGTCCCATTCCCAGCCCAAATGAAAGCCGAGGGGCGCGAAGCGAAGCACCGCGGCCCCGCCGCTCGCGAGGATCGCCGCGAGCATCAAGCGCGAGCCCCTCTGGCCCTTCAGGGCCGCGTAGATCCAGAGCCCGATCACCGCAGCCATCGTCAACGATTCGACGTAGAGGAGCGTCGTGATCGCGGCCTCCCCGAGCAACGCCACGATGGCGAATGCCCCGAGCGTCGCGAATCGCAGGATCATCCAGCGGCGGGTCTGGCCCTCGCCCAACACGGACTCGACGGTGGCCGCCAGCAGCAGAGACACCGTGATCGCCACGATGATCGTGATCGCCGTCCAGCTCGGGTCGGCCAGCGCGGGGTCATCGATGAGGCTGCCGTGGTAGATCCCGCCGAGCAACGCGCCGAAGCCGATCGTGACAAGGCCCCAGGCCCAGTAGCGCAGGCGCGAGCCGCTCCGAGCGACGAGCAGCGCCAAGCCGAACGCGATTGCCGCCAAGAGGTAATCGGTAACGGACGCTGCCGGCTCGATCAGCATGAACCGCCCTCCCGACCGCAGGACCACTATCGCCCGCTAACGACGGGTCGGTCCAGATGCGAATACCCGCCCAGCAGGCCTCGCCAGCGCCTACCCTCCCTGCACGCACCCTCGCGCTTCAGGAGGAACCGATGCGGAACATCCTCATCACCGGTACCAGCTCGGGGCTGGGCCTCGGCACAGCCGTCGCGCTCGCGACGCGCGGGGAGCGCGTCTTCGCTTCCATGCGCGACCTCTCACGTTCCAGCGATCTCGAGCGAGAAGCGGCGAAGGCGGGAGTCGAGCTCGAGCTCGTCCAGCTCGACGTCACAGATCCCGAGTCGGTAACCCGCGCCGTCGATGGCGTGCTGGCAAAGGCGGGGCCGATTGACGTGCTCCTGAACAACGCCGCGCTCGCAACTCAGGGGCCGCTCGAGTTCGCCACGGACGAGGAGATCCTGCGTATCTTCGACGCGAACGCGTTTGGTCCCTTGCGGACCATCCGCGCGGTCCTGCCCTCCATGCGTGAACGCGGGCAGGGACGGATCCTGAACGTCTCGAGCCCCGGCTCGAACCCGCGTTCCGGTGTCCGACTCTGGTCGCTCTACACGGCATCGAAAGCCGCACTCGACGCCTTCACGCTCGATCTCTGCAAGGAGGTCGCACCCCTGGGGATCGAGGTCGCCCTGGTCTACGCGGGCGGCCATACGCGAATGGTCGAAGAGGCCTGGGTCAGGGCCGAGGCGCTGGAATCTGAAGACTCGCCTTCAGGCCAGAATCCTCCGCGCCGGCGGACTGGGCCACGAGGGCCCTGCCGGCGGGCCGCTCGAGGACGCGTTCAAAGCGCTCGCCGACGCCTGCAGCATCGATCCTCTCCCACTCCGCTACCCGGCTTCGTTTGCCGAGTGGGCGGACGGGCAGATGGTCGACGACGAGGCGTTCGTGAGGCTTGCGAAGCTAGACCCGGCGCCCGAACTGTACGAGGGCACGTGGGGCTTCTGGGGAGACAACCGCGCCGCGATCGACGCTGGCGCCTGAGCCCCTCGGTATGATGGGCCTGATGCCCCTCCCCACCCTCCGTTCCCCGCGGACCGTCTCGTGATCCCTCGCTACTCGCGGCCGGAGATGGCCGCCATCTGGAGCGACGAGGCGAAGTTCGAGCGCTGGCTCGAAGTCGAGATTGCCGTCTGCGAGGCGCGTGCGGCCGCGGGCGAGATGCCCGCCGAGGCGGCACGACGGATTCGCGCGAACGCGACCTTCGACCTCGCCAAGGTCGAGGAATACCAGGCCATCACCCACCACGACATGACCGCTTTCCTGCAGTCGGTGGCGGACTCACTCGGCGAGGAGTCGCGTTATGTGCACTACGGCCTCACGACGAGCGATGTCTGGGACACCGCAACCGCCCTCCAACTGCGCGACGCGAGCGACCTCCTTGACGCCGGTGTCGCGCGCCTGACGCGGGCGCTCGAGCAGCTCGCGCGGGACCACCGCGAGTCGCTCTGCGCGGGCCGCACGCACGGCGTCCACGCCGAGCCGACCACCTTCGGCCTGAAGGTGGCCGTCTGGGTCGACGAGATGCGGCGCCAGCAGACACGCCTCGAGGCCGCGCGGGCGGCGATCGCCGTCGGCGCGATCAGCGGGACCGTCGGCACCCACGCCTCCATCGCCCCTTCCATCGAGGAAGCGGCCTGTCGAGTCCTCGGCCTCGGGGTCGAGGCCGCCTCGACGCAGATCGTGCAGCGCGACCGGCATGCCCAGTTCGTGAGTACGCTCGCCCTGATCGGGGCGTCACTCGAGAAGTTCGCGACCGAGATCCGGGGGCTCCAACGCACGGAGGTGCTGGAAGCGGAGGAGCCCTTCGCGGCGGGGCAAACTGGATCGAGCGCGATGCCGCACAAGCGCAACCCCGAGAAGTGCGAGCGCATCACCGGCTTGGCGCGGGTGCTGCGCGGCTACGCGACGACCGCCCTCGAGAACGTCGCCCTTTGGCACGAGCGGGACATCAGCCACTCGTCGACCGAGCGCATCGTCTTCCCGGACGCCTGCCTGCTGCTCGACTACATGCTTGCGCTCTTCTCAGACATCGCCGAGGGCCTGGTCGTCTATCCAGAGCACATGCGGGAAAACCTCGATCGATCCTACGGTCTCGTCTTTTCGCAGCGCGTGCTCCTGGAGCTGATCGAAACCGGGCTGAGCCGCCAGGACGCCTATGACCTCGTGAAGCGAAACGCGATGACGGCCTGGAAGACGCGCCAACCCTTCCTGCCGTTGCTCCTCGCCGATAGCGAGATCACCGCGCGTATCCCAGAGGACCAG
This sequence comes from Dehalococcoidia bacterium, assembly GCA_963577065.1. GTDB lineage: Bacteria > Chloroflexota > Dehalococcoidia > Tepidiformales > Tepidiformaceae > CAUYXJ01. Next base: position 8,948 of record CAUYXJ010000076.1, on the reverse strand, counting down.
CTCAGCGGGCTTTTCGACTACGGGTACTACCTGCGCAACGCGGGCGTCACCTTCGAGCGTCTCGGACTCGCGTGACCGAGCCCGACGGCGAATCCGGCGCGGCTCCCGACCGCCCCGGCGTTCGCGTCACGCTCGCGCGGGCCGTCCGGCTGATGCGGGAGCATCCTCGCGAATCGATGCTGCCGCTCGCGGTCGTCCAAGTGCCGCTGGTCCTGGGGACGATCGTGGCCACGGTCCTCCTCTACAACACGGCCTTCGCCGACGAGGTCTACCCCCGGGGCGGCCTCGTGGGGGTCGACGAACGGGGCGCGCCGCTCTTCGCGGTCGTCATGCTCGCCGCCATCGCGCTCCTGTTTTCGCTCGTGGGCTGGTCCGCGACCATCGTCGCGGCCGCGGGCCTCGCTCAGGGCGAGCCTGTCAGCCTCTCGCAGGCGCTCGATCCCGCGTTCTCCCGTCTCGGCGGACTCGTCGTCCTCGTCTTCCTGATCCTCGGGGGCGCGGTGGTGCTTGCGTTCTCGATCGTGGGCCTGCTCGCGTTGCCGTACCTCGCGATCCGCTTCGGCGTCGCCTTCCAGGTCTACCTGCTCGAGGGGGCGGGACCGATCGCGGCACTCGGGGGCAGCTGGGCAGTGATGAAGGGAAACATGCTGCGGCTGCTCGCGATCGTTCTGGTCGGGGCGGGGCTGGCGCTGCTCCTGGGCGTGCTCGTGCCGGCGGGCCTGGGCCCCGAAGACGCGAGTCGCTCGACCCGGATCGCTGTCGATGCGCTCCTGCAGGTGTTCCAGGGCGCGTTCGCCATTCCCGCGGCCGTATTTGCGCATGCCGCCACGACCATCTATTACTTGCACATCCGGGAGGCGAAAACGTGACAAACGTGCTCATGCGCACCGATCTGCCCGCGCCGGTCACGCGTGGGAAGGTGCGCGACATCTACGACTTGGGCGACCACCTGCTCATGGTGGCGACCGACCGGCTCTCCGCCTTCGACGTGGTGCTGCCCACGCCGATCCCGAGGAAGGGCGAGGTCCTGACGCGGCTCTCGGCCTGGTGGTTCGCGCGGATGGACGAGGTCGTCCCGAACCACTTCGTCGCGGTGATCACCGCGGAGAACGCGGAGTCGCTCGTGCCCTTTCCGGTGCCCGCGGCCTTGTTCGCACGCTCGATGATCGTCCGCAAGGCGCAGCGCTACGACGCGGAGTGCGTCGTGCGCGGCTACCTAGCGGGGTCCGGTTGGAAGGACTACCAGCGCACCGGCTCGGTTTGCGGTATCCCCCTCCCGGAGGGCCTGGAGGAATCGCAGCGCCTGCCAGAGCCAATCTTCACGCCCTCGACGAAGGCCGAAGCTGGTGGTCACGACGAAAACATCGACTACGAGCAGCTCGAAGCGATCGTCGGGGCAGAGCCTGCGAACGCGATGCGGAAGCGCAGCCGCGCGGTCTACGACTACGCCCACCAGGTGGCGCTCGAACGGGGCCTCATCATCGCTGACACGAAGTTCGAGTTCGGCCTGATCAACGAAGAGACGGTTCTGATCGACGAGGTCCTCACGCCCGATAGCAGCCGCTTCTGGCCGCTCGATGAGTACGAGCCGGGTGGCTCGCAGCCCAGCTTCGACAAGCAGCCCCTGCGCGACTGGATGGTCGCGAGTGGTTGGCGCGCCGGCGACGAAGCTCCCGAAGTCCCCGATGACGTCGTCGCCGCAACCGCCGAGCGCTACCTAGGCGTCTACAAGATCCTGACGGGCGACGACCTGCCCGAGTGAGCCGCTTCGTGGCGACGATCGCGGTGACCCTGAAGCCAACCGTGAACGACCCCCAGGGCCTGACGATCGCCTCGGCGCTGCACAGCCTGAACTTCGCGAGCGTCGCCGGGGTGCGGGCAGGGAAGCTCTTTCACGTCACGCTCGAAGCCGTGAGCGCCGACGAGGCGGGTGACCAGGCCGAGCAGATGTGCGCACGGCTCCTCGCCAACCCAGTAATCGAGACCTACTCGTACGAGGTCACCGAGGCGGCGCGGGAGTAGGGGCGGCGAAGCGAGCGCGGAGGCGCAGCGGCCCGCAGGCCGCGCAGACGCAGCAGTCGAGCGTAGGGGCGGTGGCGGCTGGGTGGGGCCCGAGCGCAGCGAGCTCTACCGAGTTCAGAGTTCAGAGAAGGCCGGCGCGGTGTCAGGTCGGAGCCGCTAGGGCGGCCGGGCAGCGCAGCGAGACCTATCAGCGAGCGCGTACTCGCAGCGGCCCGCAGGCCGTGCAGACGCAGCAGTCGAGCGCAGGGGTGGTGGCTGGGTGGGGCCCGAGCGTAGCGAGCTGATCAAGCGAGCGCAGGGGCGGTGGCGGCGGGGTAGGGCCCGAGCGAAGCGAGCTTTTACAAGCTCGCCGCCACGTGACAGGCGTCGTTGTGGCGCCGCAGGACGAGCCGTCCGCTGGAGTCGCGTGCGAGTTCGGTGATCGCGCAGTTCTCGGTGCGGACCCGTAGGCGCGGGGCGTCACCACCGCCCTGCAGGGCGTGGTTGAGCGCCGATCCGATGACCCCGCCATGGGCCACCCCGATCGTGAGGCCATCCTCGGCGAGGAGGTCCGTCAGCGCGGCGGCAACCCGCGCATCGAACACATCGAGCTTCTCCTCGCCGGGGATGGGGGGACGCTGGCCGCGCTCCCACCCCACCCCGCTCGCTGGGAATTGCTCGCGCAGCTCGGCGAAGGTGAGGCCTGCACCCTGGCCGAAGTCGTACTCCATGAGGCGCTCATCCGTCGCGATGGGCAGGCCGAGTGCCTCGCCGATCACTTCCGCCGTCTCGAACGCCCGCGCGAGCGGGCTCGCCACGATGCGTTCGCTGCCGCCCTCGCTTCGCAGCCGTTCGGCCACGCGTTTGGCCTGCTCCCGGCCGAGAGGCGTGAGGGGCAGATCGAGCTGGCCCTGGATGATGCCGCGCGCGTTCCCCTCGGACTGGCCGTGGCGGACGAGCAGGAGCGTCACGCGCGCTATTCGGTGAGGCGCCGATAGAGCGCCGGCAGGCGGCGAGGCAGCGCCTCGATGTCGGCCACGACCTCGTAGCCGATGTCCTCGCACATCGTCTTGAGGTAGTCGTGGCCGGCCCGGTCGACGGTGAGCGCGAAGGGCGTGATGCCCTCTCGCTTGGCCTCGTTCAGGGCCTGCTTGGTGTCGTGGATGGCGTACTCCTTCTCGGTGCGATCGCGGCCGTAACCATGGTCCTGCGGCCGGCCGTCGCTGAGGAGGAAGAGGATGCGCACCTTTGCGTCCGTCTCGCTGAGCTTTTTCACGGCGTGGCGAATGGCGGGGCCCATCCGCGTCGAACGAATGGGCGTGACTTTGTCGATCCGCTTCTTCGTCGCTGAACTGAAGCTCTCGTCGAAGTCCTTGATGACGTAGAACTCAACGTTGTCGCGGCCGTAGCCACTGAACCCAAAAATGCCGTAGTCGTCGCCGATGGTCTCGAGCGCGGTGATGAGGAGGACCGTCGCCTCCTTCTCGAGATCGATGATCCGTTTCGGCGGCGCGGAGAGCTCCTGACGCCGCTTCGACACCCACCAGCTGAGGTACTTGCGCGGGTCGTCGTCGGAGTCGTCGTACTGCTTGTCGCGTTTCGCGATCTCCTCGTCGGTCGAGGCGGACATATCGAGGAGGAAGGCGATCGCGACATCGCGCTCCACCTTGTTGCGGCGCCAGTAGACCTTCTCCGTGGGGCTGACGCCCGTCCGGATATCGATCATCCACTCGATGGCCGGATCGAGCTCGATATCCTCGCCGTCGGAGAGGCGCTTGATCTTGCGGAAGAGCTCGGGCTTCATCAGCTCGAACTGTTTCCGCGTCTGCGCAACGAGGGAGGCGTGGTCGCGCAGCGTATCGTCGTAGAAGTCCTCATCACCCTCTTCGAGGTCGGCTTCCTTGACCGCGCACCAGCGCGGCTTGTAGTCCTGCGCGCGGAAATCCCATTCGTCGTAGTAATAGGTCGTGACGACTGGGACGAGTGGCTCTTCGCCCTCTTCGCTGCCGGTGCTCAGGTCGCTCAGGGGCTCGTTCGATTTCATGTCGCTGTCGAGGCTGGGCGTGCCCGTTTCCTTGAGCAGGTTTGAGAGGAACATGCCGGTCGTGCTCTGGAGGTCGCCTTCGAGCAGAGTATCGAGGTCGATCTCCGCGCTCTTTTCGAGGAGTTCCTTGAGCTGTTCCTCGGTGAGCTGTTCGGGCGAAAGCTCGCCCGCCTCGCCGAGCTGCATGTCGTCGCGCAGCTTCATCAGGAGCTGCACCAGCTCGGGCTTGAAGTCGCCGCGGAAGTCGATGTCTTGGGGGCTCTCGTACTCGGTGTCGCCCTCCTGGGGCTCGCCGAGCTCCATCTGCGGCCCGTCGCCGCCGAGCTCGCCCGGGTCGAGGGCGAACGACTCCTCGTCGGGCTCCGGCAGCGAATCCCACTCCTCGTCGGAGTCATCAGGCTCGTTCTTCACGCTCATGGCGAGCTGGTAGAGCCGCAACGTGGCCTCAGCTGCGTCCTCAGCGCGAGCACCCTTTTCGCCGAGCCGCCCCAGAACGGCGACACCGCGGGCCATGACCTCGGCCTGGGCCGTGGGCCAGCGGACAGCGTCGGTGCCGTCCAGACTCGTACGCACGAGGTTCTCCACGAACGCCTGGCGGAGGGGGAGCTCGCTGGCCTCCGGGCGGCGCTCGAGCTCTTCCCGTTGAATGCGATCAAGTGCCTTGCGGATGCCGCCGTACTCACGCTTGATAGCCGCGTCGATGCGCGCATCTTCGGCGATCTCGTGCAGGTCGCTGGCCATCTTGCGATCGGGGAAGAGATCGAAGAAGCGCTCCATCTCCGTAGCGGGGTTGGCTGCCGCCGCCTCGGGCAGGGTCGGGCGCAGGTCGTCGAACAACGCGGATGGCCGATCGAAGCCGAAGTTGAAGCTCTCGAATTCGAGGTGCGCGGCCTGGTGGGTAGTGAACACCTTCATGCTCGCGAAGTTCTCGTCCTTCTCCCGATACTGCTCCATGATCTCGGGCAGGAAGATCGTCGTGCCCTCGGTGCTGGCGCGCTCCTCGTGCACCCAGCCGATGCCCTTGTCCGCGAGGGTCGTCGCCGTCTGGACGCTGATGTTGCGGCCCGTCAACGCCTTCGCGTAGAGGCGCAGCACCTCACCCACCTTAGAGAGCTCGATCCGCGCCGAGAGCGTGTCGAGGATCTCCTCGCCGCGGCTGGACTGCAGGCGGAAGTAGGCCTCGCCGCCCTCCTGACTCGAGCTGAGGATGCTGAGCCCGGCGGCCTGCCAGGCGGGCAGCTCGTCGATGTGCACTTTCTCCAGGACCTCGGGGGAGTTGCCGACGAAGTCCATCGCCGCGTAGGCCGAGAGCGGGGCGAGCTGCTCAGCCAGCTCAATCACGATCGCTTGGTCTTCCGGATCGACTTCACCAAGCGCGTTCGCAGCGTCTTCGAAGTACTGGAACGCGGAACGGCTGTGATCACGCGCGACTTGCGATGCGAGCAGGAGATAGCGCTCGCGCACCGGCGCGTGGACGCGCTGGACGAGCGGCGCGCCCCGGTCGAAGTACAGCCGCGAGTCGGCCCAACTCGACTGCGCGAGCTCGACGCCGAAGGTGAGGAAGGGCACCCGGTCCGCCGTGTCGAGGCGGCCGAGGACCTCGGGGGCTGAGGCGAGACAGGCGGCCGCGAGCTCGTAGGAGTGACGCGCGAGCTCGTCCAAGAAGAGGACGAGGCGGCCCGCTTGGCTCACGCGTACCGCCTCGAACAGCGCGGGGCCGGCGTCGTAGAACTGCGCGGCTAGCGACGAGCTCTTCCAGTTGCCCTTATAGAGGCGGCGGCCGAGGTCCGCCCACTGCGCAAGATGGGAGGGGCCGATCTCGGCGAGGGTCGCGGGTGCGCTGCGGAGAAACGAAACGGCGAGGGGAGCGGACTGCTCGATCATCCCGTTCGCTTCTCGGCCCAGCTGCTCGTAGGTTTCCCAAGGGGTGCTCGCGGGCATCTGCGGGCCGGCCTTGAAGTACTCCGCGGCGGCCTCCCAGGAGCGCAGGCTGATGGCCATCAGGTCCAGGCCACCCTGCGTCCAGCCCTGGAGCTGGGTGGGCGTCAAGCGTGGCTCGAGGGCGCGGACGCTTGCCTCGAACGACTCCAGGAGCGGCTCCGGGAAGCCATCGAAGCGGGCGCGATTGCGGACGATGAGTTGGATGCCGACGCTCATGAGGCGCTCCTCGGGGTGATGCTGAGCCGCTGGACCCTCGCGGGGTCGGGGTATTCGTGAAACGTGACTTCGTCGCTTGCGGTGTCCCAAACGGCACAGGAGAGCTGGTAATCGTTCCCGGGGTGGCGAGCCTCGCCCACCGAGCCGGGATTGATTACGAGGGTGCTGCCGTAGCGTTCGGCCATCGGCACGTGCGTGTGACCGACCACGACCACGTCCTGCTCGAGGTCCGCTGCGCCCGCCCAGATGGGATCGTGGGGATAGTGGTAGTCCCAGCCGCCCCAGGGTGAGCTGTGCGCCATCGTGAAGCGCCGGCCGGCGACCGACGCCTCGATCTCGTACGGCTGGCCGCGGAGCCAGCTCACGAGATCGCCGCGCACGTGCTCGCCCGCGAGGGCGCGCGCGCCATGGCGGCCCAGGATCGTGTCGTCGTGGTTCCCGAGGACGACGCGCGCGTTGCGCTCCTGCAAGAGCGCGACCACCTCGTTCGACCAGCGGTATTGGTAGACGACATCGCCGGCGCAGAGCAGTTCATCGATGGCTCCCAGGTGATCGAGCGCCGCCTCCAGACCGGGGAGGTTGCAGTGGATATCGGAAACGATGCCGACCCTCATGCCGCAACCCTCCGCGCACAGAGCCGCAGAAGCTTCTTGGGGCCGGTGAGAGATACCGCGTGAGGGCTCATTCGAAGATCGAAGTCACGACCTCTTCGATGCTGCGCTGGATCTCGAGGTCGTCGGTGAGGGCCCAGGTGACCCCCACCTGGGCGGCCCTTCTCGGCGAGATCCCCTTGTCGATCAGGCGACCGGCGTAGATCAGGAGACGCGTGCTCACGCCCTCGCCCAAGCCGTGCTCCTTGAGGTTACGCACCTTCTCCCCGAGCTTCGCCAACTCGATGGCGACTTCGAGGGCGACGCCCGACTCGTGCGTGATGATCGCGGCTTCCTGCTCCCGGGTCGGGTAGGTGAACTCGACGGAGATGAAACGCTGCCGGGTTGAGTGCTTGAGATCCTTGAGCGCGCTCTGGTAGCCCGGGTTGTACGAGATCACCAGGAGGAAGCCATCCGCCGCCTCCACCACCTGGCCGAGCTTCTCGATCGGGAGGAGCCGGCGGTAGTCGGTGAGGGGATGAATCAGGACCGTCGTGTCTTTGCGCGCTTCCACCACCTCGTCGAGGTAGCAGATCGCGCCCGCCTTGACGGCGCGCGTCAGCGGGCCATCAATCCAGCGCGTTCCGTCCGTATCGAGCAGGTAGCGGCCGACGAGGTCGCTCGCGGTGAGGTCTTCGTGGCAGGCCACGGTCACGAACGGCCGGGGGCCCTCCGCCGGCGCCGCGTCACCACCCTGGGAGATGCGCGTCACGGGCTGCCCGAGGCGCCAGGACATGTACTCGACGAAGCGGGTCTTGCCGCAGCCGGTCGGGCCCTTCAGGAGCACGGGGATGCGCTGGGCGTAGGCGGCCTCGAAAAGCCCGATCTCGTCGGAGAGCGGGAGGTAGTAAGGCTCTTCCCGAATCGTGAACTCTTCGGCGGCGAGGACCAGGCCCCCAGGGGCCGTCGCTGCAATCAGTGAGTCAGCCAATCGTCTGCCTCCTTTCCGTTCCGGTGCGTGCGCTCAGGGCGTCCCAGGCCTCGCGTACGCTGGCCGCCAGTTCTTCGCGAGTGCCGTTGTTCTCGATCACGACATCGGCCTTGGCAAGGCGATCGGCGTTCGCAAGCTGCGAATCGATGCGCGCGCGGGCGGCCGCCTCGTCGAGGCCATTTCGTTCGGCGAGCCGTGCGACCGCGACATCGACCGCCACAGTCGTGACCCAGATCTCGTCGACCATGTCCTCCCAACCCGCCTCCAAAAGGACCGCCGCCTCGAGTACCACCAGCTGATTGCCCGCGACCTCGAGGGCCGAGAGCTCCTCGGAAGCGAGGGCACGGATGCCCGGCCAGACGATGTCGGTCAGACGCGTGAGCTCCTCCGGTTTGCCGAAGACCTTGCCCCCGAGAACGCGCCGGTCGATGGTGCCGTCCTTGGCGACGAGCTCGTCGCCAAAGGCGGCGACGACTGCCGCGAACGTCGCCGTCCCGGGGTCATAGGTCCGGTGGCCGAGGATATCGGCATCGATCACGGAGACGCCCTGCTCGCGGAAGAACTCCACGACGGTCGACTTCCCGCTGGCGATGCCGCCAGTGAGGCCAATGGTGTGCACGCACTCGCTCCAAATCGGGTTGGGGACTATCTCAAACGAACAGGATACGGGGCTCTCCCAAGGGCGAGCAAACCCGGAGCCCTCAGATTCGCGACCGTTTCAGGCCGGAACGATCCGAATCTGCGAACGCGGCGCGGAGCGGTCGCAGGTTGGGCAGCGATAGACGACATCGACGCCGTGCCCGCAGCGGTCATCGACGATCGTGAGGTCGTGATCGGTATGCTCCTCGCCCCAGCTGGCGAGCGCGCCGACGACTACACCCAGCGAATGCCCCTTCGCGGTGAGGAGGTACTCCGCCCGCGGCGGGTGGTCGCTGTAGAGGCGTCGCTCGACCAGGTCCTCGCGTTCGAGCAGCTTCAGGCGGTCCGAAAGCACGCTGCTCGTGATCCCTTCGACGGCGCGTCGCAGCTGGCTGAAGCGGGTCTCGCCTCGTAGCAGGTCGCGCACGATCAGGAGCGTCCAGCGATCGCCCACGAGGTCCAGCGTCGTTGCAACGGGGCAGCGGACGCTTCGTGCGGTCATACCGTCTCCGCTCCCGAGTGGGTT
>CAUYXJ010000075.1:0-13995 GCA_963577065.1 Dehalococcoidia bacterium | reverse complement strand
GCCCGGCGTGTGGCCTGGGGTGGTGATCGTCCTCAGCTTCAATCCCTCGACCTCGACGTCGTCATCCGCGGTGACGAAGCCGCTGGGGTCCGGTGGCCCCTGGCCCTCATCGATGCCGAACTGGGCGGCCGCGCCGCGCCACCCGTTCTGGAGGAGATCGAGATCGGCTTCGTGCAGGAGGAAGGTCGCGCCCGTCGCCGCTTGGACGCCACGAACACCGAGAATGTGGTCCACGTGCGCATGCGAATTCGCGATCGCTTTGATCGCCACGCCCATGTCTTTGGCGAGGGCCAGCACTTCGTCCGGCTGGTCCCCGGGATCGATGCAGATCGCCTCGCCGGTACGGCGGTTCCCGACCACCCAGCAGTTCTCGGCGAACACGCCGACAACGATGCCACGCACCATGAGCTCGTTGGTTACGTCCATGCGCTTACGATGTGGCCGCGCCGAGGCGCCGTCAACCGTCCCAGGCGGCGGGCGTGAGCGCCCTCGATCTCGGCCTCGTCGCGGTCTTCGCGGCACTGGCTTCGACGCCCCAACACGTGACCGGCTTCGGCTTTGCGCTCCTCCTGGCACCGGTGCTCCTCCTCATCCTGGATGCGAGCGACACCGTGGTCATCGTGACCGCGCTCGGAGGGATCGTGGCCGCGATGGTCGCCTTCCGCCTGCGCAGAGAGATCGTCTGGCGGACGGCCTGGGTCCTCCTGATCGCCTCGCTCGCCGGCATGCCCTTGGGGCTTGCAGTGCTGCTCGTCGCCGACGAAGCGCTCCTGCAGGCACTCATCGCGATCGCCGTCATCGCGTCCACCCTGATCCTCGCCCGCGGCCTCACCCTCAGCGGCGGCACCGCGCTCGCGGCGACCGTCGGGATCGCCAGCGGCGTGCTGCGCACGAGCACGAGCACCGCCGGGCCTCCCGTCATCATCTATCTCCAGGGCCTGCGCTGGCCGGCCGACGAATTCCGCGCGACGATCTCCGCCTACTTCGCCGCGAGCGGGGTCATCGCGGTGGCCATCTTCGCCGCGGCGGGGCGCGTCGATGGCGACGTCGGTTGGGGGGTGCTCGCGGGTCTACCGGGAATCGCCGCCGGCAGCGTCGCCAGCTACCTCCTCGTGGGCCGCACGAGCGAGCGCTGGTTCCGGCGGGCGGTCATCGCCCTGCTGCTCACCAGCGCGACTATCGCGCTCGTCACCGCCTTCGTAGGTTAGGCGATCAGGATCGCCTGGTACGCCGGGCAAGGAACTCAGCCTGCTCACGCTCGAGCGTTCCTCTCGGCGGATCCTGCCAACCGAAACGTTCGAAGAACCAGACCGTAGCGTCGACCGCAAGGCGAGCTGAGTTTGCGATCAAATCGGGCGACGTGGTTTCCCATGCGCGTCCTAGAGAATCCTCGCTGGCCTGAAAGATCTCGCCAAACCCCACGCGACCTGAATCAGTGGACATGAGCACCCGGCCTTTGATCCTTCTCATCCCGACCTCAATGACTGGATGCTCATCCAGCACTCCCGCGGTCGCCAATCTGGCCGCGAATTCGAAGATCTCGGTGAGTCGGTAAAGGGCGCCGATGAACTCCACGTGACCCGTTGGCGTGAGCCCGTCCGGGAGGCTCCACGCCCATTCCATCACGCGCCGGAGAGCGTCCTCCTTCACCTCGTCCTCGCTAAAGGCCGAAAGGTGCAGAAACTGGCCACTCTGATGGAGCCGCCAGTATTCCACATGATTACGCCAATCGACCCAGGACCCGATCCAACCGTTGCCTTGTCCCCGACCGGCATCGTCAGCGTGCGGGTAGTCCCAGCCCCTCAGCGCCACTCGCGACCGCTCGACGATCAGCCAGCACTCGGCGAGTGTCGGGATCCTTTCACTCTTGAAGGTCCCGGGGCGAACAACGACGCGCCAATGCGCGCCCTCCAGGACCGGAACCGGGAGGTCGGCCGTTCCCGTCGGTGCTATCGCCATCAAAGCTCTCCTAGCTCGCTCCGGAACTCCGCCTCGCGAGTGGCGGCGCCCGGCAGCTCGAATCGGACACCAGCGCGGCTGAGCTCCTTGAACCTGCTCTCCACAGCCTTCTCGGTCGCGAGCCGGATCAACTCGCGCATATCGGTCGGCGTACGAACCTCGGTGGTTTCCGGTTTACGCGCAGAGCGTATGTAGAGCGCTCCTTCTCGGAGCCGTTGTCCCTCGCTCTTCCTGCAAAGGACTGGTTCACTCGCAAACTCTGGCACAGAGATCACCAGAAAGGTCCTGCCATCATCTTCGCACCGATCAAGAAGCACTGCGACAAAGGGTTCGGCGAATCCCTTCACCGCGGCCTGGAGGTCCTCCTCTGTCGGGAAGCGCGCGAGATGGTCGGGAGCGACTCCGGACGGAGTGAACCGGCCATTCTGCTCCTCCACCCCGATCACAATACTTCCGCCATCTCGAGTGTTCGCCATCCCAAGGACCGTGCGAATAACTCCCAGGCGAAGGTCACCCCAGTCTGCGGACCGCTTGTACTCAAGGCTAGCGCCTTCTCGTCCGGCGTTGATGAGCTCAACGCAGTCGACCACCTCGCAAGTGTAGCCCTCGCCGCGCCCCACCCCGCCGCGTACGCTGCCGCCCATGCCCTGGGAAGACCTGCCCGAGCTGCCCACCGCCGTCGACGTGCTCGATGCGCGCTACAAGGAGAACCGCGAGGCGAATCTCGCGCTCGTCGCGGACCTGCGCGCGCGGCTGGCGCAAGTCGAGGAAGCGGGCGGCGAGGCCTACGTCGCCCGCCATCGCGAGCGCGGCAAGCTCCTCGCGCGCGAGCGAATCCAGCGCCTGATCGATCCCGACGGCGCCTTCCTCGAGCTGAGCCCGCTCGCCGCCGAGGGCGTCTACGACGACGACGTGCCCGCGGCCGGCATCGTCACCGGCATCGGGCTCGTCGCCGGCCGCGAGTGCGTGATCGTCGCGAATGACGCGACGGTGAAGGGCGGTTCCTACTACCCCCTGACCGTCAAAAAGCATCTCCGCGCCCAGGAGATCGCCGAGCAGAACCATCTCCCCTGCATCTACCTCGTCGATTCGGGTGGGGCCTTCCTGCCGCTCCAGCACGATGTCTTCCCCGACCGGGACCACTTCGGCCGCATCTTCTACAACCAGGCTCGCCTGAGCGCGCAGGGGATCTACCAGATCGCCGCCGTCATGGGCTCGTGCACGGCTGGAGGCGCCTACGTCCCCGCCATGAGCGACGAGACCGTGATCGTACGCGGTACCGGCACGATCTTTCTGGGCGGCCCGCCGCTCGTGAAGGCGGCCACAGGAGAGGAGACGACCGCCGAAGAGCTCGGTGGCGCGGACGTCCACACCCGCATCAGCGGCGTCGCCGACCACTTCGCGGACGACGATGGCGAAGCGCTCGGCATCGTCCGCAGCATCGTCGCGAGCATCCCCGCCACCAAGTCCCCGCCCTGGGAGCTGACGGAACCGGCGCCCCCCATCCACCACCCCGACGAGCTCTACGGCATCGTCCCGCCGGATTACGGCCGCACCTACGACGTGCGCGAAGTCATCGCTCGTCTGGTCGACGGCTCGCGCTTCCACGAGTTCAAGGCGCGCTACGGCAGCACCCTCGTCTGCGGTTTCGCACGCATCACGGGCTTCCCCGTCGGCATCGTCGCGAACAACGGCATCCTCTTCGGGGAGAGCGCGCTCAAGGGCGCGCACTTCGTCCAGCTCTGCGGCCAGCGGCGCGTGCCCCTCGTCTTCCTCCAGAACATCACCGGCTTCATGGTTGGGCGCCAGTACGAGAACGCGGGCATCGCCAAGGACGGCGCGAAGATGGTCACCGCCGTCGCGAGCGTGGCCGTGCCCAAGTTCACGGTCGTCATCGGGGGCAGCTTCGGCGCCGGCAACTACGCGATGGCCGGCCGCGGCTACTCACCGCGCCAGCTCTGGATGTGGCCGAACGCGCGCATCAGCGTGATGGGCGGCGAGCAGGCCGCGAACGTCCTCCTCCAGGTGCGCCTCGACCGGGGCGAGACGCTCAGCGACCAAGAGCAGCGCGACTTCCGTGCCCCGACCCTGGAGCGCTACGACCGTGAGGGCTCGCCCTACTTCAGCACGGCGCGGCTCTGGGACGACGGCGTGATCGACCCGCTCGACACCCGCCGCGTCCTCTCGATGGGCATCTCCGCCGCGCTCAACGCCCCTATCCCAAAGACGGATTGGGGCGTCTTTCGAATGTAGGCAGCGAGGCTGCTCGCCGGAGCGGCTCGCGCCCAGCGCCCCTGCGCGTGAGCCGTAGACTGCGGCGATGGCGGCTACAGCTGCGCGACCTCGTGCTCGCTCAGCTGTAGCCGCTGCGGGTTCGCAGCCGGCCGATGTTCCGCGGTCACGGGCTCTATCTCGGCAAGAAGTTCTTCGGCGCCATCTTCGACGGCCACCTCTACTTCCGCACGGACGACGAGAGCCGCGCGGAGTACCTCGCGCGCGACATGCCGGCACTGCAGCCCCGGCCGGCCCCACGGACCTCGCACCGTCGACCGCAACTTCCAGGTCCCGGCCGAGATCCTCGAAGACGCCGAGCTCCTCCGCGCGTGGGCCGAGCGGGCTGCGCAAGCGCCGTAGCCGCGATCACGGGCCTCGGGCCGGAGGCGCCTAAGCTGAGCCCACTGATGAAGGCGCCCGGAGTAGCCGTCGCAGCCCTCGGCGTCGTGACGCTCGCCGCCGCTTGCGGCGGGGGCGAGGCGACACCCACGCCAACGGTCGTAGCCGACACGCCTACGGCCACCATCGCCGCAGCAGCGACGGAGCGACCCCCAACCACCATCGCCTCGCCGACCCCCACACCGACGGCAACCCCGCCGCCGGAGGTCGAGCTGCCGAACGAACCCCGCGAGACCATCGTCGACCGCACGCTCACCGTGCCCCCGAAACCGCCCTCCGCCTTCGACGTCGCCGATCCGCAGGACGGCAGCATGCGCCTCTATGACATCGAGGCCGGGACCGTCACGGACTACGGGCCTGGGAGCCTCGGTCGCTTCAGCCCCGACTCGCAGTACCTCCTCTGGACCCGATTGGCAGACGATCCCGAGACGGCCGAACTCGCCGTTCTAGACCTCGAGACGCACGAGATCACGGCGTTGGGCCCGGCCTCCCTCACGGTCCTCAGGTTCGGCCCTGAAGGGCCACTCGCCGTCCTGAGCGAACGCCGCCGGTCCACGTGGACCCTGAGCCTGCTCGACCTGGAGACGCAGGAGCGGCGGGTGCTGGACACGTTCACACTGGACGGCTCCAGCGGCGAAGCGCCGCCCCGCATCCTCTCTCTCGATGAGCGCGGAGTGCTCGTCGAAGTCCGCCCAAACCTGCTCCTCTACGACCCGGCCACCGGGGAAGAAACGGTGCTCGAAGGAGTGCCTGGCCCGCAGGAGTCCGTGCCCGGGCGCCAGGGCTCGCTCGCCCTCTGGTCCGGCCCCGGTCCCGAGGGGACCAACCGTTACCGCATCGAGGACACGACCTCCGGCACGTCCCTGCTGACCCTCAACGCTTCGAGCGCGCAGTTCGCGGGCCCGCAGGAGATCGTAGCGGCCTCCGCGATCGCGCAGACCACGCCACCAGCGGGCGAGCAGACAGACGACAGCGAAGCCCTCGTGAACCTGTACCTGGTCGACATCGACACGGCTCGGAGTACGTACGTCGCCACGTTCGACGCTCATGCTGGCTGGGCTTTCGCGGCAAACGAGCGCTTTGTCGTCTGGGCCCACGAGTTTTGCGACTTCGAGTCTGGCACCATTCGCTTCCTCGACCGCGCCAGCGGGGAGGTCGTCGAACTCAACCTGCACAGCTGGGTCAAGCTGGCGCCTGCCGGCCTCCTTGGTACCGGCGGGGGCTTCGGCGCCCTCGCGCTCCTCGACCTTGACACACTTGAGTGGGCGTCTGTCCTCCCCCGCTCGACAGGAGATGTCGTCTGGTCGCCGGATTATCGCTACGCCACCACGGGAGTCGCCGGTGGGCACGGCGGGCGCTGCGGGTCTTGAGGCCCGTTGGCGCCAGCCGAAACGCTCATCAACATCCGGCACCCCCGCGGCCCCCCACTAGAATGCGCGCATGTTCGCCTCCGTGCTGGTCGCCAATCGGGGCGAGATCGCCGTGCGCGTCATCCGCACCTTGCGCGAGCTCGGCGTGCGTTCGGCGCTGGTCACGTCGGTGCCGGACCGTCACAGCCGCGCCGCGCGGCGGGCCGACGCAACAGTGCTGCTCGAAGGCCACACCACGGCCGAGACCTACCTCGACATCGAGGCCGTGATCGCAGCCGCCAAGGCCGAGGGCTGCGAGGCGGTCCATCCCGGCTACGGCTTCCTGAGCGAGAGCGCAGCGTTCGCCGAGGCCTGCGCGGCGGCGGGCCTCGCCTTCATCGGCCCCTCGCCCACGGCCCTGCGCATTCTCGGCGACAAGATCGCGGCACGCGATCTTGCGATCGCGAACGACGTGCCCGTCATTCCCGGCGCCTCCGGCGAGAGCGAGGCGGAGCTGATCGCAGCCGCGGCGGAGATCGGCCTACCGGTGATGGTCAAGGCACGCGGCGGCGGCGGTGGGATGGGGATGCGCGTCGTCCGTGAGGGCGACGACCTCGCGGAGGCGATCGCGGGCGCCCGCCGCCAGGCGGAGGCCGCCTTCGGCGATGGGCGCGTGTTTATCGAGCGCTATGTCGAGGAGGCGCATCACGTCGAGGTCCAGATCCTGTCCGACGCCCACGGCAACGCCGTCCACCTGGGCGAGCGCGACTGCTCCGTCCAGCGCCGCCACCAGAAGCTGATCGAGGAGGCGCCGAGCCCCATCGTCGATTCCGCCCTTCGCGCCGAGCTCACGTCGGCTGCCCTCCGCCTGATGGAGGCGGCCGGCTACGTGAACGCGGGCACGGTCGAGTTCCTAGTCGGCGCCCCGGAGGAGCGTGGCCGCAGGCCGTTCTACTTCCTCGAAGTGAATCCCCGCCTCCAGGTCGAGCATCCCGTGACCGAGGCCGTCACGAGCCTCGACCTCGTCGCCGAGCAGCTGCGGATCGCTGCCGGCGAGCCGCTCGGCTTCGCTCAAGAGGATGTCGCCTTTGAGGGCCACGCGATCGAGTTCAGGCTCAACGCCGAGGACCCGTGGCACAATTTCCTCCCCTCCCCTGGGCGGCTCGTGGACCTGTCCGGCGGAACCGCGACGGCGGCCCGCCTGGATAGCGGCTACGAGGCCGGCGACACCGTCCCCGCCGAGTACGACTCGCTCGTCGCCAAACTGATCGTCCGCGGTTCGGACCGAGAAGCAGCGCGGAGCGGGGCCACCGCTGAGCTAGCGGGAGCGAGGATCGAGGGGATAGCGTCGAACTTGGCGCTCCACCGAGCGATCGTGAGCCACCCCAGCTTCGTGGCCGGCGCTGCGACAATCCAGTGGCTCGAACGCGAGCTGCCCGCGCTCCTCGATGCGGCGCGCCCGCCGCCGGAGGCGCTCGTCGCTGCGGCCCTCCTACTTCTGGAGGAGGAGGGGTTGGGATTCGGGGGGTCGGCGTGGCTCGGCGCCGGGCCTCGCAGCGTCTGGCTCGACGACGGCGCGGGGGTCCGCGTCGTCTCGATCGCTTGTGACGGCGCGGCTGTGGTCGAGGGTGAGCCCGTGAGCTACGCGCGCGCCGTCGCGAAAGCCGGACGGCCGGTCGCGCTCATCGGGGGGACGGGAACCAAGGTCGACGCGGTCCGCGAGCGCAGTGGGCAGATCCTCCTCGATTGTGGCGCGGCGATCTTCGGCGTTCGGCTCGCGCCCCCACCGCCGCTCCCTCCGCGCGCCCAGGCCGCGGCCGGCGGTGCGAGCGAGGTTCGTGCCCCGCTCGCGGGGCGCGTCCTCGTCGTGCATGTCGCGGAGGGCGAGACCGTGCCCGCGGGCACGGTCCTCGTCGTCCTCGACGCAATGAAGATGGAGCACGCGATCACCGCGCCGGCCGCAGGGACCGTGCGCGCCGTCCACGTTCGCCCTGACCAAACAGTCGGGTCCGGCGCTCTGCTCGTCGAGCTGGACTAAGCCGCTCCGAAACCCCGCACCGACCCCACGACCTTCACCTGAGTCGGCCGCAACCGTCCCGACAGGAACTATCGTGGCGCCCTCAAAATCAATCACCAGCACCCTAGGCCGGTGCAAGAACGCCCAGACGCTGCCGTCTCGGCGCCGTTGAAATCAATCGGAGGAGAAGGGCAGCTCCTTCGATTCGACGCGCCGGCCCTGGCTCTGGTGGACGCGCGCGATCGCTTCGGGCTCTCCTTCGTGCACGGTCGTGGTCTTCGTGCCACGCGCCATCGCGACGGTGCCGGTGCGGGTGAGCTCGCGGATGCCGTAGGGCTCGCACATCTGGACGAGGCCGTCGATCTTGTCCTCGTCCCCGGCCATCTGAATGATGAGCGAGTTCGTGGCCATGTCGATCACGTCCGCGCGGAAGACGTTGGCGATATCGAGCAGCTCGTGGCGGTTGAGGTTGTTGCAGCGCACCTTCAGCAGCGCCAGTTCGCGGCTGATCGCGTCTTCCTCGGTGAGGTCGCTCACCTTGATCACGTCGATGAGCTTGTACAGCTGCTTCTCGACTTGTTCGACGGGCGCGCTCGAGCCATCTACGACAATCGTCATCCGGCTGAGGCCTTCGGTTTCGCTATGACCGACAGCGAGGGATTCGATGTTGAAGCCGCGCCGGCGGAAGAGCCCGGCGACGCGCTGAAGGACGCCGGGCTTGTCCTCGACGATGGCGACGACGGTGTGGTGGGCGGGGCGCGCGCCGTTACTCGACGTCATCGTGCGAGCTCCTTCTCCGGGATCTCGATGGTCTCCGAGAGCGCGGCGCCCGCGGGCACCATCGGCCAGACGTTCTCGTCCTGATCGACGCGGAAATCGATCAGAATGGGGCCCTGGTCGTAGGCGCGTGCTTCCTGGATCGCAGGAAGCACTTCGGCCTTCGTTTCGACACGCAGGGCCTTGATGCCGTAGGCCTCCGCGAGCTTGCAGAAGTCCGGCTGGGTGACGGACACCGAGACGAAGTTCTCGTCGTAGAAGAGCTCCTGCCACTGGCGCACCATCCCGAGGTAGCCGTTGTTCATGATCGCGATCTTGATCGGCAGGCGTTCGTCGACGCAGACGGCGAGCTCCTGCATGGTCATCTGGAAGCCGCCATCGCCGCAGATCGCCCAGATCTCGGAGGCGGGAGCGCCGATCTGGGCGCCGATCGCCGCGGGGAGCTCGAAGCCCATGGTGCCCAGGCCGCCGGAGGAGACGAGCTTGCGCGGCCCATCGTAGAAGTAGTGCTGCCCCGCCCACATCTGATGCTGGCCCACGCCCGTGACGAGGGTGGCGCTGCCGTTCGTCTCCTCGTAGAGGGAGCGGATGATCTGTTGCGGGAGCAGCCGCCGCGTCTCGCGGATCTCAAGGCTTGGGTGCTCGTCCTGGACGTTGTCGATCCAGGCGATCCAGCGGGACCGGTCGACCGGCTCAATCCGCTGCGTGAGCTCGGGGAGGACGCGCTTGACGTCGCCGACGACGGGGATCGCGGTCGGCAGGTTCTTCCCGATCTCCGCGGGATCGATGTCGATATGGATGATCGTCGCGCCGGGGTTGAAGTCGTTGAAACGCCCCATCGCGCGGTCGTCGAAACGCATGCCGATGCCGATGACAACATCGGCACCGTCCGCCGCCATGTTCGCGTGGTACATCCCGTGCATGCCGAGGAAGCCGTAGCTGAGCTGATTCGTCTCGGGGAAGCCGCCGATGCCGAGGAAGGTCGTGATCACGGGAATCTGCGCCTTCTCCGCGAGCTCGACGAGTTCGTTCGTGGCATCGCCCCAGATGATGCCGTGGCCGGAGATGATGATCGGCCGCTCCGCGTTGTTGATGGCTTCGGCGGCCCGCCGAATCATCCCCGCGTGGCCCTTCGTCGTGGGCTTGTAGCCCCGCAGGCTGAGCTGTTCAGGCCACTCGAACTCAGCCTCTTCCTGGAACACGTCCTTGGGGATATCGATATGAACCGGCCCGGGGCGGCCCGTACGGGCGATGTGGAACGCCTCGCGCACGGCCATGGCGATGTTCTCGGCGCGCATCACGAGGTAGTTGTGCTTCGTGATGGGCTGCGTGATGCCAGTGATGTCGGCTTCCTGGAAGCCGTCCTTGCCGAGGAGCGTGCGGGCGACGTTCCCGGTGATCGCCACCATCGGCGTCGAGTCGAGGAACGATGTCGCGATGCCCGTCACGAGATTCGTCGCGCCCGGCCCGCTCGTTGCGAGGCAGACGCCAACCTCCCCCGAGACGCGCGCGTAGCCGTCGGCCATGTGCGCGGCGCCCTGCTCGTGACGCACGAGCACGTGCCGGATCGCGGGGAACTGCGGGAGCGTGTCGTAGAGGGGCAGGACCACCCCGCCGGGGTAGCCGAAGATGGTCGTCACCGCCTCCCGCTGGAGGCATTCCAGCAGGATCTGGGATCCCGTCATCCGAACCATGGTCTGAGTCCTTCCGTCGGCTCGAGAGTTTCGGTCTGGTCCCCGGTGGGGGTCGACCGTTGCCTGCCACGCCGTGCGGTCGTGGCGGTCCAGGGTTCGGCGGGGTGCCTCGTCCTGAACGGCTGGCGAGCGGAGCGCAGCCGGTAAGCCGCGATCTCCAATGAGCCTGCAGCGAGTGTAGGGCGCTACCAGCCGTTACGTGAAGTGGGGGGTTCCTCGCGCCTCGGGACGCGGGCTGCGCCGAAGGCGCGGGTCAGCTGGGGATCCGAAATCACCTGGCGAGGCGGTACCTTCCGAAATGGCTAAGGAACCTGATCTTGACTCGGAGCCCTCCGATGTCGACGATCCCGATGGGCCTTGGCCCCAATGCTCCCCGCCGTCCGTCTCCTCCGGGGGACGCACTGGCGGGTTTTCTTTGTCCCCATGACGCCCCAGGCGATAGGCTCCGCTCGATGTCTGCCCGAGTTGCGTTGTTCGTGGACTACCAGAACGTCTACATGACCGCCCGAGAAGCCTTCTGCCGGCCCTCCGATCCCAGCTCCTTCGGGCAAATCGACCCAAGCCGCCTGGCACAGTTGATCTGCGACCGCGCACTCCCTCCCGGTGCCGAAATCCCCCGCATCGTGAGCGACGTTCGTGTATACGCCGGGAGACCCTCCCAACATCGCGACCCCAAAGGCTACGCGGCCGCGCGCCGTCAGACCGCCTATTGGATCGCGAACGGCGGTACGGTGATCGAGAGGACACTCCGGTACCCACCGAACTACCCCACTCGGCCGGCTCAGGAGAAGGGAATCGATGTCAGCCTGGCGATCGACTTTGTAGCAGGCGCCGTCGATGGTGCCTTCGACGTGGGGATCATCTTCTCGACGGACACAGACCTGGTCCCTGCACTGGAGCTTGTACTTGCGCGCCCTGGCCTCGGCGTCACCGCCGAGGTCGCTGCCTGGCACACGGTCGGTGCCAACAGGCCACTCCGCGTATCGGGACAGAACGTGTGGTGCCACCGATTAGAGGAGAGCGACTATCGTCGCGCTATCGACAAGACGGTCTACGTCCGCTAGCCCACCGCTCCGGTTCAGGCTACCCCGCCGCCGACCCTACCAACGCCCGGCCGGCCGCGATCACGGGCGCGACCTTCGCCTCGTTGCGCAGCTCGGTGTAGATGCGCAGGAGGGGCTCCGTGCCGGAGAGGCGGAAGAGGAGCCAGCCGTCTTCGAGCATGAAGCGCCAGCCATCGGTCGTGTCGAGGCTGGTGACGGCGACGCCGGCGAACTCGCTCGGCGAGGCGGCGTCGAGCGCCGCCTTCACGGCGGCGTTCGCGCCGGGCGCCAGTTCGAGGTCGATGCGCTCATAGAAGTGCGGTCCGGTGATCGCGAAGACCTCGTCCAAAAGCTCCGTCGGACGCTTCCCGCTCATGGCGATCGCGTCCAGCAGGTAGAGCGCGGCGAGGATGCCGTCGCGTTCCGGGAGGTGGCCACGGAAGCCGTAGCCGCCGCTCTCCTCGCCGCCGATGAGCGCATCCTCGCGCATCATCACCGGGCCGATGTGCTTGAAGCCGACGGGCGTCTCGAAATACGGAACCTCGTAGTGCTCGGCGAGCAGTCGCGCCATGTCCGTGGTCGTGACCGACTTCACGACCGCTCCCCGCAGGCCCCGCGCCCCCAGCGCGTACTGAACGAGCAGGGCGAACGTCCGCAGCTGGTCGACGTAGCCGCCACGCTCATCCACGAAGCCAACACGGTCGGCATCGCCGTCGTTGGCGATGCCCGCATCGAAGCCGCCATCGGCCATGAGCGCGAGCAGGGCGTCCAGATTCGAGGCGATCGGCTCCGGGGCGCGAAGCCCGGGGAATAGCGGATTGCGGTCGGTGTGGATCTCTTCGACGCGCGTGCTGCCCCCTTCGAGCAGCTCCGTCAGCAGGCCCGCGCCGGCCCCGAACATCGGGTCGACGGCGACGCGGAGCCCCGCCCCGCGGATGCGATCGAGATCGACCTGGCGCCCGAGCCCCGCGAGGTAGCCAGGGATTGGATCGAAACGCGTGATCGCGTCGGAGTCCGCCGGAGCGAGCTTCAGCTTCGCGGCGTCGGCGAGGATCGCCGGCACCCGCGCCTCGATATCGGCGACGATCTCCGGGCTCGCGCTGCCGCCGTAATGGGGCTTCACCTTGATCCCGTTCCAGCGGAAGGGGTTGTGGCTGCTCGTGACGATCACGCCGCCCGCCGCACCCACCTCGATGATGCGGAAGCTGATCGCGGGCGTGGGCGCGGGCCCGTCCGCGAGCTGCACGGCGAAGCCGTTCCCCGCGAGCACGCGGGCGACAGCCAGGGCGAACTCGTCCGATTGGAAGCGCGTGTCGTAGCCGACAATCAGCGGCTGCCCGCGTCCCCGGCTCTGCGCGAAGTGGTCTGCCGTGGCCTGAGCGCAGGCGCGCACGTTTTCGAACGTGAACGCTTCGCCCATGATCGCCCGCCAGCCATCGGTCCCGAAATGAACGGGGTTCTCGGTCATCGCATCCTCATTCGAAGCGGCCGTTCGGTTCGATCATCGTTCCGGGTGCGACGGTTCTGCCGGCGGCTACGTGCGCGCCCCTCCCCAGAACCGCCCCCTGGACCACCGCGTCCTGGCCGATGACTACGCCGTCGGCCAGGATCGAGTCACTCACGCGGGCGCCGGGTCCGACGCGCACGTCCTCCCAGAGAACGGATTTCGTGATCGAGGCGCCCGCCTCGATCACGCATCCGGTCCCGAGGGCGGAGTCCTCCGCCGTAGCCGCGCCCGCGAGCGAGGCACCGTCTGCGACGAAAGAGGTCCCTCTGCGCCGGGCGAGCGCGCAGGAGAGCTCCAGATAGCGCGCGGACGTGCCCAGGTCTGCCCAGAGCCCTTCGAAGCGATAGCCGAGGACACCCGCCCCCCGTCCCACGAGGGAGGGGAAGAGCGTCTCCTCAACGCTGACTACCCCCGGCGGGATCTCGTCCACGAGCTCCGGCTCGAACACCCAGACGCCCGCATTAATGAGGTTGCTCCGCTCGGTACCTGGCGGCGGCTTCTCGACGAACCCAGTGACCATCGAGTCTCCGTCGACGACGGCTACGCCGAACGCGGAAGGGTTGGCGACCGGGCACAACGCGAGCGTGAGCCGGGCGCCGGCCTCGGCGTGCGCGTCGAGGGCCCGGCTCAGATCGAAGTCCGCGTAGATGTCGCCGTTGAGCACGAGGAAGCGGCCTTCAACCCCGGCCGCTCGCGCAGCGTTGCGGATCGCCCCGCCGGATTCGAGCCGCTCGCGCTCGAGGACGTGCGTAATCGCAAGTTTGCCGCGCTGGCCCTCCGGGCAGGCATCGACGAGGTCCTCGTTGTTTTGGCCAAGGGCGAGCACCACGCGTTCAATTCCGGAGGCCGCGAGCCAGTCGAGCAGGTGCTGGATAGCGGGCTGATTGGCGACCGGGACGAGGCTCTTGTGGCGTGTCAGGGTGAGCGGACGAAGCCGCGTGCCCTGCCCCCCAACGAGGATGATCGCGTCCATTCG